>NZ_JBFBGS010000063.1:0-56083 GCF_040684795.1 Kitasatospora sp. NPDC089797 | reverse complement strand
GCCGTTGGCAGTCTGAAAATCACCCGTCACGCCCCTCTCCGCACCCACCCCCTCCACCGCCCCCTCCCGCAGCGCGTCCCTCTCGCCTGGGTGGGGGAGGGGGTGGGTGGGTGGGTGCTGGGGGTGGGTGGGTGCGGGTGGGTGCGGGTTTGGGGTGGGTCAGGCGGGGGTGAGGGTGTCGGCGAGGGTGCGGAAGAGTAGGGCGGTGGAGGTGGCGCCCGGGTCCTGGTGGCCGGTGCTGCGGTCGCCGAGGTAGGAGGCGCGGCCCTTGCGGGCGCGGAGGGGGGTGGTGTCCAGGGCGCCCTGTTCGGCGGCTTCGGCGGCGGCTGTGGCGGCTGCGGGGAGGGTGGCGCCGGAGGCTGCGGCGGTGCGGAAGGCGGCGACGGCGGGGGTCCAGGCGTCCACGATGGTCTTGTCGCCGGGTTCGGCCCGGCCGAGGGCGCGGATCGCGTCCAGGCCGGCCGCCAGGGCTTCGGCGAGGGCGGTCGGGTCGGCCGACGGCCCGGGCAGGGCGGCGCCGACGGCGCGGAAGGCCTTGCCTTACAGGGGGCCGGAGGCGCCGCCGACCTTGGAGATGAGGGTGGTGCCGGTCTTGGTGAGGACGGCGCCGGGGCCGACCGGACGGAGGTCGTCCAGGGCGGTGCGGGCGGCGTCGAAGCCGCGCCGGAGGTTGCTGCCGTGGTCGCCGTCGCCGATCGCGGAGTCGAGGTCGGTGAGCCGGGCCTGCTGCGCCTCGACGGCCGCGGCGATCGCGCGGATCCAGGCCTCGGCGAGCGGGGTGTCGAAGTCCATGCCGTCTCCCTTCAGGCCCGCTTGAGGGCGGGGGTGTCGACCGGGGCGTCCCAGAGGTCCAGGAGTTGGGCGTCGGCCTTGGTGAGGGTGAGCGAGAAGCCCGCCATGTCGAGGCTGGTGACGTAGTTGCCGACCAGGCTGCGGACCACCGTGATGCCGCGCTCGGCGAGCCGGGCGGCGACCTCGCCGTAGACCACGTACAGCTCCAGCAGGGGGGTCGCGCCGAGGCCGTTGAGCAGGGCGATCACCTCGTCGCCGGGGGTCAGGTGGTGGTCGGTGAGGATGGTCTCGACCACCTCGGCGGCCAGTTCGCGGGCCGGGCGGAGCTTCTCGCGGCGGCGGCCGGGCTCGCCGTGGATGCCGACGCCGACCTCGATCTCGTCCGCGGGCAGGTCGAAGCCGGGCTTCCCGGCGGCCGGGACGGTGGCCGCGGTGAGCGCGATCGCGAAGGAGCGGGAGGCGGCGTTGACCCGCTCGCCGAGGGCGGCCACCTCGTCCAGGCCGGCGCCGCGTTCGGCGAGCGCGCCGGCCGTCTTCTCGACCAGGACGGTCGCGCCGGTGCCCCGGCGGCCGGCCGTCCAGGTCGAGTCCTCGACCGCGACGTCGTCGTTGACCAGGACGGTGCGGACCTCCAGGCCCTCCTCGGCGGCGAGTTCGGCGGCGAGCTCGAAGTTCATCACGTCGCCGGTGTAGTTCTTCACCACGAAGACCACCCCGGCGCCGTTCTCCACCGCCTTGGCGGCGGCCAGCATCTGGTCCGGGACGGGGGAGGTGAACACCTCGCCCGGGCAGGCGGCGTCGAGCATGCCCGGGCCGACGAAACCGCCGTGCAGCGGCTCGTGGCCGGAGCCGCCGCCGGAGATCAGCGCGACCTTGGGCCCGGCCGGGCGGGCGGCCCGGGTGATCACCCGGTTGGGGATGTCCACCGTCAGCTCGGGGTGGGCGGCGGCGACTCCGGCCAGGGCGTCCTCCAGGACGCTCTCCGGGGTGTTGATCAGTTTCTTCAACGCTCTTCGCTCCCTTGGGTGACCGCGGGTGACCGTGGTGCGGACGCAACAGCCTGGGCCCGACGCTACGCCAGACGGGGGGTACGGGCACGGGATCCGACACGCGGGATTCGGGTCACTCTCCCGGCGTAGTGGGATGGGGCCGTAGGGTCGGCCGTATGAGCGAACACGTGGGCATCGTGCTGGTGTCGCACAGCGCGGGGCTGGCCGCCGGGCTGCGCGAGCTGCTCGGCGAACTCGCCCCGGACGGCGTGCGGGTGGCGGTCGCGGCCGGGACGGAGGACGGCGGGATCGGCACCAGCTACGAGCTGATCGCCGGGGCGATCGCGGCGGCGGACGGCGGGGCGGGCGTGGTGGTGCTGCCGGACCTCGGCAGTTCGGTGCTCACCGCCCTGACCGTGCTGGAGGACGACCCCAGGCCGGACGTGCGGCTGGTGGACGCGCCGTTCGTGGAGGGCGCGGTGGCCGCCGCCGTCATCGCCTCGACCGGGGCCGGGCTGGCCGAGGTGGTCGCGGCGGCCGAGGACGCGCGGACGTTCCGGAAGCTCGGGTAGGACCGGCTACTTGGCGTCCGCGTAGCAGTCCACCACCGCGGTGCTGAGCGGGAAGCGCACCGGGGTGTCGCCGAACACCAGCCGCCGGGCCTCGTCGGCGGCCTCGGCGACGGCGCCGGCCACCTCGTCGGCCAGGTTGGCCGGGGTGTGCACGATCACCTCGTCGTGCTGGAAGAACACCAGGTGCGGGCGGTCCGACGGGACGGCCGTCGGCAGGGCGTTCAGCCGCCGGCGCAGCGCCGCCAGCAGGGCCAGCGCCCAGTCGGCGGCGCTGGCCTGGATGACGAAGTTGCGGGTGAACCGGCCGCGGGCGCGGGCGGTGCGGCCGCCGTCCTCGCCGCCCGTGTCCGCCTCGGTGAGGTCGAGGAAGGCGGCGGAGGCGGGCGGGCAGACCCGGCCGAGCCGGGAGGTGACCACGCCGCCGTCCTCGCCGGTGCGGGCGGCGGCCTCGACGTAGCCCATCGCGGCCGGGTAGCGGCGGCGCAGGGTGTTCAGCAGCGGGCCGATGTCGCCGCTGGTCTGCCCGTACATGGCGCCGAGCAGGCCGAGCTTGGCCTTGTCGCGGTCGCCCTGGAAGGCACTGGCGGCGAGCGCCTCGTAGAGGTCGCCGCCGGCGGCGGTGCGGGCCAGCCCGGCGTCCTGGGAGAGCGCGGCGAGCACCCGGGGCTCCAGCTGGGCGGCGTCGGCGACCACCAGCACCCAGCCCGGGTCCGCGACCACGGCGCGGCGCAGGATGCGCGGGATCTGCAGGGCGCCGCCGCCGCGGCTGGCCCAGCGGCCGGAGACCACGCCGCCGACCACGTACTCGGGCCGGAAGCGGCCGCCGCGGGCCCAGGCGTCCTGCCAGGCCCAGCCGTGGGCGACGTGGATCCGGGCCAGCTCCTTGTAGCGGACCAGCAGCCGGGCGGCCGGGTGGTCGACGCCCTTGAGCTCCCAGGAGCGGGTGGAGCCGAGCTGGATGCCGGCCTCGGCGAAGGCCCGCAGCACCTGGGTGTGCGAGTCGGGGTTGAACTGCTTCGCGCCGAGGGCCTGTTGGAGTTCGACGGCGAGGTCGGCGAGCAGTTTGGGCTGGGCGCCGGGGAGGGTGGGCCGGGGGCCGAGCAGGTCGGTGAGCAGCCCGTCGTGGACGTCGGAGCGCCAGGGCAGGCCGTCGCGGGCGATCTCGGCGGCGACCAGGGCGCCGGCCGATTCGGCCGCGACCAGCAGCCGGAACCGCTGCCGGGCGGCCGGGTCGGTGATGGCGGCGATCCGCTGCTGCTGGTCGGCGTGCACGGCGACCACGGCGGCCAACGGGTCGGCCCCGGGCGGCAGTTGCAGCCGGTCGGGGGCGAACAGGGTGTCCTGCCCGTCGTCCGCGTCGGCCGGCCCGGGCTCGGGCAGGTCGTCCGGGACGGGCAGGCCGCGCAGCCGGGCCCAGGCGGCGCCGAGCGAGCGCGGCGCGCCGAAGCGGCCCTCGTGGCCCAGCAGCAGGGCCTCGACCAGGCGGAGGTCGTGGCAGCGGGCGAGCCGGTCGGGCAGCCGGGGCAGCAGCGGGGCGTACCCGGACTCGGCGGCGGCCCAGACCCAGCGCGGCCGGTCCGCGGCCTCCCGGGCGGCGACGGCCGCGGCGAGGTCGCGGACGGCCTCCGGCGGGCCGAGCGGGCGGCCGGCGTCGTCCAGCGGCTGGAGGCGGCCGCCGGGGCCGTGCGGGTCGGGCGCGAGGGCGGTTCTGGGGGCCACGGCGGGCAGCTCCTCTCCGGGAGGCGGTCGGGTGTGCGGACGGGGTGCGGGCGTACGGGCCCGCGGGTCTGCGCCGTCGACGTTAACGGGTGGGTCTGACAACGACGACCCGGGGCGTATGGGCACGCGGGACGACACCGCGTAGGGTCGGCGAAATGACCGAGAACCCGTTCTTCGCGGCCGGCCCCCTGGTCGGTGGACTGCCTCCCTACGCCGAGATCCGGGAGGAGCACTACCTGCCCGCCTACGAGCGCGGCATGGCCGAGCAGCTGGCCGAGATCGCGGCGATCACCGGCACCCCCGGCGGGCCGACCTTCGAGAACACCCTGGTGGCCCTGGAGCGCTCGGGCGAGCTGCTGCGCCGGGTGGACGCCGTGTTCCGCAACCAGTCCTCCTCCGACACCACCGAGCTGCTGGACGAGGTGGAGGCGACGGTCAGTCCGCTGCTCGCCGCCCACCACGACGCGATCCACCTCGACCAGGAGCTGTTCGCCCGGGTCGAGGCGCTGCACGGGCAGCGGGCCGGGCTGGGGCTGGACCCGGAGTCGCTGCGGCTGCTGGAGCGCTGGTACACCGCGTTCGTCCGCTCCGGCGCCCGGCTGGGCACGGCCGAGCAGACCCGGCTGCGCGAGCTGAACGCCGAACTCGCCGCGCTGGCCACCACGTTCCAGCAGAACGTGAACACGGCGACCCGGGCCGCCGCCCTGGTGGTGGACACCGCCGAGGAGCTGGCCGGGCTCTCCGAGGGCGCGATCGCCGGTGCGGCGGAGAACGCCCGGGTGCTCGGCCACCCGGGCCGGTACGTGCTGAGCCTGAAGAGCCCCTCCCACCAGCCCGAACTGGCCCAGCTCAGCGACCGTTCGGTGCGCGAGCGGCTGCTCGCGGCCTCACTGGGCCGGGGGGTGGCGGAGAACGGCCCGCCGGCGATCCGGCTGGCCGAGCTGCGCGCCGAGCGGGCGGCGCTGCTGGGCCACCCGAGCCACGCCGCGTACGTGGTGGCGGACGAGACGGCCGGCACGGTGGAGGCGGTGTCCGGCCTGCTCGCGCGGCTGGTCGAGCCCGCGCTGGCGAACGCCCGCCGGGAGGCCGCCGAGCTGGCCAAGGTGGCGGCCGCGGACGGGATCGGGGAGATCGCCGCGCACGACTGGGCGTACTACTCGGAGAAGGTCCGGCAGGCCTCCTACCAGGTGGACGCGGCGGCGTTGCGCCCGTACTTCGAGCTGGAACGGGTGCTGCGGGACGGCGTGTTCTTCGCCGCCGGGCTCGCCTACGGGCTGACCTTCACCGAGCGGCCGGAGCTGACGGCGCACCACCCGGACGCCCGGGTCTTCGAGGTGTTCGAGCAGGACGGCAGCCCGCTGGGCCTGTTCATCGGCGACTTCCACGCCCGGGCGTCCAAGCGCGGCGGGGCCTGGATGGACGAGCTGGTCGGCCAGTCCGGGCTGACCGGGCGGCGGCCGGTGGTGCTGAACAACCTCAACATCCCGCGGCCGGCGCCCGGTGAGCCGGCGCTGCTCAGCTGGGACGAGGTGCGCACGATGTTCCACGAGTTCGGGCACGCGCTGCACGGCCTGTTCTCGGACGTCACCTACCCGCTGTTCGCGGGCACGTCGGTGCCGCGGGACTTCGTGGAGTTCCCCTCGCAGGTCAACGAGATGTGGATGGTCCGGCCCGAGGTGCTGGCCAACTACGCCCGCCACCACGAGACCGGTGAGCCGCTGCCGGCCGCGCTGGTCGAGCGGATGACCGCCGCCGAGGGCTTCGGGCAGGGCTACCGGACCGTGGAGTACCTGGCGGCGACTCTGCTGGACTGGGCCTGGCACACCCTGCCGGCGGGCCACCGGGTCGCGGACGCCGAGGAGTTCGAGGCGCGGGCGCTGGCGGAGGCCGGGATCGCCGTCCCGGCGATCCCGCCGCGCTACCGCACGCCGTACTTCCAGCACATCTTCTCCAGCGGCTACAGCGCCGGGTACTACGCCTACATCTGGTCGGAGGTGCTGGACGCGGACACCGTGGAGTGGTTCGGGGGCAACGGGCGGTCGGTGCGGGAGAGCGGCGAGCTGTTCCGGCGCGAGCTGCTGGCGCGCGGGTTCAGCCGGGACCCGCTGGAGTCCTTCCGCGCGGTGGTCGGCCGGGCGCCGGACACCGCGCCGCTGCTGGCCCGCCGGGGCCTGGACCAGGGCCTCACCGTGCGGTGAGGCGGACCGTCACCGGAGTGCCCGGGCGGGTGTGCGGGAGCCGGATCCGGACGGTGCCCGCGCGTCCGCCCACGGGCTGGTCGACCTCGGTCCGGGCGTCGGCGGGGGAGACCTCGACCCGGGCGCCGCGCGGGAACGCGGCGGGCGGCAGGACGAGTTCGCTGGGGTGCCCGGTGCCGTCGGCCGTCCAGCCGACCGTGCGGCCGTCGGTGCGGACGTCCGTGCCGGCGACGGCCGACGGGTAGGGGCCGAAGGCGGGTTCGTCGCCGGGGGCGGGGTGGCCGGCGGGGTCGAGCGCGCAGTAGCCGCCGGTGCCGCGGCACCAGTACCAGAGGGTCCAGCCCTCGGCGAAGCCGTCCATCGCGGCGACCTGGCGGCGCACCAGTGCGGTGTTGCCCGGGGTGCGGGGGTTCGGCGGCCCCCACTCGCCGACCAGGACGGGCAGCCGGTGGGCGGCCGGGTAGCCGGTGATCGCGGCGGTGTACTGCTCGACGAAGCCGTCGGCGGGGTTCCAGTCGGCGCCGTTCTCCACCGCGGTGTCGTAGAAGTGCGGGGCGTAGCCGAGCCGGGGCGCGCCGGGGCGGGGGTCGCCGAAACCGGGCAGTGCGGTGGGCACGCCCTGACCGACCAGGACCGTCGGTTCGACGAACAGCCAGGCGCGGGAGTCCACCCGGCGGACGGCGGCGATCAGGCGGCGGTACATGTCGGCGAGCCGGCCCCGCTCCAGGTCGGCGGAGGCGGCGGCGAGCACGGCCGGGTCGGCCGGGTCGCCGGCCACCGGGCCGAACGGCTCGTTGAACAGGTCGTAGCCCAACAGGGAGCGGTGGCCGCGCAGTTCGCGGGCGAGCCGGGTGTAGAAGTCGGCCTGCCAGCGGCGCAGGTCGGGGTCGTCGTAGAGGTGGCGGAAGGCGGCCTGGACGGCGGGCTGGAAGTAGCCGGCGAACCAGTCGTCCGGGTCGGGGGTGAACGGCAGTCCGTCGTCGCGGGTGGCCCAGGCGGGGATGCCGCCGGTGCCGCCGACGAACTCGGGCCCGTAGACGTCCTGGTGGAAGTCGACCAGCACGAGCAGGCCCAGCTGGTCGGCGCGGTCGAGGAGTTGTCGGATCCGACGCAGTTCGACGGGGTCGAGCCGGCCGCGTTCGGGTTCCAGCCTGGTCCAGGAGACCGGCAGCCGGACCAGCGTGAACCCCTGTGCGGCGACGGCGTCGAGGTCGGCCGGGGTGGCCTCGGCGTACTTGTCGAGGTTGACGCCGCGCAGTCGGAGCTGCCGGCCGCGGGCGTCGGTGAGGGCGGTGCGGCCGTCCGGGGCGGTGGCCGTTCCGGTGGGGAAGGGCACCGGGTGTCCGTCCCGGGGTGAGGCCGAGGCCGGGGCGGCGGTCAGGGCGGCGGTGACGGCGAGCAGCAGGGCGACGGCGGTGCGGCGCAGGCGCATCGAGGACCTCGCACGGCGGGGGAGTGGGGCCCCGATGATGCCGGTGGTCCGGGTGCCGCACAAGGGCGCCGGGCGCCCGGGAAGGGGCGGCGCGTGTCGGACAAGGAGCTTGTGCGGGCGGGGAGTTCAGTCGCCGTTCGGTTCGGCGGGGGCGGTCGGCAGCACGGCGGTCGGCAGGTCGGCGGCGGCTGCCAGGCGCCCCCAGAGCAGGTCGGCCAGGGCCTGCACCATGCGGGTGCGCGAGCAGGGCCTGGTCTCCAGCCACCAGTCCCCGGCGGCCAGCACCATGCCGGTGATGCCGCGGCCCCAGGCCTCGGCGAGCAGGTCGCGGTCGGCGCCGAGGTCGACCTGGTGCTGCACGGCCCGGGTGATCTCCTCGGCGATCTGCCGCAGGGCGGGGGCGAGGGCGTTGCCGGCGCCGCTCGGGTCGCCGGGCTCGGGGTGGGTGAGCAGCCGGTAGACCTGGGGGCGGGCCTCGATCCCGGCGAGGTAGGTGTCCAGGACGTGTTCGACCCGGTCGCGGCGTTCCAGCGGTTCGGCCAGGGCGGCCCGGACGGCGGTGAGCAGGCCGCCGGTGTGGCGCTCGGTCAGGGCTCTGATCAGGCCGTTCCGGTCGCCGAAGTGCCGGTAGAGGATCGGCTTGGTGATGCCGGCCTCGGCGGCGATGGCGTTCATGCTGGCGCTCGGCCCCTCGCGCTGGATGACCCGGTCGGCGGCGTTGAGCAGCTGCTCGCGGCGGGGCTCTCGGGACATGCGCTGCTCCTCGGATCGGGGGTGGTCTGGGCGTTGACAGCGGTTACCAATCAGTAGCAGACTCCGACGATGTTACCGGGGGTAACACCCCGGTGGGTCGGCTGGGTCGCACCCTGCGGTCGCGTTCCGGCGGCCGTGCCCCAGCGGCCGCACCCTGCGTCGTCGTCCCTTCTGCGGAGGCCCCACCATGAGCAGCACGTTCTCGCTGGACCCGGGCGCGGACCAGCTCGCCGTACGCGACTGGCTGCACGGCTTCGCCGCCGACGTCGTCCGTCCCGCCGCGGCCGAGTGGGACGAGCGCGAGGAGACCCCCTGGCCGGTCATCCAGGAGGCCGCCAAGCTGGGCATCTACTCGCTGGACTTCTACGCCCAGCAGTACTTCGACCCCTCCGGCGTCGGCATCCCGATCGCCATGGAGGAGCTGTTCTGGGGCGACGCGGGCATCGGGCTGGCCATCGTCGGCACCACGCTGGCCGCCGTCGCGGTGCTCGCCAACGGCACCGACGAGCAGATCGGCACCTGGACCCCGCAGATGTTCGGCACCCCGGAGGACGTCAAGGTGGCCGCCTTCTGCTCCTCCGAGCCGGACGCCGGCTCGGACGTGGGCGCGCTGCGCACCCGGGCCGTCTACGACGAGGCCAAGGACGAGTGGGTGCTGAACGGCACCAAGACCTGGGCCACCAACGGCGGGATAGCCGCCGTGCACGTCGTGGTGGCCAGTGTCGACCCGGAGCTGGGCACCCGCGGGCACGCCTCGTTCGTCGTCCCGCCGGGCACCCCGGGGCTGAGCCAGGGCCAGAAGTTCAAGAAGCACGGCATCCGCGCCTCGCACACCGCCGAGGTGGTGCTCGACGGCGTCCGGGTGCCCGGCAGCTGCCTGCTCGGCGGCAAGGAGAAGCTGGACGAGCGGCTGGCCCGGGCCCGCGAGGGCGCCAAGCGGGCCGGCGGCAGGGGCAACGCGGCGATGGCCACCTTCGAGGCCTCCCGCCCGGCCGTCGGCGCGCAGGCGATCGGCATCGCCCGGGCCGCCTACGAGGTGGCGCTGGACTACGCGAGGACCCGGGAGCAGTTCGGCCGTCCGATCATCGACAACCAGGGCGTGGCCTTCCAGCTCGCCGACATGCGGACCCGGATCGACGCGGCCCGGCTGCTGGTGTGGCGGGCGTCCTGGATGGCGGCCAACAACCAGCCGTTCACCGCGGCCGAGGGCTCGATGTCCAAGCTGTACGCGGGCGAGACCGCCAAGTTCGTCACCGCGCAGGCGATGCAGATCCTCGGCGGCAACGGCTTCACCCGGGAGTACCCGGTGGAGCGGATGCACCGGGACAGCGCGATCTACTCGATCTTCGAGGGGACCAGCGAGATCCAGCGGCTGGTCATCGCCCGGGCGATCTCGGGGATGCCGATCCGCTGACCGCGGCCCGCCGGCCGGCCCGCTCCTACCGGGTCAGCCAGAAGGTGAGCCCGGCGGTGACGGAGCCCACCAGCGCGCCGACGACCGTCTGCGCGGTGGTGTGGTCCCGCAGCACCACCCGGGACCAGCCGATCACCGCGACCAGCGGGTAGAGCAGCAGCCACAGCGGGCCGAGCGCGATGCCCAGGCAGGCCGCCGCGCCGCCGGCGACGGCGGTGTGCACCGAGACCTTCCACCAGACGGTGATCACCAGGATCGGCACCAGCGAGGCGAACATCGCCGCCACCATCGCGGTGAGGTCGCGCGGGGCGTGGGCCAGGATCATCACCGCGAAGCTGACCGCGACCGAGCCCATGATGAACGGGATGACGGTCAGCCGGCGCTGCCGGTGGCCGACGTGCCGGTCCTCCAGGGTGCCCTTGCGGATCCCGCGCTGGATGAACAGGGTCGGGATGACGGCCGCGAACAGCGCGGCGAACGCGGCCCAGCCGAGGCCGGCCCAGCCGTAGCGGAGGGCGCCGATCAGCAGGCAGACCGCGATGATCACGTTCTTCGGCTCGACGCCGTCGGTGACCCGGCGGGCCCAGATCGTCCGGCTGGTGGGGGCGGTCGTGGCCTCGGCGGTCATCGGGGTGGGTGCTCCGGTCGGGAGGGAGTCGGAAGGGAATCGGGAGGGAGTCGGGTAGGGAGGGGACGGCTCGGTGTGTCGGTCGGATGATCGTACGTGAGTCGTCGGCCTCGCCGTCCGGGGCGCCGTCGGGGCGCCGGGTCGGCACCGCGCCGACCGCGCCGGGTCAGAACCGTGCAGGGTCAGAACCGTGCCGGGCGGCCCGCCAGGAAGGCGGCCAGCCCCTCGTGCACGTCCGAGGCCTCCCGTGAGCGCCGCTCCCAGGGCTCCAGCGCCTCGGCCGCCCGCTCCGCCGGGACGGCCAGCGCGGCCTTGACGGCGCCGATGGTCTGGGTCGAGCGGCCGGTCAGCACCCGGGCGAACTCCAGTGCGGTGGCGTCCAGTTCGGCGTCCGGCAGGACCCGCTCCGCCAGGCCCAGCGGCAACGCGTCCACGCCGCGCACCAACTCGCCCGAGAACAGCAGGTACTTGGCCCGGGCCGGGCCGACCAGCCGGGCCAGGCGCAGGGTCGGCACCGCCGGGTAGACCACGCCGAGCTTGGCCGGGGTGATCCCCAGCCGGGCGTCCTCGGCGACGAAGCGCAGGTCGCAGGCGACGGCCAACTGGCAGCCGCCGCCCACGCAGGCGCCGTGCACCACCGCGAGGGTCGGGTGGGGGAAGGCCGCGAGCGCCTCCTCGGCGGCCACGTTGACCTCGTGGTAGGCGTCCGCGCGCTTCGGATCGCCGTACACCTCGGCGAGTTCGGCGATGTCGGCGCCCGCGCTGAAGGTGTTCCCGGCGCCGGTCAGCAGCAGGACGCGCACGCCCTCGTGCAGGGCCAGCCGGTCCAGCACCTCGGGCAGCGCCTGCCAGATCTCCAGGGTCACCGCGTTGCGGCGGTGCGGGCGGGCGAACTCCAGGACCGCGACGCCGTCCGCGCCGACGTAGGCGTTCAGGCCCTCGGCCCGGACGGGCAGGGCGGAGCGGTCCCGCGTGAGCAGCGGCTGGTCCATGCGCACCTCCGGTCGGTCGTGGTGCGCCCACTCTGTCAGGCCGGGTCGGCGGGCCACGCCCCGGCCCGGGGGCGGCTCCCGGAGTCCGGGGCGGCCGGACCCCCGGGCCGGGAGGCGGACCGGCCCGGGGTCGGGCACCTCCGACGGACGGTCAGGCCCGGGCGGCGGCCCACTCCGGGGCCAGGACCGCCCAGATCTCCTTGTCGTGGCGGACGCCGTCGTGCAGGAACCACTCGCGCAGCACGCCGTCCCGCCGCATGCCGACCCGCTCGGCCACGGCCCGGCTGCGGGCGTTGGCGGCCGAGCACCACCACTCGGCGCGGTGCAGGCCCCGGGTGGTGAAGGCGTAGTCGAGCAACTGCCGGACGGCGGCGGTGATCAGCCCGCCGCCCTGGCCGGCCGGCTCGGTCCAGGCGCCGATCTCGCAGTTGCCGCTCCTGGTGTCGAAGTGCACGAACATCACGCCGCCGACCAGCGTGCCGTCCCGCCAGATGCCGTAGATCCGGCTGGTGTCGGCGGCCTGGCCGTCGGCGTAGCGCTGGAGGGTGGCCCGGGCCGAGTCGAGGTCGGTGGAGCGGGTGGCCCACGGGATCCACGGGTCGGTGTGGGCGCGGGCGCGGTCGATGTGGGCCAGGAACTCGGGGGCCTGCCAGGGCTCCAGCGGGCGCAGTTCGGCGTTCTCGGTGAGCGGGACGGAAAACACGGGCGGGCCTTTCGCGGGTGGTGCGGGGAGCTGTCGGGCACCATTCATAACAAACGTTTGGTATGTACGATAGCCCCCATGACGCCTGCCCGTGGAGACCATGAAGCCCGCCGCTCGGAAGTCTCCGAGGGGGTGTGGCGGGTGCTCTCCACCCGGGGTTTCGAGGGGCTCACGTTGCGCGCGGTGGCGGCCGAACTGGGGGCCTCCACGGGCCTGCTGACGCACTACTTCCCGAACAAGCGGGCCCTGTTGAGCCACGCCCTGGAGGAGCTGGACCGCCGCTCCGCCGCCCGGCCGCGCCGGCTGGCCCCCGCCGACGGCTCCCCGCCGCCGCCCGCGGGGCTGGCCCGGCTGCGGGCCGCGCTGCTCGACGTGCTGCCGCTGGACGAGGCGAGCGAATCCGGCAACCGGATCTGGGTCGGCTCCTGGGACGTCGCGCTGGCGGACTCGGAGCTGGCGGCCGCGCACGCGGGGCGCTACGCCCGCTCGCGGGTGGCGCTCACCGGCCACGTCGCGGACGCCCAGCGGCTCGGCCAGCTCCCGGCCGGGGCCGACCCCGCCGGGCTCGCGGCGGGGGCGCAGGCCTTCGTGCTGGGGCTGGTGGTGCAGTCGCTGTTCGCCCCGGCGGAGTTCCCGCCCGGGCGGCAGGTCGACCTGCTGGACGCCTATCTGGCGGGGCTGGCGGGGTCGGCGGTGCCTGCCGGGTCGGCGGATCCGGCGGTTTAGGGCGGCTCGGGGCGGCGGCCCCACGGGCACCGCCGGCCGGTTTTCCGGCCCGCTTCCGCCCGGCCCGGGGTGTTCGGTCCGGGGTGTTCGAACCGGGCTGTTTCGTTCAAGGGTGGGGGATTCGCCCGTAATTCCGGATGTTCCGTTCGGCCCGGCTTTCGCGGCGGGGCACGACACGCATTGTCACGGCTTATGCGCGGTGCGTGCGGGATTACCCGGAGGTCCGAAACGGCCACGGAAAGTGTTCACATGTCCGGTGGCCTGCGGAATTGCAGGGTGGTGCCCCCAGCAGGATTCGAACCTGCGACCTACCGCTTAGAAGGCGGGTGCTCTATCCGCTGAGCTATGGGGGCGGGACGGGCGGCGCCCTGACGGGCGCGACCGTGGCCGGGATCGGGCGACGAGCGTTGGGGACGCGCGTAGTCCGGCCCCGCACCTGAGGGTGGGGGTGGGGCTCGGTGGGCCCTCGCCCTGTCGGGGACAGGATAAGGGTGCCCAGTTCCTCGGCCGGGTGCGACGGCACCGTCGTTGGTGTGTCGGTTCGGTGGAGCGGTCCGATAATCGCAGGTGGAGGCCGTGTGTGCAGCGGTCTGGGACAGTTCCGGGCCGGACGTTGTGCACTCGTTACGGGGCTGCCTCCCCACCCGTTATGGATTCGACACGGAGAATGTCCCGCCGCCGGTGCGGGTGGGGGGTCGTATTCGGCTTGCTCCGGTCGGATGACGTGCGCGGACGGCTCGGCACGGGTCTTCCGTCGGGCCCCGTCCGGGGCCGCGATCTGCCGGTTTGTTGTCATGAGCGCGAAGAGCAGGCGGCCCGGCGGTGTACGAAGGCCCAAATTCACCCCTGTGAGTGACTGCCGTAATTCACCCTGCCGATCGGCCCAGGAGTTGTCCACAGGATTTCGGAACCCGGTGGCCGGGATTTCTTCCGGGGCGCACTCTCGACTCGCACCGCTCGATTTCCTGCGGTGGTTCGGCGAGAAGCGGAGAACGGAGGGCGGGCCGTGAGCGAGACGCATGTGACGGTGCTCGGCAATGTCGTGACGGAGGTGAGCTACGGGGAAACCGCCGGCGGGGTGCCGATGGCGAACTTCCAACTGGGCTGCACCGAGCGGCGCTACGACCGGGAGCACGAGCGCTGGGTGGACGGCGAGACGCAGTGGCTGAGGGTGACGGCCTGGCGGGCGCTCGCGGTGAACCTGATCGGTTCGCTCGCCAAGGGCGATCCGGTGGTGGTGACGGGCCGTCTGCGGGTGCGGGAGTGGACGGAAGGCGAGGTGAAGCGCAGTCGGGCCGAGATCAATGCCCGTTCGGTCGGGCACGATCTCACCCGCGGCACCTCGGCGTTCCGCTGGGCGACGGGCGTGCGCGGGCAGCCGTCGGGCGCGGTGGCGCCGGTCGGGGCGGAGGCCGCGGCGGAGCCGGTGCCCGGATGGATCGTCGACGCACTGGAGTCGCGCCGGGCCCCGGCGGTGGCGGCGGCGCCCCGTCCGCTCGCGCTGCCACCGGGCGGGAGGACGGCGGCGGAGCAGCAGGAGGGGGTGTCCGAGGGGGAACGTGGAGGTGAAGTCCAGGTGGTGACGGGCTGACGGTCGGGTGACCGTACCTGTCGACAAATATGTTGATCGAGAAGGTCATTGCGCCCGCACGCGCAATCTCGACCGGATAACGGAAAGTCGCGAGGAGATTCTGTCGGGGCGTCAGCTTGTGTGGAACCTGAGGGGGTTGATAACGATCCAGATACGGAATCGTCCTGATTTCGCATGGGGGTTTCGGGGCCTCCGGGGCTCAATAGGATTCGTTTGGTTCATACCCGCAGCAGTGCCACAGGGGGCACGCGCGGCACGGCAAGTCGGCGGGCTGCCCACTCGGAGCGGCCTGGCCCGGAGGGATCCCAGATGTTCAAGAGGCAGGGGCGGGGTCTGTCCCGCATAGCCACTGTCATGGCCACGACCAGCGTCGCGCTGGGCGGCGGTCTGTTCGCGGCCGGTGCGGCAGCCGCGGCGGACGCCCCGGCTTCGGGCGTGTCCGCGGTGGTGCAGAACTCGATCTTCGGCGAGAAGGTCGACGTCGACGGCGGCACCTACGACGCCGGTCTGTTCACGCTCAAGACCGCCGACGGTGAGCTGAAGACCTACTGCATCGACTTCGGCTTCCCGGTGGACATCAGGAAGAAGACCCAGTACCAGGAGTCGGACTGGTCGGCGAGCTCGCTCGGTCGCCCCGACCGCGCGGAGCCGGCCTCCAAGATCCGCTGGATCCTGGAGAACTCCTACCCGAAGGTGTCGGAGAGCTCGCTCTCCGCCTCCCTCAAGATCCCCGGCCTGACCGCCGAGGACGCTGCGGCCGGCACCCAGGCCGCGATCTGGAAGTTCTCCGACGGCAAGAACGCCACCCCGCACAGCGACGCGGCCACCAAGCTGCGCGACTACCTGATCGGCGGCGCCAACAAGGGCATCGCCGCCGAGCCCAAGCCGTCGCTGAGCCTCACCCCGGACTCCGTCTCCGGCAAGTCCGGCAGCAAGCTCGGCCCGTTCGTCCTCAACTCCAGCGCCAACGAGGTCAAGTTCGCCGTCACCGGCGACGCCGCCGACAAGGCCAAGCTGGTCGACAAGGACGGCAAGCCGGTCGGCGCCACCCTGGCCGGGCCGGTCGCCAAGGACACCCAGCTGTTCCTGGACGTCCCGGCCGGCACCCCGGACGGCTCGCTGGCCCTCAAGGCCGACGTCTCCACCGTGGTGCCCAGCGGTCGCGTGTTCCTCAGCAAGGGCTACACCGCCGAGAACCACAGCCAGACCATGATCCTGGCGGGCTCCAGCAAGGTCAGCGTCTCCACGGGCGCCAAGGCCACCTGGAAGCAGGGCAAGGGCGCGCTGATCGACAGCACCGCCAAGGTCGAGTGCGCCAACAACGGCGTGCGGGTCTCGGTCACCAACGGCGGTGACGAGGCCGGCACCGTCACGGTCGGCAAGCAGCAGCTGACCGTCCAGCCGGGCAAGACCGAGAGCGTGCTCGTCCCGGTCGCCGAGAAGAGCGGTTACAAGATCACCGTGACCGGCCCGAACGGCTACAGCCGCGACTTCGAGGGCGTGCTGGACTGCAAGACCGGTACCGGCAACCCGTCCTCCGCGCCGAGCACCCCGGCCACCACCGGCACCACCACTCCGTCGGCCACCCCCTCGGGCACCCCGAGCGCCGGTGGCGCCCACCCGGCCCCGTCGACCACCAGCGCCGCGCCGGGCACCGGTGGCCTGGCCCAGACCGGTGCCAATGACTCCACCCCGATCCTCGCCGCCGTCGCCGGTGGCCTGGTCGTGGCCGGTGGCGCCGCGGTCTTCGTCCTGCGCCGCCGTGGCCGTCACGGTCGCACCACCGCCTGAACCGCCCGAGCCGGGCACGGGGGGCGCTGACCCCCTGAGGCCCTGACGGACGGGACCGGCCCGGTTCCCCGCACCTGCTGCGGGGAACCGGGCCGTCGCGTTTCCCGGGCCGTCGTGCCGCCCGCACCGGCCCCGGCGGGGTGGCCCGGGACCGGGCGCCGCCGGCGATACCCCGGTGGGGGTCACCTGGGCGGTTCGGGGCTCCCGGCCGGGTGCGGCACAATGGAACGCTGCAAGACGAATACTCCCGACGACGCCGGAGCGATCTCACGTGGCGGAATACATCTACACGATGCGCAAGGTGCGCAAGGCGCACGGAGACAAGGTCATCCTTGACGACGTGACGCTCAGCTTCCTCCCCGGAGCGAAGATCGGCGTCGTGGGCCCCAACGGTGCCGGTAAGTCCACGGTGCTGAAGATGATGGCCGGCCTGGAGCAGCCCTCCAACGGCGACGCCTTCCTCTCGCCCGGCTTCACCGTCGGCATGCTGCTCCAGGAGCCGCCGCTCGACGAGACCAAGACGGTCCTGGAGAACGTCGAGGACGGCGTCAAGGAGATCAAGGGGAAGCTCAACCGCTTCAACGAGATCGCCGAGCTGATGGCGACCGACTACTCGGACGCCCTGCTGGACGAGATGGGCAAGCTCCAGGAGGACCTGGACCACGCCGAGGCGTGGGACCTGGACGCCCAGCTGGAGCAGGCCATGGACGCCCTGGGCTGCCCGCCCGGCGACTGGCCGGTCACCAAGCTCTCCGGTGGCGAGAAGCGCCGCGTCGCGCTCTGCAAGCTGCTGCTCGAGGCCCCCGACCTGCTGCTGCTCGACGAGCCCACCAACCACCTGGACGCCGAGTCGGTGAACTGGCTGGAGCAGCACCTGGAGAAGTACAAGGGCACCGTCGTGGCCGTCACCCACGACCGGTACTTCCTGGACAACGTGGCCGAGTGGATCCTGGAGCTCGACCGCGGCCGCGCCTACCCGTACGAGGGCAACTACTCCACCTACCTCGAGACCAAGCAGTCCCGTCTCAAGGTCGAGGGCCAGAAGGACGCCAAGCGCGCCAAGCGGCTCAAGGAGGAGCTGGAGTGGGTCCGCTCCAACGCCAAGGGCCGCCAGGCGAAGTCCAAGGCCCGCCTCGCCCGTTACGAGGAGATGGCGGCCGAGGCCGACAAGATGCGGAAGCTGGACTTCGAGGAGATCCAGATCCCGCCGGGCCCGCGCCTCGGCAGCGTCGTCATCGAGGTCGAGAACCTCAACAAGGCCTTCGGCGAGAAGGTCCTGATCGACGACCTGAGCTTCACCCTGCCGCGCAACGGCATCGTCGGCATCATCGGCCCGAACGGCGCCGGCAAGACCACCCTGTTCAAGATGCTCCAGGACCTGGAGACCCCGGACAGCGGCACGGTCAAGGTCGGCGAGACGGTCAAGATCAGCTACGTCGACCAGACCCGCTCCAACATCGACCCGAAGAAGACCCTCTGGGAGGTCGTCTCCGACGGTCTGGACTGGATCAACGTCGGCCAGGTCGAGATGCCGTCCCGCGCCTACGTGTCGGCGTTCGGCTTCAAGGGCCCGGACCAGCAGAAGCCGGCCGGCGTGCTCTCCGGCGGTGAGCGCAACCGCCTGAACCTGGCGCTCACCCTCAAGCAGGGCGGCAACCTGCTGCTCCTCGACGAGCCCACCAACGACCTCGACGTCGAGACGCTCTCCTCCCTGGAGAACGCCCTGCTGGAGTTCCCCGGTTGCGCCGTGGTCATCTCCCACGACCGCTGGTTCCTGGACCGAGTGGCCACCCACATCCTCGCCTACGAGGGCGAGAGCAAGTGGTTCTGGTTCGAGGGCAACTTCGAGTCCTACGAGAAGAACAAGATCGAGCGACTGGGCGCCGACGCCGCCCGTCCGCACCGGGCCACGTACAAGAAGCTGACCCGAGGCTGACACCCAGCTGTCACGACGGCCCGGCAGACTGCCCCCCGGGGCGGCCTGCCGGGCCGCGGCCCGTCACCGAGGTTCGGCGGCGGGCGGACCGGACACCGAGGAGAACACCCGTGGCTCGCCACATCTACGCCTGCCCGCTGCGCTGGTCCGACATGGACGCCTTCGGGCACGTCAACAACGTGGTCTTCCTGCGCTACCTGGAGGAGGCCCGGATCGACTTCATGTTCACCCAGGCCGCCGAGGCCGGGGCCGGGGAGTTCGCGGGCGGTTCGGTGGTGGCCCGCCACGAGATCGACTACAAGCGTCCGCTGGTGCACCGGCCGGAGCCGGTCACCATCGAGACCCGGGTGACGCGCATCGGCAGCGCCTCGCTGACCGTCTCCTACGACATCAAGGACGTCCACGAGGACGGCTCCGAGACGGTGTACGTCCGGGCCTCCACCGTGGTCGTGCCCTACGACCTGGCCGAGGGCCGGCCGCGCCGGATCTCCCCGGTGGAGCGGGAGTTCCTCTCCCGCTTCATGGACGAGGCCCCGGTCGGCGCGGCAGTCTGAAAGTCCCTGGATCCCCGGACCGAGCACCTGATTCGAGCTGAGCCGCTGTGACCGTCACCGCCCGTCTCGCCCTGACCGACACCGGTGAGGCCGCCGACCTGGCCGGCTTCCTGCTGCGCCTGCTGCGCTTCGACAAGGCGGCGGCCGTGCGGTTGCAGGCGGTCGGCCCGGCCGGCGAGGACGGCGTGCTGGCGGTCTTCGGCCGGCTGCCGCTCGGCGGCTCGGGCGCACTGGCGATCCGCACCGCCCGGCTGGGCGGCCTGGACGAGCCGGTCGACCTGACCGTCTCGGCGGGCCAGTTGCTGGACGGCGTGGACACCGAGGCGGGCGCCGTGGCGCTGCCCGCGCCGGTCACCGGCCCGGCCTGGGCCGGGCTGCTGCCGCCGCGGGCCGGCTGGCGGCCGGTGGGGACCCCGCCGGTGGCCGAGGTGTACCCCGAACTGATGGCCGGCGTGCGGGAGTTCCGCGAGCGCAGCGAGGCCGTGCCGGCTCACCACCGCAGCCGCGCGGTGCTGGACCGACTGGCGGACGAGATCTGGTCCCGGCCGGTCGGGGTGCTGCCGGAACTGCCGCTGCGCGCGGCGCACGCCGCGTACGTGATCGGTTTCCTGAAGCCGGGTGCCCCGCTGTCGGTGCACCGGGCGGGCGGCTGGCTGCGGTTGAGCGCCCCGGCGGGCTCGGTGGTGGTGCGGACGGCGGCCGCGCCGGGTGCGGGGCTGGGGCTCAGCCCGCTGCGCTAGGGTCCGGCCTCGGAGCCTCGAACTTTGAGCCGTGGCCCGGGCGGATCGAGAGCCGGCTCAGCCGGGGGTGTTGATCATCGAGGCGGCGGCGTAGACCAGGTAGTCGAGCAGCTGCCGCTCGTGCTCGGCGGGCAGTTCCAGGCCGGCCACGGCGGCCCGCATGTGGGTCAGCCAGGCGTCGTGCGCGGCCTTGTCGACCTTGAACGGCGCGTGCCGCATCCGCAGGCGCGGGTGGCCGCGGTGGTCGCTGTAGGTGCGCGGGCCGCCCCAGTACTGCATCAGGAACAGCGCCATCCGCTCCTCGGCCGGGCCGAGGTCCTCCTCGGGGTACATCGGCCGCAGCAACGGGTCCGAGGCGACGCCCTCGTAGAAGCGCCGGGTCAGCAGCCGGAAGGTCGGCTCACCGCCGACCTGCTCGAAGAAGGTCTCCTCGCTGAACGTGCCTCGCCCGATCTCTGTCACCCGACCATGGTCGCAGACGCCGACGGGGTCGTACACCGGGACCAAAGGCGTACGACCCCGTCGGGGCGGTGGGCGTCAGGCGGGGCGGATCAGGCGTCTTCCCACTTGAACAGCTTCCAGGCGATGCCGGTCACCACGGCCGCGAAGAGCAGCAGGCCGCCCATGGTCGGCAGGGCGTCGGCGATCCCGCCGCCGCGGGTCAGCACGGTCTGGGCGGTGTCGACCAGGTAGTGCAGCGGCATGACCTTGGAGACGGTCTGCAGCCAGCCGGGGGCGCCGTCCATCGGGAAGAACGAGCCGGACAGGAAGGACATCGGCAGCACGATGATCTGCGAGATGCCGTTGGCCGCCTCCTCGGTCTTGGCGATCGAACCGGCGAGCAGGCCGATCGACATGAAGGAGAGGGTCGCGCAGGCCACCAGCGGGAGGACCAGCCACCAGTCGCCGGTGAGCTTGAGCCCGAAGAAGGACGTCGCGACCACCAGGAAGACGGCGGTCTGCAGGAACGCGGTCAGCAGCGAGACCAGGATCCGGGAGCTGACCACGGTGCCGGCGCTGATCGGGGCCAGCCGCAGCCGGCGCAGCACCTTGGACTTGCGCCAGTTGACCAGGGTCAGCGCGGCGCCGAAGACCGCGCCGGTGGCGACGGCCCAGCCGAGCAGGCCCGGGGTGAGGAACTGGATCGGCTTGAGCGACTGGTCCTCGACCTGCTGGGCGTCCACCACGTAGGCGGCCGGCTGGTGGGTGGCCGCCTGGTTGGCGCTCTGCACGACCGAGGTGACGATGCCCTGGAGCGCGCCGGCCCGGACCTGGTCGGCGGCGGTGTAGCGGAGCTCCACCTTTCCGTCCGGGCCCTGGGTGATCATCGCGTCGTAGTCGCCCTTGCGGACCTTCTCCAGGGTGCCGGCCTCGTCGTCGGTCCTGGTGATGGTGAGGACCTTGTCCAGGCCGGCCCGCTCCTCGCCCGACATCGAGTCGAACAGCTTCACCGCGCCGACCTGGGCGACCTTGGCGTGCGGGCTGGAGGAGCCCTTGGTGACGGAGCCGAAGAAGACCAGGAAGACCAGCGGGAACAGCAGGACGAAGAAGGTGGCGGTGCGGTCGCGCTTCATCCCGAGCAGCATCGCCCGGGACAGGCTCCAGAAGGCGCTGACCCGCTCCCGCCCGCCGGCGGTGTCGGCCGAACCGCCGCGCGGGGCGGGCGCCTTCGGCTCGGTGGAGGTCGAGACGGTCATGCGCGGAACTCCCGTCCGGTGAGCTGGAGGAAGACGTCCTCCAGGGTGGCGCCGCGCACTTCGAGGCCGCGCAGTGCGTTCTGCTCGGCGAGGACGCCGAGCACCGGGCCCGGAATGCGGGTGGAGACGGAGAGCGAGACGGTGTCGTCCTCCAGGGTGGCGATGTCGGCGCCGGCCGCGGCCAGCAGGTCACGGGCCCGCTCGACCGGGAGCTGGCCGGAGGCCACGCTGATCCGGACGGTGTCGTCGATCTCCCGGATCAGCGCCGCGGGGGCGCCGGTGTGCAGGACCTTGCCGTGGTCCATGATCGAGACCCGGTCGCAGAGCACCTCGGCCTCGTCCAGGTAGTGGGTGGTCAGGACGACGGTGCGCCCCTCGGCGTTGATGTCCCGCAGCAGGTCCCAGAGGTTGCGCCGGGCCTGCGGGTCGAGGCCGGTGGTGGGCTCGTCGAGGAAGACGAGCTCCGGGTCGTGGGCCAGCGCGCAGGCGATCGACAGGCGCTGGGCCTGGCCGCCGGACATCTGGTCGGTGAGGGTCCCGGCCTTGTCGGAGAGTCCGACCCGCTCCAGCATCGCGTCGGCCCGCCGGGGGCCGACCCCGTAGAACGACGCGAAGGTGCGGATGGTCTCCCGGGCGGTCAGTTTCCGGAAGAAAGCGGAGGCCTGGAACTGCACGCCGATGCGCGGCAGCAGTTTCGGATTGCGCGGCCAGGGCGCCGTCCCGAGCAGTTCCACCCGGCCCTCGTCGGGCTTCCTGACCCCTTCCAGGATCTCCATGGTGGTGGTCTTCCCGGCCCCGTTGGGGCCCAGGATCCCGTAGAACTCGCCGGTCTCGACGGTGAGCGACACCCCGTCGACGGCCAGCACATCCCCGTACCGCTGGCGGATGCCGTCAGCGGATATTGCAGCAGTCATGAGCCCTGAGAATAGGGGTTTCCGGGCGCCTTGTGCACACCGCGGGCGCGGATTTGCGGATCCCCTGAGGAAGTCGCCGGAGAAGTACCGGGAAAAGCCGGGCCGGGCGAAATGCTGAATTCCGCCCGGCCCGGCCGGAGTTGTCGCTGACCGGTCGTCAGGGGGCCGGTCAGGCGCGGTGCACGGTGATCGTCGTCCAGGCGCCGATGTGGATGCGGTCACCGTCGCCCAGCGGGACGGCGGTGTGCGGGGAGATCGGCTCCGCGCCGCCGTTCACGGTGGTGCCGTTGGTCGAGTCCTGGTCCACCAGCACCCAGCTGCCGTCCGCCTGTTCGGCGAGCAGCGCGTGCTGGTGCGAGGCACCCGGGTCCTCCGGCGGCACCGACAGGTCGATCTCCGGCACGGTGCCCCGGTGCTGGCTGCGCCGGCCGATCCGCAGCTGGCCGCGGCCGGTCAGCGGGATCCGGCGCTCCGGGCAGTACGGCGGGAAGAACAGGCCGGCCGCCTCGGGACCGCTGCGGGCCATCATGTCGGTGAAGTAGTCGCGGTCGGCCGAGACCACCGCGATCCAGTTGGCCCGGACCGGCTCGGCCGGGACGCCCGCCGGCTGGGCATCCGGCTGGGGCTGCGGCGGGGCCAGGTGGAAGGACGTGCCGAAGTCGCCGCCGCGGGTGTTCGGGCCGGGGCCGGCCGGCTCGGCGTACACCGGTCCGGAGTCCTCCCGGGGGGTCTCCGGGAAGGCGCCGCCGGGGGTGTGCCCCTCCTGCCCGTGGGTGGGCAGGGCGGGCGGGTAGCCGTAGGTGTGCGGGTACTCCGGGGCCGGCGGCTGCGGGTACTCCGGCTGCTGGTACTCCGGTTGCGGGTGCTGGGGCTGCGGCGGCTGGGCGGGACCGCCGTAGGCCGCCGGGATGTTCAGCGGCGGCGGCTGGGCCGGGCCGGGCGCGGGCGCGCCGGCGGCCGGCGCCTGGCGGCGCGAGGGGGCGGACAGGTCGTAGTCGTAGCCGCACTCCTCGCAGAACCGGCCGGTCTGCGGGCTGCGGCAGATCGGGCAGACGGTCAGGCCCTCGGTGGGGCCGTGCGGTGCTCCGGGCGGTGGCGGTACGGCCCCGGGCGGCGGGTAGCCGCCCGGCGGGGGGAACGCCCCGGGCGGCGGTACGGCCCCCGGCGGTGCCGGCGGAGGCGGCGGCGCGCCGAACGCGGCACCGCCGTGCTGCGGGTAGCCGGCGGGCGCGCCGTGCGCGGGGTCGGCGCCGGGCGCCCCGGGGTAGCCCCCGTGGGCTCCGGGCGCCGGGACCGGTGGGGTCATCGGGAAGCCGCAGAAGTCGCACCAGTCCTCGGCCTGCGACTCGTGGCCCCTCGGGCAGATCGGCATCAGGTCCCCCTCGTTTCGGGCCGGTGCGGTGCGGCGCGGTGCCGGGCGGCCGGCCCGATCACGTCTTCAGCGGTCACTTCTTCACACGTACCGTCTTGGTCGACCGGGTCTCAAGGGTCATCGAGTCGGCCTCGCTCACGTTCTTACGGAACCGAACCGTACCCTCCTTCGGGTCGACCACGTCCACCACCTTCTGCAGCAGCTTGAAGGTGCCGTCGTTCCCGGTCGCGTGGGCGATCCGGACGGCGGCGCCGAGCTTGGCGGTGGCGGTGTCGACGTCCCCGGCGCGGTGGGCCTCCAGACCCTCCTGGATCGAGGAGGCGAGCTCGGCCTGCCCGGTGTAGTGGGCGACCTGCGGGCTGATCCGGGTGGAGGAGGCGAGGTCGTCCGTCCAGACGGCCTTGACCAGGCCCTGGCTGAGCACCTCGGGGGTGCCGCCGCCGGCCGGCGGGGGCAGGACCAGGCTGATCCGGGCGGCGAGCATCTCGTTGCCGACGGAGGCGGCCGGGACCTCGACGCAGACGTGGTAGTCGCGGCTCTCGTCGCCCCAGGAGCCGGTGGGGTAGTCGCCGGCCCGGGGCCCGGCCTCGGCCCGGCGCTCGGTCAGGTCCTCGACCGTGGGAGCGACCTGCTTGACGAACTTCACGGTGGCGTTGGCCGGCGTCCAGATCCGCAGCGCGACGTCGGCGACCTGCTTGCCCATCGCACCGGCCATCATCGAGCGGAAGTCCTCGGCGAGGCCGGAGGGTTCGGCGACGATGTCGGTGGTGCCGAGCAGGGCCGAGGAGATCTTGCGCAGCTCGTCGATCCGCCAGTCGGTGCCGACGCCGCGGCAGTCGGCGGTGAAGTGGCCGGTGACCCGCTCGACGGTGCCGGCGAGGTCCTCGGCGGACTCGTGCTCGTTGTTGCCGTCGGTGAGCAGGATGGCGTGCCGGATGGCGATGTCGCGCCGGGTGAGGAAGAGCCTGTCGGCCTTGGCCAGCCAGGTGCCCATCGCGGTGCCGCCGGCCGCGGTGAGGCGGCGCAGCGACTCCTTGGCCTGGTGCCGGGTGCTCGCCGAGGCGGTCGCCAGGGTGCCGTCGCCGGGGTAGATGTCACGGGCCTCGTGGGTGCCGGCGACCACGGCGAAGGCGGTGCCGTCGCGCAGCGCGTCGATGGCGGCGGCGGTGGCCTCGCGGGCGCCGTTGATCTTGGTCTTGGGGTAGTCCATCGAGCCCGAGCAGTCGACCAGGATCACCACGGCGGCGTCGGCGTCGCCGCCCTGCCGGGCGCCGTCGGTGACCCCGAGCGGGCGGCCGCCGGAGGTGCCGCCGCCGGTGGAGGTGACGGTGACGATGGCGTTGACCTCGCGGGCGCCGTCGGCCAGGTACTCGTTCTGGAAGATCTCCACGTCGAACCTGGGCAGGTTCGGCTTCGCCAGTGTTGCCATGGGGCGGTGGCTCCCGTCGGATGAGGAGTGGATGCGGGAAGGTCGGTGGTCGGTCCGGCGGACGGGGGCCGTCGGTCCGGGCGCGGCCGGTCGGCCGGTCGACCGTCAGGCGGTCGGCGGGTGCGGCGGCTGGGGCGGGACGGGCGGTGCGGGCGGTGCGGAGGGTGCCGCCGGGGCGGCCGGCGGCGGGGCGAGGGGCGGCGCGGGCGGGACGGCCGGGACCGTGACGGCCGGGGCCGGGGCCTGTACCGGGGGCAGCGGGGCGGCGGCGGAGCCGATCACCGGGAGGTCCGGCAGGGTCGGCTCGTGGTCCTCGTCGTCGTCGGCCCCGGCGGCGGCCGGGGCGCCGGGACGCCGAACGACCTTGAGGTCCAGCGCGGTGGGCGTCTCGGCGATCTCCGCCAGTGCGGCGGCGGAGGGTTCGATCGGCAGCACCGCGACGGTGATGTTGTCGTGCCCGCCGGCCGCGACGGCGAACTTCACCAGGGTCTGCGCGGCCGCGAGCGGTTCGGTGCGGGCGTCCGGGCGGACGTAGTACGCCAGGTCGGTGGCCGCCTCGGCGTAGTTCCACAGCCCGTCGGTGCAGATCAGCAGCACCCCGGGGACGTGCGGGGCGAAGGCGAGGGTGTGCGGCACGACCTCCTCGGCGTCGGCGCCGAGCCAGCCGGTGATCGCGTGGGCGCGCGGGTCGGCGTACGCCTCGGCCTCGCCCATCAGCCCGGCCTCGACCATCCGGGCCGCCCAGGAGTCGTCCTGGGTGAGCCGGAAGGGCTCGGCGCCGGCCCGGTCGTCCGGGATCCAGTACGCCCGGGTGTCGCCGACCCAGCCGATGGTGATCCGGCCGTTCGCCGCTATCGCGCTGACGTAGGTGCAGGCGGGCGCGTTGAGGTCGGGGCGGACCGGGCCGGCGCCGTCGGCGGCGAGGTCGGCGACGGCCTTGGCGGCGTCGGCGATCGCCGCGCGCATCGCCTGCTCCGGGTCCCGGCCGGCCTCCAGCGAGGTCAGCAGGGATTCCGAGGCGGCGTCGACGGCGGTCTCCGAGGCCTCGTCCGGGCGGTCGGAGGAGGAGACGCCGTCGCACACCACGGCGACCACGACCGGCTCGCCGCCGGGCAGCGAGGTGGCGGCGACGGTGAAGGAGTCCTCGTTGCGGTGGTGGCGGACGCCGCGGTCGCTGACCCCGGCGACGCCCGCGAGCGACTTCTCCATGTGGTCGCGCGGGCGCGGCTGGGCGCTGCCGCAGCCCTCGCAGTAGCCGTCCTCGGTGACCTGTGCCTGCCCGCAGTGGACGCAGACCGGCCCGCGCTGCGGCGGCACGGCCTCACCGCGGGCGGTGGCCCAGCTCGCGGGCATCGCGCCCGGGGCCGCCCGCCCGTCCCGGCCGGCCCCGCAGCGCCCGCAGTAGGCGTCCTCCGGCTCCATCGGCTCGGAACAGCTCGGGCACTCGGTCTGCTGCGGCATCGGCTACACCCACGTCCTGGGGCGGGCCCGGTTGGCCCGTTCCACCATCTCGATCCTGGTCTCGGCCCGGTCGGCCAACCGGGCGAGTACCCGGTAGGACTGTTCCAGGGCGAAGCGCAGTTCCCGCTCCACGGCGGGACGTCCCAGGACCACCAGGTCGGAGCCCTGGCCGGCCCCGGCCGAGCCGGCGCCGACCCAGCCGAGGGCCGCGCCGAGCACCTCGACCGAGAGCTCCTCGCGGCGGCGGTCGTCCAGCCGCAGCGCGGTCAGCTGGGCGGAGCCGGCGGCGAGGTCGGGGGCCAGCGGGTCGGTGGCGGCGCGTTCGCGCAGCCGGGCGCGGACGGCGGCGATCCGGGCGGCGGTGTACTGGCTGGAGGTGGCCGGGACGGTCTCCAGGACGCGCACCGCGGCGGGCCGGTCGTCCTCGGTGAGGCGGACCCGGGCCAGGCCGAAGGCGGCGCTGAGGTAGGACCGGTCGGTGGTCCAGACCAGGCGGTAGAACTCGGCGGCGTCGCCGCCGTCGCCGAGCAGTTCGGCGCAGATGGCCAGGGCGAGCTTGGGTGCGGCCTCGCCGGGGAAGGCGTCGTAGACCGCGTCGAAGGCCTCGGCGGCGGCCCGCAGTTGGGCTTCGGTGGCGTCCGCGGCGGCGCGGACCAGGGCGACCAGCCCGCGGTACCAGACCACCCGCCAGTCGTCCGGGTGGTCGTGCTCCAGCTCGGCCAGCGCGGTCCCGGCCGCGCCGTGGCGGCCGAGTTCGAGCAGGGCGCGCAGTTCGCGCAGCCGGCTCTCCACCGAGACGGCCGGGGCGGCGCCGAGGGCGGCGAGCGCCTCCTCGGGGTCGGCGGCGAGCAGGGTGGCGAGGAAGCCGGCGTTGGGGTCGCCGGGCTCGACCCGGGGGACGGGCAGCGCGAGGGCGGCGGCCGCCGGGTCGAGGGCGGTCACCCGGAGCTGCCCGGCCTGGTCGGCGGGCAGCACCAACTCGGTGTCCACGACGCGCAGTTCGGGGCCGAACAGGGTGGACGGCGCGGGCCGGGGCCGGTCGTCCTGGAGGGCCAGGATCTCCCGCAGCACACCGGTCAGCTGGTCGGCCATCTCCTCGGCGGAGGAGAAGCGGCGGGCCGGGTCCGGGTCGGTGGCGCGGACCAGGAAGCGGTAGTACGACTCGTAGCGCGCGAAGACCTCGACGTCCTCGGGGCCGGGCAGCGAGTCCCGGTAGGTGGTGCTGTAGCCCTGGAAGTCGAAGGTGAGCACCGCGAGGGTGCGGGCCACGGTGTAGAGGTCGGAGGCGGGGGAGGGGCCGTCGGTGGCGATCTCCGGGGCCTGGTAGCCGATGGTGCCGTAGATCGGGCCGTCGTCGTCGAAGCGGCGGACCGCGCCCATGTCGATGACCTTGAGCGTGTCGCCGCTCTGGATCACGTTGTCGATCTTGAAGTCGCAGTAGATCAGGCCCCGGCCGTGCAGGTAGCCCAGTGCCGGCAGCGCCTCCAGGGCGTACGCGATGGCCTGCTCGACCGGCAGCGGCTCGCGCCGGCCGTCCGCGGTGCGGCGGTCGTTGGCGATGTCCTTGAGCGACTTGCCGCCGACGAACTCCATCACGATGTAGCCGTCGGTGGAGCCGGTGCGCAGGTCCGGGTGCTCGGCGAAGTTGATGATCCGGACGATGTTCGGGTGGTCCACCTCGGCCAGGAAGCGCCGCTCGGCGACGGCCGCGGCGAGCGCGTCCTCGTCCCCGGTGTCCAGCAGGCCCTTGAGCACCACCCACTTGTCGTTGACCCGCCGGTCCACCGCCAGGTAGATCCAGCCGAGCCCGCCGTGCGCCAGGCAGCCGACCACCTCGTACTGCCCGCCGACCAGGTCGCCGCGGCGCAGCTTGGGCGTGAAGGAGTACGGCGTGCCGCACTTGGTGCAGAAGCCGTCCGGGCGGCCCGGCTGGCCGTTCTTCTCCCGGCCCACCGGGGCCTCGCACTTGGAGCAGAACCGCTTGCGCTCGGGCACCTCGGGGTTGGCCAGTACCGCCAGCGACGGGTCGGCCGTCTCCACCGTCGGTACGGTGACCAGGCCGGCGCCCAGCCGGTTGCGGGTGCCCGCGCTGACGCTGCCGCGGGTGGAGCGCACCGAGACCGAGCGGCTGCTGCCGGTGCGGGTCGAGCGGTGCGAGCGGGAGCGGCCGGACATCGAGCGGCTGCTGCCGGTGCGGGTCGAGCGGACCGAGCCGCTGCGGGCGGAGTCCGGGGTGGCCCGGGCGGACGGGACGTAGGGGTGGGTGACCCCCGTGTCGGCGCCGGGCGGGGTCAGGCCGCACTCGTCGCAGTAGTTGTCCGCGTCGATGGTGCCCGAGCAGTCCCGCGGGCACGGCGAGCCGGGGCCGGCGGCGGCCGGCGGGGGCGGTGCCGACACCGCGGCCGCCGCCGTCGACGCCCCCGCGGGCGCCAGCCCGCACTCGTCGCAGTAGCCGTCGGCGTCGATCCTGCCGCTGCCGGAGCAGTCCGGCCGTACGCACGTCTCGCCCATCAACCTCAGCCCCCCTGTACCTGTCCGTCGACCGGCGTCTGGCCGGTCCCGTGTGCCTGTCCGCCCCCGGGCGGCCGCGCGTCCCCGGCGGCCTCGCCCTGGGCCGGGCGCAGCGACTGCTGGAAGCGGGCCACCGCGGCGGCCGCCGCCCGCAGGTCGCACGGCGCGCTCCAGAGCAGCCAGCGCGCCTTCTCGTAGCGTTCGATCACTTCCGGGTCCTCGGCGACCCGCATCCGGGCCGCCATCGCCTTGTAGGCGTCCAGCCGGCCGCGCAGCTCGGCCCGGACGGCCAGCGGCTGGGTGACCTCGGTGAGCGAGTGCCGGGCCCGGGCCAGCTCCTTGGCGGCGGCGTCCTCCAGCGCGTCCAGCAGCGGCGCCAGCCGGCCCCACTGCCCGCCCTGGCGCAGGTCCAGCGCGGTGACGATCCGTTCGCGCAGGGCCGAGGCCGGGCCGGGCACCGCCGGCACGTCGCTGGCCGCTATCTTCGCCAGCACCTCGCCGCGGGCCCGGCGGGCCTCGGCCAGGGTGGCGTCGGCCCGCTGGAGCAGGTCGCCGACGCCCTGCAGCCGCTCCTCGGCGTCGTCGCGCAGCCGTAGCAGGTTCTCCAGCTCCAGCCGGACGCCGTCCAGCGCCCGGCCGGCCCGGTCGAACCGCTCGGTGTCCACCACCCCGGAGGGGGAGGCGAAGGCCTCGCCCTCCGGCACCGTGCCGCGCTGGGCGGGCACCCGGGCCGGGCGCCACAGCGCCAGCGGGTCCTCGCGGACCTCGGTGCGCAGCTCGGTGAGGTCGCGTTCCAGCCCGTCCAGGTCGTCGCCGAGCGGGTGGCCGCCGGTGCGCACGCCGAGCGAGGCGGCCAGCGTCCGCACCCGGTGCAGCTCGGCCAGCAGCAGGTCGATCCGGGCCGGCAGCGCCGACCAGACCGCGTCGGCCGCGCTGACCACCTCCAGCACGGTGGCGTACCAGGAGTTCATCCGGGCCATCAGCGCGTCCAGGCTGATCCGCTCGACCAGCTTGGCGGGCGCGCCCAGCAGTTGCGGCCCGTCCGGCACCGCGCCGCCGGGGACGGTCACCGCGTCGCCGGTCAGCAGCTCGCTCAGCTCGGCGAGTTCGGGTGCCCCGGGCTTGGCCTTGCGGGCCCGGACGGCGCGCGCCGAGGCGAGCGCCTCGGAGTAGCGGTCGAACAGCGCCCAGAGCAGCGGCAGGCCCTTGCCGGCGACCGACCAGCGCTCCAGGGTGCGGCCGGACAGCTCGGCGCCGTCCAGCAGCCGCAGGCCCGGGTGGTCCTGGAGGGCGAGCAGCGCCGACTCGACCGCGTCCCGCTCCGCGCCGAGGCGCGCGAGGGCGCGGTCCACCTCCTCCCGGCTCAGTACCGGGCCAGCCGATGCCGCCACCGCGGTGTCCTTCCTTCCTCGCGTGCGAAGCCGTCGCGTGCGACGGGCCGTCCCACGACAACCCCCGTGTCCACCACCGGTCTCCCCGTGGTGATCGTCCCGAACCCTAGCCGGTGGCCGTGCGGGCGGTGCGGGCGCGGGGCGTCAAGACGACGTCAACGCCCCGCGCCCGGACCGCTCCGTACCCGACCCGGACCGGGCGTCAGTGCGGCACCGGCCAGTAGTGCTCGGCGTCGTTGACCATGTACGGCTTCAGCCAGCGGTCGTAGCTGCGCCCCCAGTCGCCGCTGCTGTGGTAGTCGGCCAGCACCTGGTTGACCCGGGCGGTGAGGTCCGGGCTGCTCTTGAGCATGGCGACGCCGATCACCTCGGGCTTGAGGTCGCCGTCGACGATCCGCACGGTCTGGTCCTGGGCCGCCTGACCGGCCGCCAGGCCGGCGTCGGTCATGGTGGCGTCGACCTTGCCGAGCTGCATCAGGACCAGGCAGTCCAGCTGGTTCTCCACGACCGTCAGGTGCGCGCCGGTGTCCTTCTTGGCCCCCTCCTTGGTGGGGTCGAAGACGTCGGCGGCGGTCGACCCCTTGGCGACGCAGACGTTCCGGCCGGTGATCGCCTCGTCCAGGTTCTTCGCCGGGGAGGTCTTCGGGACCAGCACCCGCTGGGTGATGCTGAAGTACGGCTTGGAGAAGGCGACGTCCTGCATCCGCTGGCAGCTGATGGTCATGGTGCGGACGATCAGGTCGACCCGGCCCAGCTTCACCGCGTCGACCCGGTCGGCGGTGGCCACCGGCTTGAGCACCACCTTGTCCGGGTCGCCCATGATGGCGGTGCCGATCGCCCGGGCGAGGTCGATGTCGAAGCCCTCGATCTGGCCGGTGTTCGGGTTGCGGGCACCCCAGCGGTAGCTGTTCTGGTCCACGCCGATCACCAGGCTGCGCTTGGCCTTGATGGCCTTCACGGCCGGGCCGTCCGCCGAGCTCGGCGGCACGCTGGCGTAGAGGTCGCAGCTGTCGGACTGGTCCTGGGCCTGCTGGACGGCCAGCGGCGCGGCCTGCGGCACGGCGGCCGGTGCGGCCGGTGCGGCGCCGGAGGGGCCGCCCCCGCCGAGCACGGCCGCGCAGGCCGCCAGCACGGCCACGGCGGCGGCGGTCCTGGTCGGTACGGTTCTGGTGCGCATCGTTTCCGTTCCCCCTCTACCGGTACTCGGCGAGTCGTCGGCCCAGGCCGCGCAGCGCGGCGGCCGCGGCCGCCAGACCGAGCAGCGCCGCCGCGACCGCGGCCAGCCGCAGCTCCCCGGCGGTGCCGTCGGCGGCGGCCGTGAACCGGGCCTGCTCGATGTCGGCGGCCTGGGCGAGCGCCCGGTCGGTCGCGTTGAAGGCGGCGTCGGCGGTGTTGGTGCCGTCGGTGGCCGACACCGTCTGGTTCAGCGCGCCCTGGTAGTCGGCGTTGTCCACCTCGGCGTTGTGGGCGGCGAGTTGCTTCTGCTGCCAGCTGTCGTACGCGGTCGCGGCGGTGGCCAGGGCCTCCTGGGCGGCGCCGGGGGCGAGGGCCATCGCGTTCGGCAGCGAGCCGGTGCGCTGCGCCATCGGGACCTTGCTCGACGGGTCCCCGGCCAGGTGCTTGACGAGGTCCGTGTACTGCGCGGCGTACGTGGCGGTGGAGCCGCGCGCCACCAGGTTGAGGTTCTCCGCCAGCCGGGCGGTCAGCGCGTCCACCCGGGCCGCGTTGAGCGCCCGCAGCGGGGTCGCCCCGTCGCGGTCGCTCCTGGCCAGGTCCGCGCCGGTGGTCAGCCCGGCCACGGCGAGCCAGAGCGTGCCGGCCAGCACGGCGGCGGTGGCGCCCAGCAGGCCCACGTTGAACACCCGGTTGGTGCGGCGGAACAGGGTCAGCTGCACCCAGCCCAGCGCGGCCAGGGCCAGCACCGCCAGGACGTACGCCCCCCACGGGACCGCCCGGGCCGAGGCGTAGTCGTCCGCCAGTTCGTCGTTCTCTATGGTGGTCAGCTCGGCGGCGGCCGGCAGCAGCACGGTCTGCATCTGCTCGGAGGCGTACCGCAGGTAGGCGCCGCCGAGCGGGATGCCCTGCCGGTTGTCGGCCCGCGCGGATTCCACCAGACCGGCGTACACCGGGAGTTGCTGGTTCAGCCGGGTGAGTGAGTCCTGTGCCGGGGAGGTCGCGGTGGTCCGGGCGGCGGCCTGGGAGACCAGCTGGGCGGCCTGGGCGAGGTCCTGCTCGTAGCGGGCCCGGACGTCCCTGGGCTCGGCGCCGGCCAGCAGGAAGCCGGAGGCCGCGGTGGTGGCGGCGTCGGCCAGCGAGCGGTGGATCTCGGCGGCGTCCCGGCTCAACGGCTGGCTGTGCGAGACCACCCGGTCGGCGGCCTGCGCCCGGCTCTCCAACTGCCAGGCGGTGAGCCCGCCGAAGGCCACGGTGAGCACCGCGAGCACCACCCCGGCCAGCCGCAGCCGGCCCGGCGGCGTCCGGGTGGCCTGCGCCAGCCGGGCGCGCGCGCCGCGCACGCCGCGGGCCGGCACCCCCGCCCCGGGGCGCCCCGCGGGCGGCCCGGCGCCCGGCCCGGCCGACGGCCGCACCGCGGAGCCGGGTGGTACCGCCCCCCGGCGCGCCGTCGGATCGCCGTACGGAGCCGCCCCCGGCACGGCCGGTGGCCCGCTCGGCCGTGCCGGGAACGCGGCGCCCGGTGCGCCGTTGCCTACTGGTGTTGCCACCTGCCTCATCCTCCCCAGGGGGCCGGACCCGACACCCGGGGCCCGACCGATGGCAGCAGTATGGCCGTGACTCCCCCCGGCCACACCTGACTTGCGCCGATCTTGAGCATGTCGTGCACGGTTCCCGCACGCTCCCGTCCGGCCCGTACCGCTCCGGGCGGCCCGACGGGGAGGCGGCGATCCGTGCGACGCCGACCGTGCCCCGCGCGGTTCCGCGCCGCGCTGTTCCCGGGCCCGGCGCACCCCGGCTCCGTACGATGGGGCCCATGCGACTGCTTGGAACGATCTCGCCCGACCGCCCGCTGCTCGTCGTCGCGGTCCGCGAGGAGGCCGCCCACCTGGACGACCGGCTGCCCGTGCTGCTCACCGGGATAGGGAAGGTCAACGCCACCGCGGCCCTGGCCACCGTCCTGGCCCGGGGCGAGCGGCCCTCCGAGGTGATCAACCTCGGCACGGCCGGCGCGCTGCGCACCGGCTGGGCGGGTATCCACCACGTCGTCCAGGTGATCCAGCACGACCTGGACACCGAGGTCCTGCACTCCCTCACCGGGCGCAGCTACGGCGCCCCACTGGTGGTCGGCAAGGGCGACGGGCCGGTGCTGGCCACCGGTGACCTGTTCGTCGACTCCCCGGAGGCGAAGCAGCGGCTGGCCGAGCACGCCGACCTGGTCGACATGGAGGGCTACGCGGTGGCCGCCGTCGCCCACCGGGCCGGGGTGCCGGTGCGACTGGTCAAGTACGTCAGCGACGAGGCCGGGGACGGCGCCGCGCACACCTGGCGGGAGTCGGTCGACGGCTGCGCCCGGCAGCTCGCGGACTGGGTGCACGGCCAGGGCTGGTGAGGGTCCACCGGATGGGTGCGGACGGCTAGGGCCTGTCTCCTGGATTTTGTCGGATCAGGCCGCGGTGGTGGGGTGCCTGCCCCAACACCGCGGCCCCGGCAAGGATCCAGGAGACAGGCCTTAGGGTGGCGCGGTGACCGAGAACACCGCGCCCCGGGGCGCCGCGCCGAGCAGGTCCGCCGACAGTCGCCCGCCGTGGGGCAACACCGATGAGCGGACCACCCTGCTGACCTTCCTGGACTACCTGCGCGAGGCCGTGATCGGCAAGCTGGACGGCGTCGGTGACGAGGACGCCGGGCGCCCCGGCGTCGCCTCCGGCACCAGCCTGCTGTGGCTGGTCCGGCACCTGACCGTGGTCGAGCTCAACTGGTTCGAGTACGCCTACGGCGGGCTGGGGGAGGAGCCGCGCTCCACCGGTGAACTCCCGTCCGGCGAGGGCGCGGTGGCCGAGGCGGTCGCCGCCTACCGGGACGCCGTCGCCCGGGCGAACGCGGTGGCCGCGGCCGCCCCGGACCTGGACCGGCCGGGCGTGCGCTCGCTGCGGCCCGATGTCACCGGGGGGCCGTCGCTGCGCTGGGTGCTGGTGCACATGATCGAGGAGACCGGGCGGCACGCCGGGCACGCGGACATCCTGCGGGAGCAGCTGGACGGGGCCGTCGGACGCTGACCGCCCGCCGTCGGGCCACGCGTACGGACCGCTGCTCCGCCCGCCGGCCGGCTCCGCCCGAACGGACCTACCGGCTCCGGAGAGTGAGGGCGAGGGTGGCGACGGCCAGGGCGAGGTAGGCGGCGGGGAAGTGGAGGTTGTGGAGGACCCGGGTGCGGAGGTGGGTGGCCACGGCGCCGATGTAGAACAGCACCAGGCCGACCGCCGCCGCCAGGCCCGGCAGCGGTTGGCCGAGCAGGCCGGCCAGCAGGCCGAGTGCGCCGGCCAGTTTGAGGGAGGCCAGCCACGGCACCCACTCCGGTCGGACCCGCACCTCGGCGGAGTTGGCCAGGACGAACGGGGCCTTGGCGAGGTCGGCGGCGGCGATCGCGGCGTTGGCGGCGACGGCGACGACGGTCACGGTGACCAGGGCGACGGACACGGGACTCCTCAGGGGGGAGAGGGTTGCGCTCGGGCGGGATCCGCCCTGCTGCCAAGCCTCTTCGGGGCGCTCCCCTTGCGTCCAATACCTGCTTCCATAACCTGGTGGAATGGATGTGGACACCCGGCTGCTGCGCACCTTCGCCGCGGTCGCCGAGGACGGCAGCCTGACCCGCGCGGCGGAGCGGCTGTACGTCTCCCAGCCCGCGCTGACCAAGCAGATCCGGCAGCTGGAGACCCTGCTCGGGGTGCCGCTGTTCGTCCGTTCCCGGGCCGGGATGGCGCTCACCGCGGCGGGTCGGAGCCTCGCGGCGCGGGTGCCGGGGCTGCTGGCCGACTGGGAGGCGGCGCTGCGGGAGACCCGGGGGGCGGCGAGCCGGGCCGGGCGGGTGCTGCGGGTCGGCTTCCTGGCCAGCGCCGCCAACGAGGCCACCCCGGGCATCGTGGCCGGGTTCACCGCCCGGCATCCGGGCTGGCGGGTCGAGATGCGGCACGCGGCCTGGTCGGACCCGACGGCGGGCCTGGCCGCGGGGGAGGCCGACGCGGCGCTGCTGCGGCTGCCGTTCCCCGGCCAGGAGCGGTGGCGGGTGGCGGGGTTGTCCGTCGAGCCGCGCTGGGTGGCGCTGCCCTCGGCGCACCCGCTGGCCGCCCTGGAGGTGGTCCCGTTCCGGGAGTTGTGGGACGAGCCGTTCGTGGCGGCCCCGGCCGGGACCGGCGGCTGGCGGGACTACTGGGTCGCGGCCGACGAGCGCGAGGGGCGCCCGGTCCGGATCGGCGCCGTGGTGGAGCACCCCGACGACTGGCTGAGCGCCATCGCGAACGGCTACGGCGTCGCCCTCGCGCCCGAGTCGACCGCCCGCTTCTACGCCCGCCCGGGCATCGCCTACCGGCCGGTGAGCGGGGTGAGCCCCAGCCGGCTCGCGGTGGCGTGGTCCCCGGCGGACGACGGCGACCCGGTGGTGCGGGACTTCGTGCGCTGCTGTCTGGACGGTGTCGCGGGGCAGCGGTGAACCGCGGCCCCCGCGGGGGAGGGGTGGCAGCCCTCAGCGCCGCCACCCCCCGTTGGCTTCTCGGCACCGGGGCGGGGGTTCATTGAGCCAAATCCCGCCTGGGGGTGAAACCGGGTGGGGATCCGGGCCGGGTTCGGTGCGGTTCCGGTGAGGGCCGGGTCGTACCGGTCCCGGCGGTCCCGGTACGACCCGGCACCGGTTCAGTGCGGGAGGCTCTCGCGCAGCCGCTTCTTGTCGGGCTTGCCGACGGCGGTCAGCGGGATGGCGTCGACCAGGTGGAGGGCTTCGGGGGCGTAGATGCGGCCCTTGGCGGCGGTGACGAAGGCGCGGACCTCCTCCAGCTGCGGCCGGTGTCCCGGGGCGGGGACGACGGCGACGTGGACGTGTTCGGCCTGCTGCTCGTCGTGGACGCCGTAGACGGCGCACTGGGCGATGCCCGGGTGGGTGAGGAGCAGTTCCTCGACCTCGGTGGGGTAGACGTGGCCGCCGACGACGATGATCAGGTCCTTGAGGCGGTCGGCGAGGTAGAGGTAGCCGTCCGCGTCGAAGTAGCCGACGTCGCCGGTGTCCAGCCAGCCGTCCCGCAGCACCCGGGCGGTGAGGTCGGGCTGCTTCCAGTACCCGGCCATCAGCATCTTCGAGCGCACGTGCACCGCACCCTGCTCGCCGACGGGCAGGTCGGTGCCGTCGGTGGCGCGGATCGCCACCTCCACGTCGGGGAAGGGCCGGCCGACCGGCAGCGGGCCGTCGTCGCCGAAGCGCGGGTACTCCTCCGGGGTGAGGGCGGCGATCTTCTGGGCCTCGGACATGCCGTAGAGGCTGACCAGGACGGGCCCGAACACCTTGATCGCCTCGCGGATCCGGGCCGGGGAGGAGGCGCAGCCGCCGTAGTCGATCCGGCGCAGGCTGGACAGGTCGGTGCGGCCGACGGCCGGGTGGTCCAGCAGCTGGTAGAGCAGCGGGGGCAGCACCCACAGGTCGGTGATCTGCTCGCGCTCGATCGCGGCGAGGACGCGGCCGGGGTCGAAGGAGCGCTGGAGGACGACGGATCCGCCGTGCCGGAGCGTCAGGTCGGTGAGGACGCCCGCCAGGTGGGCGAGGGAGGTGGCGGCGAGCAGGCGGGGCGGCCGGCCGTCCGCGTTGCCGGGGAGCGGCTGGTCGAAGAACCGGCGGTAGGGGCCGTGGAGGCTGAGGATGCCCTTGGGGATGCCGGTGGTGCCGCCGGTGTGGCGGATGCCGAGGTCGTCGTCGGGGCCGACCGGGACGGCCGGGTCCTCGGCGGGGTGGTGGGCGGAGGCGGCGATCGCGTCCGGGCCGATGCCCTCGGGGGCGGGGCCGAGGGTGAGGACGGTCGGGGCGGCGGGGCCGGCCTGGAGCAGCGGGAGCAGGGCGGGGGCGTCGGCGTACCGCTCGGCGTCGACGAGCAGGACGGTGGTGTCGACGCTGGTGGTGATCTCGGCCAGGACCGGGGCGCTCATGCCGTCGTACAGGTTGACCACCCGGGCGCCGGCCAGGCCCGCGGCGTAGCGGGCGCTGAGCGCCTCGGGGGTGTTGCCGGTGAGCAGGGTGACGGTGGCGCCGCGGCCGGCGCCGCGGGCGATCAGCTCGTGGGCGAGCCGGTAGGTGGCGGCGGCGAACTCGCCGCCGGTGATCTCGACGCCGTCGGCGGTGGTGATGGCACGCCGGTCGGGGTCGGAGGCGAGGGAGCGGAGGATCAAAGCGGGTGCGCTGACGAACTCCGGCTCACTCATGGCCACTTCTTCCTTGTAGTTTGCAACCATGTCGTCAGGCTAACCCCACCCCCCGACCGGTACCGGCGAGTTTTGGCCAGTCCCGGTCAGAAAGTCGTCGGTGGGCGAAGGACCAGGTCGGAGGCGGCGTCCCAGTACTCGTCGAACGCTGTGACGATCACATATCCGGCCTGGCCGGGGAGTTCGGGGATCAACGCGCTGCGGCAGCCGTGGCCGTGGTGGACCTCCACCCGCACGGGTGCGCCGTCGAGCCGGAGCAGGCCGGTGCCGCTGCCCTCGAAGGCCGGGAACGGCTCGGTCCGGGGGTCGAACGTGGAGCGGCCGGAGTTGGCCAGGAAGTTGGCCAGTTGGGACTCCGGGGTGGTGCGGGAGTCGATCCGGTGCCCGGGCGGCAGCGGGCGCGAGGTCTGCACGACGGCGGTGAACTCGCGACCCAGGTGGTAGTCGAGGTCGAGGTGGCAGAGGTGGTGGTCGGTGGACTGGCGGCCGACCAGGAGGAACCAGTCCGGCGGGGCGTCCCGGACGGCCGCGATCCGCCCGCCCCACTCCTCGGCGGTCTCGCGCGGAGTGGGGCGGTGGGCGTCGTGCGGGCGCTCGCTGCGGAACATCGGTGCCTCGATTCGCTGACGGGAGACGCTCATTGAGCCATCGTCACGCACCGCTGGACGCGCTGACCCCGGTCGGTCAAGATCCTTCGGGTCACGGGTCTGTCCCAGCGGGCGGCGGCCGCGGGCGGCGGTGGACGGCGGCCGGAGCGCGGCTCGGAACCTGCCCGGAACCGCTGCTCCGACCGGCCCGGGGCGCGCCGCGGCCGGTGGCGGGGCGTCGCGGTGCCCGGCCGTTCGTGTAACAGGCCTGTAGTGGCGGCCGGGTGGGCGGAACGGTTCACCGGGCGGCGCGGTCCTGCTCTCCGGAACGCCCGCTGGTACCGACCCGTACCGAGCAGCCGGAAAGCCACCCGACACCGAGGAAGTCACGATGCGCGCTCACAAGCTCACCTTCGCCGCCCTGGCCGTTGCCGCGGGTCTCTCGCTCACCGCCTGCCAGAACGACGACACCGGCACGGACCAGGCCAAGCCGTCGACCGCGCCGAGCGCGGCGGCCACCGTGCCCGCCGCGCCCACCGGCGCCGCCCCGGGCGGGAAGACCGCCGGCGGTACGGCCCCCGGTGCGGCGACCCCCGGCGCGAAGGGCACGGCCGCCGGGAGCGGCTCCACCGACGCGGGCAAGGCCGGCGCCAAGTGCCGGACCGAGGACCTGGCGATCACGGCCGCGGACCGCACCATCGACGGCGACGAGAACCGCACCGTCGTGGTCGAGTTGAAGAACCACAGCGGCCACGACTGCGCGATCTCCGGGTACGCCGGCGTCGACCTGAAGACCAACGCGGGCTCGCTGTCCGCGCAGCGCTCCGGCGAGCCGGTCGTCCCGGGCGTGCTCAAGAACGGGAAGTCGACCTTCTTCGGCATCAGCTACCCGGAGAACAAGACGGGCGGCACCGGCGTCCGCATCACCGGACTGGTGGTGACCCCGCCGGACGAGACCCAGTCGGTCACCCTCCCCTGGCCGGGCGCCGCCTCGCTGCCGGTCTCGGACCGCCCCGGCACCCCGGTGAAGATCGGCCCGATGGGCAGCGCCGGCCAGGCCAACTGACCGGCGCCGCAAGGCCGTCGGCGGTCGGCGGGCGCGACCGCTACTTGTCCGCGGTGAGCCGGCCCGCCGAGCCCCAGTCCTCCGGCCGGTACTCGTTGACGAACACGAACACGCTCTCGGCCGGGACGCCCAGCGTCTCGACGAAGGCGGTGGTGACCTTCTCGACCAGCTCGCGCTTCTGGGCGACCTCGCGCGGACCCTGCTGAATGGTGACGATCGGCATCTTCGGCTCCTGACCGGGGTTCGGTGCCGGGCTCCTCCGCCCGGCGCTCCCGCCGGGTTCTCCGGCTGGGAACAGTCCACCCGACCGGGCCGCCCGCACCCAGACCCGATCCGCTCTGGCAGCGATCACGAATCCTGATCGTCCCCGCTCACGGGCGTGCTGCGACAGGCCTCCAGGAGGAGCCGGGGGAGCGGGGCGGAGCGCCGGACGGCGAGCGAGGTCGGCAGCGCCAGCGGGGTCCGGCAGGGGCGGAAGGCGACCCGGTGGACGTTCACCAGCCGGGCGTTGGCGGCGTACACCACCGTCCACATCGGGGCCCCGGAGCCGATCGAGGCCAGGGTGTCCTGGAGGGTGCTGTGCACCGGCCCGAGTACCGGCCGGAAGCCGGCCCGCGCGCAGGCGTCCGTCACCAGGTCCACCAGTGCCGGGTGGCCGGCCCGCTCGGTCAGCCGCAGCGGCAGCTCGGCGAGGTCCGCGAGGTCCACCTCGGGCCGCTCGGCGAGCGGGTGCCGGGCGGGCAGCGCGAGCACCAACTCGTCCTCCCAGACCGGCAGGAAGCGCAGATCGGGGTTCTGCTCGGCGATCGCCCCGCGCACGAAGGCGGCGTCCAGGCGCCCGTCCGACACCCGGGCCAGCCGCTCCCGCACCCGGGCGTCCTGGAGCTCCACGCGCACGGCGGGCGCCCGGCGCCGGTAGGTGTCCAGGATCAGGTCGAGCCGCTCGCCGAGCGCCGTGACCGTCCCCAGCCGCAGCACGGCCGGCTCGGCCAGGTCGGCGGCCAGCGCCCGGGCGGCGTCCTCGGCCGCCAGCACCTTGCGGGCGGCGGGGAGGAAGCGCTCCCCGGCCGGGGTCAGCCGGACGTACCGGGGCGAGCGGTCGAACAGCTCGACCTTCAGCTCCCGCTCCAGCCGCCGCACCTGCTGGCTCACCGCCGGCTGGCCGAGCAGCAGCCGCTCGGCGGCCCGGCCGAAGTGCAGTTCCTCGGCCACGGCGACGAAGCAGCGCAGCTGCCGTAGCTCCATGCGGTCCCCCTGCTCGCTCTGCTCGTTCCGCCGCTCCGCCCGGTGCGCCGGCCGGACCATCGTCCCAGGCGGGGGGTGCGGGGGAGACGGACGGAGGTGGTCGGAGGTACCCCTCGGGATGGTCTATAGTTAACCCATCACCCAGATGCGCGGGTGGCGGAATAGGCAGACGCGCTGGATTCAGGTTCCAGTGCCCGAAAGGGCGTGGGGGTTCAACTCCCCCCTCGCGCACAGCGAACGGCCGGTCGATCCTCGGATCGACCGGCCGTTTTGTCGTTCCGTCTCACAGGTACAGCGGGTGGGGCTGGGCCGAGCCCGCGACGTTGTGGCGCTCGGCGTGGCCGGCCCGGACGAAGGCGGAGGCGATCCGGCCCTCGACGGCGCCCAGGGCGAGGTCGTGGCGCGGCGCCGGCCCGTCCGTGGCGGCGAGGACCGGGCTGCTGACGTACTCCTGGACGAGCCAGCCCTCGGCCGCCGCGACCCCGACGGCCTCCTCCCAGAGCGCCTCGGTGGTCTCCTTGCCGAGGACGACGCCGTGCCCCCGGGTGTCCAGCGGGCGCTTGAGGACGTGCCGGGCGCGGTCCCGGACGACGGTGCGCAGGGTCGCGGCGTCGCAGTGGGCGAGGTTGCGCGACCAGGGGATGGTGGGCCGGACCCGGTCGAGGTCGGCCGGGTCGAAGAGGTGGGCGAAGCGGGGGTCGGAGAGGACGGCCAGGCAGAGCTTGTTGTCGCCGACCAGCCGGCCGCGCAGGCCGTTCTGGACGAACAGCGCCTCCTCGCGCACCGCCCGCAGGTACGGCTGCGCCCCGTCGCCCATGTGCAGCAGCTCCTGGATGCCGACCTTGGTGAAGGAGTGCCGGACCGGTTCCCCGTGCAGGGTGACGCCGCCGCCGGGCGCGGGCCGGAGTTCGCGGGGGTCGGCGTGCAGGGTGCGCACGCCGAGGGCGGTCAGGGCCGCGTCGTAGTCCAGGATGTCGGCGCGGTAGCCACCCCGGGGGAGGAGCAGGGCGACGGTGTCGGGGCGGGTGCCGGTCTGCTGTTCGGCGAGCTCGGTCAGCCAGCGCCCGGGCCAGGCGGGGTCGTCGGAGGGCAGTGGCGGGGGCAGGGCGATGCCGTGCCCGGTGAGCAGCGGACGCCAGGCGGTGCGGGCCCGGCCGGCGTTGGGCAGGCCGCCGGGGCAGTTCGCGTTGGTCTCCAACACCCGCAGGGTGCCGTCGGGTTGGGGCAGCAGGTCGAGCCGCAGCAGGTGCACCCGGGTGTCCCGGGCGGCCGCCACGTGCTCGCGCAGCGGTTCGGGGACGCTGACCACCGCACGGAGGTCCCGGTCGTGGTCCCAGGCGGCGAGGATGGTCTCGATCATGCGGTGGTAGGAGGCGACGTAGCCGTCCAGCTCCGCGCGCAGCTCCGGGCGGAGCCGCAGCGGCAGGCCGAGCCGCTGCGGGTGCCGCCGGACGATCTCGAAGGCCTGCGACTCGGCCAGCGCGCGTCCCTGCGGGGTCGCGGCGAGCGCCGCGACCTGGCGGGTGAAGTCCGGGTCCAGGCCGGCCCAGGCGTAGCCGCCCGGCCCGCCGCTCGGACTGTCCCCCGTGATTGTCTCGGTCGAGGTCATCCTCACCCCATCCCGGCCACCGGCCGATCGTGCGGACCTGCGGTGCGTTCCCGCGGGGATCATCGCGCGGCGCGGGGTCGGCGCACAGGGGAAGCGGGGAATCCGGTACCGGGACGCCGCGCGGGCCCGGTTCGGCGGCCCTTCCGGGGCCGCGGGCGGGCCGGAACGGGGTACAGGAGTGCGGGGGTGCGACGTACGGTCGGGGGGTCGGGGCGCGATCACCCGGCAACGGAGGTGCCGCACAAGGGCGTTGGCGCCGACCGGCCGAGCTGCGGCCACGACCCGGCGCCCGGCCCGGCAGAGCGGTGAGCCGCCCGGGCCGGGCCGAGCGCCGGGGGTGCTCAGCGGCAGAGGGCGGTGTCGACGAGGGCTTCGAGGCGGTGCGTGACGGCCCGGTCCGACGGGACCTCGGTCACCGTGATGTTCGCGGCGCGGCCGTCGTCCGTCGCCCCGCCGCGGGACTCGAAGCCCGGGATGTCACCGCCGTGCCCCCAGTAGACGCCGCCGCAGGACAGCGGCCGGCTGACGATCCCCAGCCCGTACCCGGCGCCGGTGTCGCCGATCGGGACGGTGGTGCGCATCTGGGCGAGCTGGGCCTGCGGCAGCAGGCGGCCGGCCAGCAGCGCGGTGAAGAAGCGGTTCAGGTCGTCGCCGGTGGAGACCATCTGGCCCGCCGCCCACCCGGCCGAGGGGTCCAGCTCGGTGGTGTCGATCAGCGGGCCGCCGGGCTCGTCCCGGCGGTAGCCGTGCGGGTGGGCCTCCCGGAGGGTGCGGTCCCCGGCGGCGGGGAAGGAGGTGTGGCGCAGTCCGAGGCGCTGGACGATCCGCCGGTCGATCTCCTCGGCGATCGGCCGCCCGGTGACCTTCTGGACGATCAGGCCGGCCAGCACGTAGTTGGTGCTGCTGTACCCGAACGTCGCGCCGGGCGCCGCGGCGGCCGGGTGCCGGAAGGCGAGGTCGAGCAGTTCGCGCGGCTCGAAGTACCGCTGCTGGAGGTCGGAATCGGGGATGTCGCCCTCGTAGTCGGGCAGTCCGCTGGTGTGCTGGAGCAGTTGGCGGACGGTGATGCGGCGCCCGTCGATGCCGTCGCCGCGGACGATGCCCGGCAGGTAGGTCTCGACCGGCTCGTCCAGGCCGAGCCGTCCCTCGCCGACCAGCTGTAGGGCGACCACGGCGGTGAAGGTCTTGGTGTTGCTGCCGATCCGGACCTGGCCGTCCCGGGGGACCGCGGCGCGGGTGGTGACGTCCGCCACCCCCGCCGTGTAGCCGCGGGTGCGGCCGCCGCGGTCCTGGACGCTCGCCAGCGTGCCGGGCGGGCCGTCGTTCCGGACCAGCGCGTTCAGGCCCTGCTGGACGGCGTCGGGCCGGGCGGCGGCCGCGGCGGTCGGCACGGTCGGGACGGTCAGGGCGCCCGCCGTGATGAGGCCGAGGGCCAGCGCGGTGGAGACGGTTCGTCGCATGGTGGACTCCATGGGGATGGTCGGGGCGTGGTGGACCCGATCCTGGGCCCCGGGGCGTCCGGCGCACATCGCGGAAAGGCGGGAGAACGGGCTCCCCCGATCGAGGGAGGTGGCCGCTGACCTGCCCGGACATACTGGCCGACATGATCACGGGAATCCGGCCGTTGCTGCGCGGCTCCACGTACACCGGTGCGCTGTTCGCCTACGGCGGCGCGTTGGCGAGCTTTCCGCTGTTGCCCTTCGCCGCGGTGCCGGCGCTGGCCGTGCGGCCCGCGCCGTACGCGGTGCAGGCCGGGCTGACCCTGCTGGTCTGGGCGGCGCTGATCGGCGCACTCGGGCTGGCCGGCACCACCCGGCGGGTGCTGGTCCGCTCCGCCCGGCGCCTGCTGAAGGTGCCGCTGCCGGATCCGGCCGCCGGGCGGGCGGGCGCCGACCGCCGGCGCACCCCGGCCTGGCTGCTGCTGCACGTGGGCGTGGGGTGGGTGGGGGCGCTGGTGAGCGGGCTGCTGCTGACCGCGGGGGTGGCCCTGCCGGGGGCGTGGCTCGACGGGGAGGCGCGGCTGACCCTGTTCGGCCGCTCGGTGCGGGTCGGGGACGGCTGGTGGAGCTGGCCGGTGGCGGCCTGCTGCGTGCTGCTGGCGCTGGCCGGGTGCGCGGCGGTGACCGGCGTGCTGCGCTGGGCGGCGCCCGGGCTGCTCGGAGCGTCCTCGGCCGAGCGGCAGGCGCAGGCCGCCGCCCGGGAGCAGCGGCTGGCCGAACGCAACCGGCTGGCCCACGAGTTGCACGACTCGATCGGGCACACGCTGACCGCGACCACGATCCAGGCCGCGGTGGCGGGCGAGGTGCTCTCGGCCGACCCGGCGGCCGCACGGGCCGCCCTGCGCAGCATCGAGGAGTCCACCCGGGCCGCGCTGGAGGACCTGGACTACGTGCTGGGCGTGGTGCGCGAGGAGGAGTCGGGCACCGCGCCGACCCGGACCCTGGCCGACCTGCCCGAACTGCTGGAGCGGCTGCGGCACGCGGGCGCCGTGGTGGAGCCCGAGCTGGCGGGCGAGCCGGCGCAGGTCCACGGGACGCTCTCCCGGGCGGCGTACCGGATCCTCCAGGAGGGGCTGACGAACGCGCTGCGGCACGGGGCGCCCGGCCCGATCGCCCTCCGGGTCGCGGTGGCGGCGGACGCCGTCGAGCTGCTGGTCGTCAACCGGACCGGCCCGGACGCCGACCGCCGGCCCTTCCCGACCTCCGGCCACGGCCTGCCCGGGCTGGCCGAGCGGGTCCGGCTGCTGCACGGCGAGTTCACCGCCGGCCCGGACGGGCCCGAGCGCTGGCGGCTGGCGGTCCGGCTGCCGGTACGGTCGTCGGCATGACCGCTCCCGCCCCCGCCGCCGAGGCCCCCGCCGAGGCCCCCGTTCCCGGTGCCCCCGTCACGCTGCTGATCGCGGACGACGACGAGGTGACCCGCAGCGGCCTGCGCACCCTGCTCGCCGTCCAGCCCGGGATCGAGGTGGTCGGGGAGGCCGCCGACGGCGTCGAGGCGGTCGAACGGGCGCTGCGACTGCGGCCGGACGTGGTGCTGATGGACGTCCGGATGCCGCGCCGCAACGGGATCGACGCCACCCGGGAGCTGCTCGCCGGCTCCGCCGAGCCGCCGAAGGTCGTGGTGATCACCACCTTCGAGAACGACGGCTACGTCACCTCCGCGCTGAGCGCGGGCGCCAGCGGCTTCCTGCTGAAGCGGCTGCCGGTGCGGCAGATCGCCGAGGCGGTGCGGGTGGTGGCGGCCGGGGAGGCGATCCTCTTCCCGGCGGCGCTGCGCCGGATGGTCGCCGCCCGCCCGCGGGGTTCCGCCGAGGCGCTGCCGCGGGCGGCGCTGACGGGGCGGGAGGAGGAGGTGCTGCGGCTGATGGCGACCGGGCTGTCCAACCCGGAGATCGCCGAGGCGCTGACGGTGAGCCAGGAGACGGTGAAGACCCACGTCGGGAACGTGCTGACCAAGCTCGGCGCGCAGAACCGGACCCATGCGGTGGTGATCGCGTACGAGTCCGGCCTGGTGGTGCCGGGGGCGGCCGGCTGAGCCGGGCGGGCCGCCCCCGGATCCCGTCGCCGCCGGGCGGGCCGGCCCCCAATCCCGTTGCCGTCGGGCGGGCGTTGCGGCGAGGATCGGTGCCGTGTCCGAGACGACGTTCGAAGGCTCCGCCGGCGCCGAGCTGAGGCCCTATCCGAAGATCCCCGCCCGGGGCCGCCCCGGCGCGCCCGGCAGCCGGGAGTGGACGGCGGCGGAGAAGGTGCACGGCGCGCACTTCGCCGTGGTCTGCGACGCGGGTGCCGTCCGGCCCGCCAAGCGGCGCGACCTGCTCGGCGACGAGGAGCTCGACGCCTTCTTCGGCGTGAGCCGGATCTGGCCGCGGCTGTCCGTCGCGGCCGGGCACCTCGCGGCGGCCCTGCGGCCGCCCCGGGGCGGGGCCGCGCTGGTGACCGTGTACGGCGAACTGGCCGGCGGCCGCTACCCGCACCCCGGGGTGCCCGCCCTCGCCGGGGTCGACCCGGTGCAGACGGGCGTCTGGTACGCGCCGGGGCTGCACTGGCTGCCGTTCGACGCCACCGTGGAGACCGCCGAGGGGCTCCGCTGGGTCGCCGACCGCGAACTGCGGACCGCCGCCGTGGCGGCCGGCCTGACCTGCGCACCGCTGCTCGGGCACGGCACGCTGAACTCCCTCCAGGACCTGCCGGTCGCCTTCCCCAGCCGGGTGCCGGCGCTGTTCGGGCTGCCGGAGCTGCCCGACAACCTCGCCGAGGGGTACGTGCTCAAGCCCGCCGGCGAGTGGTGCGAGTCCGACGCCGCCCGGCCGGTGGTCAAGGTCAAGCAGCGGGCCTTCGCCGAGGACGAGCGGTACGCCGGCGCCCGCCCGTACCTCCCGCCGCCCGAGGGCGCGGCCGGGGTGCCGGGCTGGCTGCTGGTCCGGGCCGCGGCCCTGCTGACCCCCACCCGCGCGGCGGCCGCCGTCAGCAAGCTCGGCCCGCGCACCGCCGCCGGGACGGTCGCGGCCGAGGTCGCCCGGGACGTGGCGGAGGAACTCGCCGAGGCGCTGGGCGGGTTGGAGGAGTCCGTCGTCGTGGCGCTGGTCCGGGCGCTCGATCCCGGTGCGCGCGCCCTGGTCGACTTCGACCGCCGGGACCGGCAGGGCTCCTGACCGTCCGGAGTGCCGGCCGCCGGCGGGGAACGGGTCGGCGGGGAACGGGTCGAGGGCGGCTCCAGGCGGCGTCGAGGAAGCTTCCGACTCCCCCGGGGGGAGCCCATCATGGGCTCCCGACCGGGTCCCCGGCCGGGGGATCGGGCAGAGGCTCCCAGGAGGCAGAAGATGTCGATTCCATTCCCCGTCCGGGTCCAGGCCGCCGTCGTCCGGGCCGTGTACGCCCTGCCCCACGGGCTGCGCCGGGCCTTCGCCGGGAAGCCGGAGGTGCGGGACGGGCAGACGCTCGCGCTGGACGCGCAGGTGATCCTGAAGTTCCAGCGGATGTCCAAGGCGACCATGGTGATGCCGGGCGGGCTGGGCCCGTCCCGGGACGAGATGGAGCACGCCCGGCACCTGGTGGGCGGGCCGACGATCGAGCCGGTGGGCGTGCGGGAGCTCGGGATACCGCGGGAGCGGGGCGAGACGCCCGCGCGGCTCTACACCCCGGCCGGACTGGGCGGGAGTTCCGGGCTGCTGGTGTACGTGCACGGCGGGGGCTGGGTGGTCGGCAGCCTGGAGAGCCACGACCACGTCGCCCGGTTCCTGGCGCAGCGGGCCCGGGTGCGGGTGCTGTCGGTCGGCTACCGGCTGGCGCCCGAGCACCCGTTCCCGGCGGGCCTGGAGGACGTGCGGGCCGCGCTGGACTACGCGTTCGCCAAGGCGGTCGACCTGGGCGTCGACCCGGAGCGGATCGCCGTCGGCGGGGACAGCGCGGGCGGCAACCTGGCCGCCGTCGCGGTGCAGGAGGCGGTGCGGCGGGGCGGTCCGGTGCCGGTGTTCCAACTGCTGCTCTACCCGGTGACCGACCTGTCGACCAAGCGCCGGTCGCACCAACTGTTCGCCGAGACCTACTTCCTGACCAGCGACAACATGGACTGGTTCGCCGACCGCTACGCGCCCGAGCCGGCGGACCGCACCGACCCGCGCATCTCGCCGCTGCTGGCCGACGACCTGACCGGGCTGCCGCCCGCGTACCTCAGCACCGCGGGCTTCGACCCGCTGCGGGACGAGGGCGAGGCGTACGCGCAGGCGCTGGAGGCGGCGGGGGTGGAGGTGTACCTGAGCCGGCAGTCGGACCTGATCCACGGCTACGCCAACTACATCGGCGTCGGCCACCGCTTCGAGGACGCGACGGCGGAGGCGGCGGAGGCGCTGCGGAAGGCGCTCGGCTGCTGAGCTGCACGGCACGGCACGGCATGGCACGGTACGGCACGGTACGGACGGAGCAGGGGCGGGGCCCGGGGCGGGCGCCGCCCCTTCGTCGTGCGCCGGGCTCGGGTGCCGGTCGAGGTGCCGGGCCCGGGTGCCGGCCCGGGTGCCGGTCGGCGCGGCAGCGGGGGCGTCAGGGGGCGTGCGCCGCGGGCCTGCGCGCTGTTTCGCCGCTGCGCAGGGGGTTCTCCGGACCCGGCTCTTATTGTACTGTCCGTCTAATAAGCGGGTGAGCGGGAACCCGCAGGAGCAGGCCCCCGGAGGCAGCCATGGCTCTCACCCACCACACGGCGGCGCACGGCCACACCGCGGCCGACGACGACGTCTCCAAGCGGCTGCTGGAGTCGGCCGCCGTGCTCTCCTACGACCCGATGACCGAGATCGACTGGGACGCGCCCCTCCCCGAGGAGCACTACGGCCTCAACCCGGAGTGGAGCACGCTCTACGGGACCGCGCTCTGGGACGAGATGACCGAGCAGCAGCGGGTCACCCTCACCCGGCACGAGGTCTGCTCGATCATGAACACCGGCATCTGGTTCGAGATGATCCTCCAGCAGATGGTGCTGCGCGACCAGTACCTCAAGAACCCCGCCAACGCCGAGTTCCAGTTCGCGCTCACCGAGATCGCCGACGAGTGCCGCCACTCGATCATGTTCGCCCGGGCCTGCCAGAAGATGGGCGTCCCCGCCTACCGGCCCAACAAGGTCATCGCCCAGGCCGGGCGCGCCTTCAAGGCCCTCGCCAAGGGTGAACTCGCCTACGGCGGCATCCTGGTGGCCGAGGAGGTGCTGGACGTCATGCAGCGCGACTGGATGCGCGGCGAGAACGTCCTGGAGATCGTCCGCGGCACCTCCCGGATCCACGTGGTCGAGGAGTCGCGGCACATGAAGTTCGCCCGGCAGGAGATCCGCGAGCGGGTCCGCCACGCGGGCCCGGCCCGCCGCCGCACCTCGGCCACCGGCATCGCGATCGGCGCGTACGTCATCGTCAGCAGCATGGTCCACCCCGGCGTCTACAAGGCCGCCGGACTGGACGTCGCCCGGGCGCTCGACGAGGTGCGGGGCAACGAGCACCGCAAGGCGATGATGCGCAACAGCTCCCGGCACCTGATGGCCTTCCTCGCCGAGACGGGCCTGATCACCAGCCGCGCGGCGGCGGTCTACCGCCGCGTGCACATGCTCTGACCGGCAATCGGCGACCACCAGCTCCAGCGAGGACGAGGACTCAACCCCGGCCATGGCCTACGCGATCACCCGGACCTGCTGCAACGACGCCTCGTGCGTGTCCGTCTGCCCGGTCAACTGCATCCACCCGACGCCGGAGGAGCCGGAGTTCGGCACCACCGACATGCTCTACATCGACCCGCAGGCGTGCATCGACTGCGGCGCCTGCGCGGACGCCTGCCCGGTCGACGCGGTGTTCCCGGTCGACCGGCTGCGCGGCCCGGACGTCGTCTTCGGCGAGCTCAACCGGGACTGGTACCGCGACCACCCCAACGACCACGCCTGGGGCGCGCCCAGCTTCCCGCGCAGCCTGCCCGGCGAGGTCGGCCCGCTGCGGATCGCCCTGGTCGGCACCGGCCCCTCGGCCGGGTACACCGCGCAGGAGTTGCTGCGCTGCACCGGCGCCGAACTCACCATGATCGACCGGCTGCCGGTCACCGGCGGCCTGCTGCGGCACGGCGTCGCGCCCGACCACCAGCCCACCAAGCGGATCGCGGAGAGCTTCGCGAGCGTCTTCCACGACCCGCGGCTGCGGATGCACCTCAACCTGGAGATCGGCACCGACGTCACCCACGAGGAACTCGCCGCACACCACCACGCCGTGGTGTACGCGGTCGGCGCGGCCGCCGACCGGAAGCTCGGCGTGCCCGGCGAGGACCTGCCCGGCAGCCTGCCCGCGACCTCCTTCGTCGGCTGGTACAACGCCGACCCGACGGTGCCCGCCGACGCGGTGGAGCTGTCCGCCGAGCGGGTGGTGGTGGTCGGCAACGGCAACGTCGCGGTGGACATCGCCCGGATCCTGCTCACTGACCCGGAGGTGCTCGCCGCCACCGACATCGCCGACCACGCCCTGGCCGCGCTGCGCCGCAGCCGGGTCCGGGAGGTGGTGCTGCTGGCCCGGCGCGGACCGGAACAGGCGGCCTGGAGCCGGCCCGAGTTCCTGGCGCTCGGCCGGCTGCCGGGCGTCGAGCTGGTGGTCGAGGACCACCCGGCGGTACGGGCGGCGATCGAGACGGCCGCGCCGGACTCGCGGGCCGCTCTGCTGGCCGGCCTGCCGCTGGTGCGCCACGACGGGGCCGCGCGGCCGGGGCCGGGGCGGCGGATCGTGCTGCGCTTCCTCTCGGCGCCGGTGGAGCTGACCGGCGAGGACGGCCGGGTCGGCGGGCTGACCGTCGAGCGCACCGCGCCGACGGCGGACGACGGGCTGCCCGAGGGCACCGGCGAGCGCGCGGTGCTGGCCGCCGGGCTGGTGGTGCGTTCGATCGGGCACCGCGCGGTCCCGCTGCCCGGGCTGCCCTTCGACGAACGCGCCGGGACGGTCGCCCAGCGCGGCGGGCGGGTCGTCGACCCGGCCACCGGCCGGGCGGTGCCCGGCGCGTACGTGGTCGGCTGGGCCAAGCGCGGGCCCTCCGGCGGGATCGGCGCCAACCGGGCCTGCGCCCGGGAGACGGTGGACGCGCTGCTGGACGACGCGGTGGCCGGGACGCTGCCGGAGCCGTCGGCGGGGCGGGCGGAGTTCGAACGGCTGGTGCGGCGGCGCCGGCCGGACGCGGTCGGGCTGAAGGAACTGCGCGCGGTGGACCGGGCGGAGCGCGAGCGGGGCGCGGCGCAGGGGCGGCCGCGGGTGAAGCTGGCGACGGTGGCGGAGCTGCTGGCGGCGGGCCGGCGGCGCTGAGGGCGGGGCCCGGTCCGGCCCGGTGACCGGAAGGAACCCGAGCCGGAGGGTGCCCGGCTACTCCGGTCCGGCCAGGTCGTGGCGGTCCGAGGGGTGGGCGTCGCCCGGGCCGGCCTCCTCGGTGTGGCCGGGGAGCTCGGCGGGCTCCACCCCCTCGGGGTAGAACTGCCGCGCCCACCGCCGGAACAGCCCGATCGAGCGCTCCCCGGGCACCAGCCGGGGCTGCGCCAGGTACCGCTTGTGCGCCAGCACCGGCCGGTCCTGCTCGAGGATCCGCAGCGTGGCCCGCAGCGCCAGCCAGGAGGCGGCCCGGTCCACCGCCTTCGCCGACCCGACCCCCGGCACCGGCACCGTGCTGGTCACCCCGACGCGCACCAGGGTGCGCCAGGGCGCGACCGGCGTCGGCAGCAGCCACACCAGCAGGGCGCTGCCCAGCTCGGGCAGTTCGGCGCTCACCCGCATCAGCCCCAGCCCGGCCATCGTCACCGGCTGCTCCAGACTCACCGCGCCCAGGCCCGGGAACCGGGTGGTGGTGCGCTGGTGGACGGTGAACAGCGGGCCCGCCTGCTCCGGCGGCGCGGTCTCCCGGGTGTCCAGGCCGTGCAGCACGGAGGTGTGCCGGAAGTCCACGCCGTTCTCCATCACCTCCTGCGGGTGGGAGGTCACTTCCCCCTGCCACCAGGCGAGCGGCCGCACCCCGAGCGCGGCGGGCAGCTCCCAGCCGGGTGCCGAGTCGTCCGGCCCGCCCCGCCAGACGAACAACGCGCCGTCCCGCTCGACCAGTCGGCGCCGCGCCAGCTCGCCGCGGAACCGGGTGCCGCCCGGCCCGCCGGTGCAGGAGCCGTCCGGCGCGAAGGCGAAACCGTGGAACGGGCAGACCAGTTCCTCGCCCCGGACCCGCCCGCCCGCGCCGAAGTGCGCGCCCAGGTGCGGACAGTGCGGCCCGATCGCGCGCACCGCGCCCCGCGCCGTCCGGTACAGCACCACGTCCTCGCCCATCAGCCGGGCGGTGCGCACCCGGCCGGGCGGCAGGTCGCGGGCCCGGCCGACGCAGAACCAGCCGGTCGGGTAGGGCAGCGGTGCGGGGCGTTCGGTCACGACGGTCACCTCGACGGCTTGACGGCCGTGTGAACGTACCAGCCGGTGACCTCGCGGGCGTCGTACCTCTCCCTCACGGTACGGATGTTGAGCCACCGGTCCGGACTGCCGAAGCGGCGCAGGGCCGCCCACGGCAGCCGCAGCACGGCGTGCAGCGCCTCCGTGGTGGGCCGGTAGTGGCGCGTCGCGTCCAGGGCCTCCTCGACCTCGAACCCGGCCTCGGCGAGCAGTCGGGACAGGCCGTCGGCGGGGCCGACCCGCATGCCGGCCGGCACCCGGGCGCCCGGGCGCGGTCCGGGCACCGGCGGCTCCCCGGTCCCGTCCCGTCCCGGCTCCCGGCGGACCGGACCGAGCAGCACCAGCCGCCCGCCCGGGCGCAGCACCCGGTGGAACTCGCCCAGGGCGCGCGGTGGGTCGTAGGAGTGGGGGAACGCCTCCATCGAGTAGAGGCCGTCGAACCCGCCTTCCTCGAAGGGGAGTTGATGGAAATCGCCGCACCGGAAGGTGACCCGGTGGGCTGCCGCGTGCGGCGTGCCCGCCCGGCGGGCCCGGGCGAGGAGGTCCTCCAGGATATCGATCCCGGTGACGGTCAGCCCGAACCGGCCCGCCATCGTCCGTGCCACCGCTCCGGTCCCGCAGCCCACGTCCAGCACCCGCGCCCCCGGCGGCAGCGCGAGCTTGCGGCCCAGCACGTCCTCCGCCTGCCGCTGCGCCCGCCGCAGCCGCCACTTCGACTGGCCCGGCTCCGTCCACCCCCAGTGCAGGGCGTCGTCCGCCGTCAGGGTGGAGAGCCAGCAGTTGCCGGTGTACATCCGGCGCAGTCCGGCCAGATCGAGTTCCTCGGTGGTCATGCGGGCACGCTAACGGCGGGTCCACGGGCGGTTCCGGCGGCGCCCCGGCCGGCTGGGCCGGACGGGCGGTACGTCCGTTCGTCGGACCGGCTGACCATCCGACACCGGGCCGGCGCACCGTCGGATACCGCCGACTTCCTTGGGAGCGAGGGGACTTCGGCCGCCGGGGCGGTCAGGCCGCGCCTGCCGCCGCGGGGAGGACGCCCCGTCCGTCGCGGTCGCGCAGGGCCAGGGCCGCCGGGAGCACCGCCGCCGTCAGGGCGACGGCCGCGCAGCAGGCGGCGAGCACGCCCAGGGCCGTCCAGGGCACCACCGCGGGGGTCGGGCCGACCAGGTCGGTCAGCGCGGCCCAGGAGCCGCCGACGCTGATCGCGGTGCCGAGCACGCCCAGCAGGGTGCCGGCCGCCACGCACATCAGTGTCTCGACGGCGACGGTGCGCAGCACCTGGCCCCGGGTGGCCCCGGCGAGGCGGAGCAGGGACAGCTCCCGGCGGCGGTCGCCGACGGTCATCACCAGCGTGTTGGCCAGGGCGATGACCGCGTAGCCGATCGCCAGTCCGAGGATCATCAACAGGGCGTTCCAGGAGGCCTGTTCGGTGCTGTCGGTGGCGGCCGACCAGATCTCCCGGGGAGTGGTGAGCCGGGCGCCCAGGCCGTCCACGGCGGTGTGCAGCGCGGCGGCGGCCCGGCCGGGGTCGGTGCCCGGCAGCACCCGCAGGTCGATCCGGGTCGCCAGGGCCGGGCCGCCGACGCCGCCGGTGACGGCGTCGGCGGCGGTCACCCAGGCCTGGACGGTCTCGGCGCCGGTGCCGAGCAGGGCGGCGACCCGCAGCTCCCGCGGGGTGCCGTCGGCCAGCCGCACGGCGACCGTCCCGCCGACCCGGGGCGCGCCGGGCCAGGTGCGGCTGAGCACGACCGAGCCGGGGCCGAGGTCGGCGAGCGAGCCGGCGACCACCGGGAGCCGGTCGACCTCGGCCAGCGCCGCCGGGTCCGCCGCGGCGGCGCCGAGCGGCACCAGGGCCTGACCGGTCGGGTCGACGGCCAGCAGCGAGGTCGGGGTGATCACCAGTGCCCGCACGCCGGGGACGGCGCGGACCCGCTCCACCACGGCCCGGTTCAGCCCGGGCGTCCCGGCCGGGGTGACCACCAGGTCGGCGGCGGAGAGCTGGTGGCGGACCTCGCTGACCTGCGAGCGGTCGATGGTGCCGATGCTGCCGAGCAGGCAGCCGGCGAAGGCGGTCACCAGCACCACCGGGGTGGTGGTCGCGGCGGTGCGCCGGAAGGCGGTGAGCGCGCTCTGCCGGGCGGTGGCCCAGACGATCCCGCCGCCCTCCTCGGCCGGGCGGCCGCGCAGCCGGGCCACCAGCGCGGGCAGACCGGTCAGCACCCGGATCGCCGGACCGGCCAGCACGGCCGCCAGCAGGACGCAGCCCGCGACGACGGGCAGCAGCAGGGCCAGCGAGTCGGCGGCGTTGGCCGCGGCGTCCGGCCAGCTGCGGGCGGTCAGCACCAGGGCCGCGATGGCGCCGCCCAGCACCAGCAGGCCGCCCGCCCAGCGGAACGCCAGTGCGCCGCGCGAGCGCCGCTCCGCGTCCGCCTCCGCCAGCGCCTCGCCGGGGCTGATCAGCCCGGCCTTCAGCGAGGAGAGCAGCACCCCGGCGAGCGCGGTCGCCAGCCCGATCGAGGCCGCCACCAGCAGCCCCCACCAGGTGACCGGGACGGTGAACCCGGCCGGCACCAGGTCGTGGCCGACCAGCCACCGGCCGGCCGGGGCCGCCCCGGCCGCGCCCAGCGCGCACCCGGCGGCGGAGGCCAGCAGGCCGACCAGCAGGGCCTCCCGGTGGACCAGGGCGCGCAACTGCCGGCGGGTGGCACCGATCAGGCGCAGCAGCGCGAGTTCCCGGCGGCGCTGGGCGATCGACAGCGCGAAGGTGCCGGCCACCACGAACACGGCGGTGCCGCCGGAGACGGCGGCGGACAGCCCGAGCGGGGTCTGCACGCCGTCCAGCCGGGCGCTGACCTCCAGGTGATGCGGGTCGGCCTGGGCGCGCTCGGCCCCGGTGAGCACCCGGGCCACGCCCGCGCCGCCGGCCGCGTCCACCGCCCGGCGCACCGCGTCGGCGGGGCCGAAGGCGGCCAGCACGCCGACGGCGGGGCAGTACCGGGCGGCTCGGGCATCGGTGAAGAAGACGGCGTGCTCGAAGGCCTCGGCCTCGGTGACGCCGGAGACCGTCGCGGTGTGCGGGCCGTCGGCGGTGACGTAGCGGACGGTCCGGCCGACCTGCTCCGGGCTCCCGCCGCCGATGACGATCTGGTCGTCGGCGGCGGGGGCGGTGCCGGCGGTGAGCCGGTAGCCGCCGAGGGCGGCGGCGGACCAGGCCCGGCCGACCTGCCCGCCCGGGCCGTCCGCGAGCTGGGCGTAGAAGGTGCGGTCCGCCACCGTCGGGCCGGTCGCGGCCACCGCGGTGAGCAGGGCGGCGGGCAGCCCCGGCTGGGCGGGCACCGGGGTGGGCTGGGTGTCGCCGCCTGCCGCGGGGGTGAAGTCCACGTTGAGGTCGGCGGTCACCAGGACCGGGGCTCCGGAGAAGCGCTGGCGGCCCTGGTCGGGGACGCCGGCGGTGGCCGCGATCACCAGGATCGAGGTGGCCATCAGGGCGACGCCGCAGGCCAGCGCGACGAAGCTGCCGACGAAGGAGGCCCAGCGGAGCCGGACGGAGGCGAGGGCGAGGGTCAGCACGCGACGGCCTCCGGGGCGTGGGTCCGTGCGGCCGGCGACTGGGTCCGTGCGGCCGGGGCCTCCAGGGCGGTCATCCGGGTGGCGACCTGCTCGGCGGTGGGCCGTGCCAGGGAGCCGGCCGGCCGGCCGTCGCGGAGGAAGAGCACCCGGTCGGCGCAGGCGGCGGCGACCGGGTCGTGGGTGACCATGACCACGGCCCGGCCGGGGTCGTCGGCCGCCCCGCGCAGCAGGGCGAGGACCTCGCGGCTGCTCCCGGTGTCCAGCGCGCCGGTCGGTTCGTCGGCGAGCAGCACCGCCGGGCGCGTGAGCAGCGCCCGGGCGATCGCGACCCGCTGCTGCTGGCCGCCGGACAGCTCGCCCGGCCGGTGCCCG
>NZ_JBFBGS010000062.1:0-56823 GCF_040684795.1 Kitasatospora sp. NPDC089797 | reverse complement strand
CAGTCTGAAAATCACCCGTCACGCCCCTCTCCGCACCCACCCCCTCCACCGCCCCCTCCCGCAGCGCGTCCCTCTCGCCTGGGTGGGTGAGGGGGTGGGTGGGGGAGGTGGGGGGTGGGTTGCTGGGGGTGGGTGGGTGCGGGTTTTGGGGTGGGTCGGTGCGGGGTCAGGGGTGGTTCGCGGTGCGGCGGGTGAGGAGGAAGCCGCCGGTCAGGGCGATGGCGTAGAAGGCCAGGTCGAGCGGGCGCAGGTGGGTGTGCCAGGTGGTCAGGGTGGTGTGCAGGAGGCCGTGGGGGGCGGGGCCGGCGGCGTGGGTCAGGCGGAGGCGTTGGGTGAGCTGGCCGAGGAGGAGGGCGGCGGCGGCGAGGAGGGCGCCGAGTGGGGGGAGTAAGCGGTTGCGGCCGCCGAGGCGGCCGAGGGGGAGGGCGACCAGGCCGGCCTGGGCGATGGTGAGCCAGCCGAGGCTGTCGGCGGCGCGCAGGGGGGCGCAGCCGTAGGCGAGGCCGCCGAGCAGGGTGGCGAGCAGGGCGAGGGTGAGGGCGAGGGCGGTGCGGCTGCGGGGTGGGCGGCGGTGTACGGCGGGGGTGTGGGGCTCGTAGCCGGTGACGGGCACGCCGGGCATGCCGGGGGCGATGTAGCCCTCGGGGGCGTCCAGGACGGGTGCGACCGAGTAGTGCTGGGCGGTGCGGGTGCGGGGCGATGGGCCGTCAGCGCCCGGTGCGGGTGCGGTCATGGGCGTCGAGTCCCCCCGGAAAAGACGATGAGCTGCCGAACGGTAGCAGCGCATCGGGCAGATCTTGGCGAGTTTTCGATCACAGATCGGGCACAGAGCGTCGTACCCGTTCCGGTTCGTCCCGTCTTGGGGCGGGGGGCGGGTGGTCGCCGCCCCCGTGGACAGGGGATGATGGAGGCTTGGCCGTTCGGGCCCGGCCGGGCCGACGCGCCGTCACCACGACCGCCAGCAGCACATGGGGGAACGTTCCGAATGACCCAGGCGCAGGGTTCCACCGGCCGCCTCCTGGCCGGCCGCTACCGGCTGAACGGCGTGCTCGGACGCGGTGGCATGGGTACCGTCTGGCGCGCCGAGGACGAGATGCTGGGCCGGACCGTCGCGGTCAAGGAACTGCGGATGAACGCCAGCGTCGACGAGGAGGAGAAGCACCGGCTGATCGTCCGGACGCTGCGCGAGGCGAAGGCGACCGCGCGGATCCGGCACAGCTCGGCGGTGACCGTCTTCGACGTGGTCGACGAGGACGACCGGCCGTGGATCGTCATGGAGCTGGTGGAGTCCCGTTCGCTGGCCGACGTCGTCCGGGAGGACGGGCCGCTGGCGCCCGGCCGGGCGGCGGAGATCGCGCTCGACGTACTGGGCGTGCTGAGCGCGGCGCACGCGCTGGGCATCCTGCACCGGGACGTCAAGCCGTCCAACGTGCTGATCGGCGACGACGGCCGGGTGGTGCTCACCGACTTCGGCATCGCCAGCGTGGAGGGCGACGCCTCGGTCACCTCCACCGGGATGCTGGTCGGTGCGCCCTCGTACATATCCCCGGAGCGGGCCCGGGGGCAGAAGCCCGGCCCGCCGGCCGACCTGTGGTCGCTGGGCGGCACGCTGTACGCGATGGTCGAGGGGCGGCCGCCGTACGACCGGGGCTCGGCGCTGGCCACCCTGACCGCGGTGATGACCGAGGACCTGACCGCGCCGACGAACGCCGGGCCGCTGCTGCCGGTGATCGAGGGGCTGCTGGAGAAGGATCCGGCGAAGCGGCTGGACGCGACGCAGACCCGGTCGATGCTCAAGCGGGTGGTCGCGGAGGCGACCGTGAAGGCCGAGTCGACCACCGAGCACGCGATGCCGGTCGGGAAGGTCGAGGAGGAGGCGGAGAGCGGGGCGAAGGACGAGGCGGAGAGCGGGGCGAAGGACGGGGCGAAGGACGGGGTGGCGGGGGAGCGGGAGGCTCCCAAGCGGACCATCGGGGGGCTACTGGGGACGGTCCGGGTGGGGAGCCGGGCCCGGGACGAGGAGCCTGCGGTCGAGGGCGGGAAGCCCGACGAGCCGGCGCCGGCCACCGAGCCGATCCGGCCGGTGACCAGTGAGTGGACGATGGGCGCGACCCAGGCGGCCGGGGCCGACCCGCGCAAGGGGCGGCGGCGGCTGGCCATCGCGACCGTGGTGGTCGTGCTGCTGCTGATCGCCGGGATCGTCGCGCTGCTCCAGGCGGTGGGCAGCGGGGACGGCGCTGCGGGGGAGGGTGCCCACAGCGCGGGCGCCAGTGCGCCGGTCGCGGTGACCGAGCCGTCCGAGCCGTCCGAGCCGGCCCAGGGCGCGTCGACGCCGGCCGCCGAGGGGGTCCCGGCGGGGACGCCCACCGAGGCGCCGGCCACCACTGCCGCGGCCCAGCCGCCGGCGTCCACGCCGGCGGGCGAGCCGACCCCGTCGCAGGCCGCGCCCGGTGCCCCGGTGCCGGCCGGGTACCACGCCTACCAGGACCCGAGCGGGTTCTCCGTCGTCCTGCCGGACTGGCTGCAGCCGGCCGGCTCGGACGCCAACCGGCGGATCTTCAAGAACTCTGCCGACGGCAGCCAGCTGCGCATCGAGTGGACCACCACGCCGGGGGCGAGCGCGCTCGCCGACTGGCAGGAGTCGGAGCCCAACGTCCGTGGCCAGGTGACCAACTACCAGCGGCTGAACCTGGCGGCGCTCACCTACCGGCAGTGGAGCAACGCGGCGGACTGGGAGTGGACCAACGGCACGCCCAAGACCCACTCGCTCAACCGCGGCTTCGTGACCGGCAGTCCGGCCAAGTACGGCTACTCGATCTACTGGATCGTCCCGGACGCGCAGTGGGCCGCGCAGGCCCCGGCCCGGGACGTCGTGTTCAGCAGCTTCCAGCCGGCGCCGTAGGGCCGGCCCGGTGCGCGGTCAGCCGAGCAGGCGCTGCTTGGCCCGGGTGAACTCCTCGTCGGTGAGCGCGCCGGACGCCCGCAGGGCGGCCAACCGCTCCAGCTGGCCGAGGAGTTGTTCCCCGGCCGAGAGCTCGGCCGGGGCCGGGGCCGGCGGCGGGGTGGTGCGGGCGGCCCGGGCGGCGGCGCGGATCTGCTCGGCGAACACCTCGGCCTTGACCACCTCCTCGAAGCGGTGCGAGCCGGTCAGTGCGACGACCGTCAGCACCTCGCCGTTGAGCTTGGTGCGGGCCACCGTGGCGTCGGTGACGGCGGTGAGCGGAACCGGTACCGGAGGCTTTCCGTCCTTCAGGAAGAGCAGCCGGTGGGTGGTGAGCACGAGCACCCCCTTGCGGAAGTGGTCGGGGTGGCGTCCGGCCGTGGAGGCGACGGGCTCCTCGCCGTCGATGACGGCCGCTTCGACCGTGCGGACGGCCTCGGCCCGATTGGCTTGGTTACTGTTGCCCGCCACCTTGAAGGCGGTGTCGATCAGGTCGGTCCATTCCATGGGATCGAGCGTAAAGGAGCCGCTCAGTAGGCTGCTCGGCGAGCGAGAGGAACTGGCATGCGAGGCGGCCCGGGCCAGTTGTTGGCGGGGCGGTACCGGCTGACGGACCGTCCCGAACTGCTGCGCGCCATCGCGGTGGACGAGCGGACCGGTGAGACGGTGCTGCTGCGCGCCGTCGAGCTGCCCGCCCTGCTGACCGCGGGCCAGGATCCGGACGAGCCCAACCCCGGGCACGGGGACCGGCTGGTGCGCCGGGTGGCGACGGTCGGCTCGGCCGCGCCGGCCTGGCACCCCAGGCTGCTGCGCGGGGTCGGCGCCTTCGTGGAGGGCGAGTTGCTGTGGACGGTGGAGGAGCGGCCGGCCGGTCGGACGCTGGCCGAGCTGCTCTCCGCCGGACCGCTCCCGCCGTACCGGGCGGCCGAGTTGGCGGCCGACCTGGCCGGTGCGCTGCGGGCGCTGCACGAGGCCGGGCTCGCCCACGGCAATCTGACCGCCGAGTCGGTGCTGGTCTGCGAGGACGGTGCGGCGCTGCTCGGCGGGCTGCTCGACGGGGTGGCCCAGGAGGCGCTGGCCGAGGACCTCGGCGGGCCGGGCGGGCGGCGCCGGTACGAGGTCCGGGCCACCCTGGTCGGCCCGGTGGCCGAGCGCTGGCCGTTGGACGGCGGCCCGGCGGGGGACTGCTGGGCGCTCGGGGTGCTGGTGCAGCGGATGGTCACCGGCCGCGCGCCGTTCCCGGAGGGCGGCGTGCCGGAGTTGGTGACGGCGGTGCGGGACGGACGGCGCGAACCCGCGCTGGTCTGCGGGCCGCTGGCGCCGCTGGCCGAGCGGTTGCTGCAGCCCGATCCGACCCTGCGGCCCACCGCGCAGGTGGCGCGGGAGGAGCTGGCGGCGCTGCTGGCGGGTGCGCCGGAGCCGGCCGACGAGGAGCGGGCGGCGCGCGAGGTGGAGCTGAAGCCGGAGGCGCCGCTGGTGCGGCTGAGACCGCGGCGGCGCGGGCGGGGCCCCGCCCCGGAGCGGGTGGTGCCGGAGACCGCCCCGCCGGGGGCCGGGGGCGGTCGGACCCCGCGGATCCCCCCGGCCCTGCTCGGGCCGGTGCTGGTGGGCGGGGTGTTCGCGCTGCTGGTGCTGGGAATGGTCGCGGTGGTGATGTTCGCAGGCTGACGGCCCCGGCTCCCGCCGATCCGCCGGTCCGGAGGGTGGGCGAGATTACCGGGTGTGGCACGGTGCGCCTAGGGTGTCCGTGGGATGAGTTCGAACAGCGGTCCGCAGCGGGCTTTCGGTCGCGGTGACGGCAGGTGGAATCGAGAGGGGGAGCGGTCGCCGATGGGCGTGCAGGACCGGCCGGAGGCGGCCGAGGCGGAGCGGTTGCTGGCCGGGCGGTACGAGCTCGGTGAGCGGCTCGGCCGGGGCGGTATGGGGACGGTCTGGCGGGCCTGGGACCGGATGCTCGACCGCGAGGTCGCGGTCAAGGAGCTGACGGTCAACCACCTGCCGGAGGAGGACCTGCAGATCCTGCACACCCGGATGAAGCGCGAGGCCAGCGCCGCCGCGAGGATCAAGCACCCCGGTGTGATCACCGTGCACGACGTGCTGGAGCAGGACGGCCGGCCCTGGATCGTGATGGAGCTGGTCGACGGCCGTTCGCTGGCCGACGTGATCAGCCAGGACGGCACCCTGCCGCCGCGGGCCGCCGCGGAGGTCGGCAGCCAGGTGCTCGCCGCGCTGCACCGCGGCCACCAGCTCGGGGTGCTGCACCGGGACGTGAAGCCGGCCAACGTGCTGCTGGAGCGCGGCACCGGGCGGGTGGTGCTGCTGGACTTCGGCATCGCGAAGTACGAGGGGTCGACCGAGCTGACCCGGCCCGGTGACCTGGTCGGTTCGCCGGACTACCTGGCCCCCGAGCGCGCCCAGGGCGAGCGGCCCGGGCCGGCCTCCGACCTGTGGGGCCTCGGGGCGACGCTGTACGCGGCGGTCGAGGGCCAGTCGCCGTTTCGCCGGGACTCGCCGATCAGCACGCTGGCCGCGGTGGTCGACGAGCCGCTGCCGGAGTCGCGTCGGGCCGGGCCGCTCGGGCCGGTGCTGGCCGCGCTGATGGCCAAGGACCCGGCCGACCGGCCGAACGCGGACGAGGCGGCCCGGATGCTGGCCGAGGTGCAGTCCGGGCACACCATGGGGCTGAAGACGGTCGGGCTGCAGGCCGCGCCGGTGCGCACGCCCACCCAGTCGGTGCCGGTGGTGGACCGCAGCGCGGGGCAGGACGGGACCGTCGTGGTGACGCCGGAGGGTTCGGGTGGCCCGGAGGGGTCGGAGGACCTGACCGATCCGCGGCCGGTCGCGACCACGGTGGTGCCCGTGCCGTCCTCCCAGCCCGTTCCGGTCGTCCCGGTGGTCCCGGTCGGGGCCGCCGGGGACACCACCGGGGGCGTGGCCGCGTTCGGCCAGGCGCGCAGCTCCACGTTCGCGCCGGTCGCGCACTCCACCACGCCCGCGCGCGGTCCGGCCAAACGCCGCAGCCGGATGAAGCTGGTCGCCATCGCGGTGGCCGTCGGCGTGCTGGCCGCCGCGGCGACCTTCCTGGCCACCCGGCACATGACCGGCGACGACGGAGCCGACCCGGTGACCACCGGACAGCCGGACACGCCCGATCCCACCGAGACGGGCCCGACCGGCACCCCGACCCCGGGCGCGCCCGCACCGGCCGGCTACCGCTGGGTCGACGACCCGGCCGGCTTCCGCTTCCCGATGCCGGTCGCGACGCCGGTCTGGCAGCGCAGCACCGGGACGGACGCCAACCAGATCTTCTACAGCCCCGACAACCGGGTGCACTACCTGCAGTTCGCGGTCACCGTCGGCCAGTCGGTCAAGCCGCTGGAGCACATGCGGCAGATGGAGGGCAACGTCTCCAAGTCGCTCAAGGACTACAAGCAGCTCCGGATGGCCGGCGCCGTGGTGAACGGCCACGAGGCGGCCACCTGGGAGTTCAGCTACGCGGCCAAGGAGGGCGGCCGCCGGCGGGCGATCGAGACCGAGTTCATCGACGAGGACGGCACCGCCTACGCGATCTACGCGTCCAGCCCCGACAAGGGCGACGAGTGGCAGCAGGCCGAGCAGCGGTTCACCACGGTGCTCAACCACTTCACGCCCACCCGCTGAGCGGGAGCCGCGGCGGGGCGACGGTCCGTACGGGCGGAGCGCCCCGCTTTGGCCCGACTGCGGCAGATTCTTGTTACCGACGGGTATCGCGCCGGGCGCCGAAGGCCTAGGCTGCGCCGTATGTCGGACCTCACAGCAGATGCAGTGGCCACCGAACACCCCGGCGCCGCCCCCGCGGACGGCAACCCGGCCGCTCCCGGCGGCGGGCGGACCGTCGCGACCGCCGTTCCCCGAGCGCTGGTCGACCGGCTGGCCGCCGGGATCACCGCCACCGGTGTGCCCAGCGTGGTGGAGACCGTCGCCCCGCTGACCGGTGAGCGGCTGGCCGGCCTGCCGCAGTCCACCCCGGCCGACGTCGAGGTGGCCTTCCAGCTGGCCCGCCGCGCCCAGTCGGCCTGGGCCGCGCTGCCGGTGCGCCGCCGGGCGGCCGTGCTGCTGCGCTTCCACGACCTGCTGCTCAAGCGGCAGGACGAGGCGCTGGACCTGGTCCAGGCCGAGACCGGCAAGGCCCGGCTGCACGCCTTCGAGGAACTGCTGGCCGTCGCCATGGCCGCCCGGCACTACGGGCGGGCCGCCCAGGGCTACCTGAAGGACCGGCGCCGCGGCGGTGCGCTGCCGGTGCTCACCCACGCCGTGGAGGCCCGCCGTCCCAAGGGCGTGATCGGCCACATCTCGCCGTGGAACTACCCGCTGGAGCTGTGCGTCGGGGACCTGCTGCCCGCCTTCGTGGCCGGCAACGCGGTGGTCAACAAGCCCGACACCCAGACCGCGCTGACCGGGCTGTGGGCCCGCGAGCTGCTGATCGAGGCCGGGCTGCCGGCCGACCTGTGGCAGGTGGTGATCGGCGACGGACCGGTGATCGGCCCCGCCGTGGTCGAGCACGCCGACTACGTCTCCTTCACCGGCTCGACCCGCACCGGCCGCGAGGTCGCCCAGCGCGCCGCCGCCCGGCTGGTCGGCGCCTCGCTCGAACTCGGCGGCAAGAACGCCATGCTGGTGCTCTCCGACGCCGACCTGGAGGCCGCCGCCGCGGGCGCCGTCCGGGCCTGCTTCTCCTCCGCCGGGCAGCTGTGCATCTCGATCGAGCGGCTGCTGGTGCACCGCTCGGTGGCCGACCGCTTCCTGGAGCTCTTCGTCGCCCGCACCCGGGCGCTGCGGCTGGGCGGCGGTCTGGCGTACGGTGCCGACATGGGCTCTCTGGTCTCCGTCCGGCAGCTGGACACCACCACCCGGCACGTGGACGAGGCGGTCAAGGCCGGTGCCACCGTGCTGACCGGCGGCCGGGCCCGGCCCGACCTCGGGCCCTACTTCTACGAGCCGACCGTGCTGGACGGGGTCACCCCGGAGATGGCGGTCTGCGGCGAGGAGACCTTCGGCCCGGTCGTCTCGGTCTACCGCTTCGACACCGAGGACGAGGCGGTGGCCGCCGCCAACTCCACGCCGTACGGCCTGAACTCCAGCGTCTGGACCAGGGACCTGCGGCGCGGCCGGGCGGTCGCGGCCCGGCTGCGCACCGGCACGGTCAACGTCAACGAGGCCTACGCGGCCGCCTACGGCTCGGTCGCCGCGCCGATGGGCGGCATGGGCGACTCCGGACTGGGCCGGCGGCACGGCGCCGAGGGCATCCTGCGCTTCACCGAGGCGCAGACCATCGCGACCCAGCGGATGATGCCGATCGCCCCCTCGTTCGGGCTGGACGACCGGCAGTTCGCGGCCGTGATGACCGGCGGGCTGCGGGTGCTCAAGGCGCTGCGGTTCAAGTAGCGGGACCGAACGGCGTTCCCCCCCCAGGCAGGTTCGACCCCCGAGGAGCGGTGGCAGATGGTGGAGTCCGGTGGTGCGGCGGAGTTCGACTACGACGTGGTCGTGGTCGGCTCCGGCTTCGGCGGTTCGGTCGCGGCGCTGCGGCTGACCGAGAAGGGCTACCGGGTCGCCGTCCTGGAGGCCGGGCGGCGGTTCGAGCGGGACGAACTGCCCCGCACCTCCTGGGACCTGCCGAACTACCTGTGGGCGCCGCAGCTCGGGCTGTACGGCATCCAGCGGATCCACCTGCTGGCCAATGTGCTGATCCTGGCCGGCGCCGGGGTCGGCGGCGGCTCGCTGAACTACGCCAACACCCTCTACGTGCCGCCGAAGGCCTTCTTCGAGGACCGCCAGTGGAGCCACATCACCGACTGGCAGGAGGAGTTGGCGCCGTTCTACGACCAGGCGCAGCGGATGCTCGGGGTCCGGCTGAACCCGACCGTCACGCCGTCCGACGTCCACCTCAAGGCGGCGGCCGAGCGGATGGGCGTCGCGGACACCTTCCACCTGGCGCCGGTCGGGGTGTTCTTCGGGGACGGGGAGGACGCCGCGGGCACCTCCCGGACGGAGTCCGGGGGAGGCGGGGCGAAGGCCGCGCCCGGCGAGGAGGTCCCCGACCCGTACTTCGGCGGGGCCGGCCCGGCCCGCCGGGCCTGCGTGGAGTGCGGCGAGTGCATGACCGGCTGCCGGCACGGCGCCAAGAACATGCTCACCGAGAACTACCTGTACCTGGCCGAGCGGGGCGGCGCGGAGATCCACCCGCTCACCACGGTGGCCCGGATCCGGGAGATCGACGGGGGGTACGCCGTGGACGTGCGGCGCACCGACTCCCGTTCGCGGAGCGACCGGGTCAAGGCGGGGGCCCGGACCGTCACGGCCGCCCGGGTGGTGGTCGCGGCCGGCACCTACGGCACCCAGTCGCTGCTGCACCGGATGCGCGACGCCGGCCACCTGTCCCGGATCTCCGACCGGCTCGGCGAGCTGACCCGCACCAACTCCGAGGCGCTGGTGGGTGCCCAGACCACCGACCGGCGCTACGGCACCAAGGCGGACTTCACCAAGGGCGTGGCGATCACCTCCTCGATCCACCCGGACGCCAACACCCACATCGAGCCGGTCCGCTACGGCAAGGGCTCCAACGCGATGGGCGCGCTGTCGATCGCCCAGGTCAAGGGCGGCGGGGCGGTCCCGCGCTGGCTGCGCTACCTGGGCAACTCGGTGCTCCACCCGGTGACCTTCGGCCGGTCGATGAACCAGCGCGGCTGGTCCGAGAAGACGATCATCGGCCTGGTGATGCAGTCGCTGGACAACTCGATCACCGTCTCGCTGAAGAAGGGCGCGCTCGGCAAGGCCCGGCTCACCTCCCGCCAGGGCCACGGCGAACCCAACCCGACCTGGATACCGGCCGCCGAACGGGGCGCCCAGGCGCTGGCCGACGAGATCAACGGCTTCCCGGGGAGCAGCGTCGGCGAGATCTTCGACATCCCGATGACCGCGCACTTCCTGGGCGGCTGCCCGATCGGGGACGCCCCCGAGACCGGCGTGGTCGACCCGTACCACCGGCTGTACGGGTACCCGGGGATCAGCGTGGTGGACGGCGCGGCCGTCTCCGCCAACCTCGGGGTCAACCCCTCGCTCACCATCACCGCGCAGGCCGAGCGCGCGATGTCGATGTGGCCCAACAAGGGCGAGCCGGACCGGCGTCCGGACCAGGGCGGGGAGTACCGGCGGATCACCCCGGTCGTGCCGGTGCGGCCGGCCGTGCCGGAGGGCGCGTTCGGTGCGCTGCGCCTGCCGCTGCTGGCCGTCCCGGAGGTCCCGAAGAAGCGCGGCTGAACCCGGCCGGGAGGGTCAATTCGACTGGCCCGGGCGCTGGTTGACATCCGTTCGGATCCGATGGGATAAACGGGCTCCCTGGGGGACCAGGAACTCGTCGAGCGGGGGGAATGCGGCCCATGGCCAACTGCGCATCGTGCGGCGCGACTCGGGTGGAGGGGGTGCCCGTCTGCGGCTCGTGCGGGCGGCCGACGGCACCCCCGCCGGCGGTCCCCGGGTACCCGCCGCCGCCCGGTTACCCGCCGCCCGGCTATCCGCCCGCGGTGGGCAGTTGGGGCACCGGCCGACCGTACCGGCCCGCCCCGGCCGCCGGGCGTCTGCTGGCCCGCCAGGACTGGCGCCCGGCGCTGCGGGCGGCCGTCGGCCCGACGGCCGTGCTGCTGCTGGCCGCGCTGATCGCGGCGGTCCCCGGTGACTACAGCTACGACCGGACCTTCCAGGCACCCGACTTCGGCGACCGCTTCCTCTCCACCCTGGCGATGGCGCTGAACGCGCTCGGCGCGCCGTTCCGGCTCGGCTTCCGGAGCCCGGTCAGCCGGACCCGCTCGGAGGGCCTGGACATCACCCTCTGGCTGGTGCCGTTGACGGTGACCGTGCTGTGGGGCGTCGCGCTCTGGCTCGGCCTGCGGGCCGGGCTGCGCCGGCGCAAGGCCGACGGGTCCCAGCTGACCCGGGTGCAGGCGGCCGGCGAGGCGGTGCGCACGGCGGTGGTGCTCGGCCTGGTCACGGTGCTGCTCGGGCTGGTGGCCGGCGCCGACTGGCAGCCGAGGCGCGCCGGGAGCGGTACCGGCTACTACGGCCTGGCCCTCGGGAAGACCTCCTTCAGCACCGACTCCGACTGGTTGTGGGCGGTCGGCTGGACGGTCCTGCTGGCCGGACTGCTGGCCTTCGCCGTCCACGGCACCGACGCGCTGCGCTGGGCCGCCTGGCGCAACCGCTCGGTGCGCGGCTGGGCGGTGGCCGCGCTGACGGCCGGGCAGGCGCTCGCGGCGGTCCTGGGCCTGGCCTCGGTGACGGCCTTCGTGCTGGTCGCGGTCAACAGCGACGATGGCCGGCAGACCGCGCTCTCGCTGGCCTTCCTGCCCAACCTCGGCCTGCTGCTGCTCGGCCTGGGCTCGGGCGCGACGTTCCGGAGCGGCCAGGAGACGGGCGCCGTCGCGGGCTGGAGCGAGTACCGGGACAAGCACCTGGAGTTCTCCTTCTTCGACCTGCACGACCAGAGCGCGGACTGGCGCTGGGCCGGCCTGCTGGCGCTCGCCGCGGTGGGCCTGCTGGGCTGGACGGCCCACCGGCGGCGGCTGGACGGGGCCGACCGGCTGCGGCTGGCGGTCGTGTACGCCGCGCTGCTCACCGGGCTGACCGCGGCCTCCGGCGGGCTGGGGACCACCGCGATGTCCTTCCTGGCGCCGGACTCGGCGGCCTGGGGCGGCTCGGAGGGCACGGTCACCTCCCAGGACACCTCGGCGGGGCTGGTGTTCCCCACCGTGCTGGTGGCGAGTGCGGTCTGGGCGGTGGTCGGCGCGGTCCTGGTGCCCGCGCTGCCGGCGGCGCTCGGCGGCCGGGGCGCCGCGGCCGGGTACGGCGCGGTGCCGCCCGGTGCCGCTCCGTACGGCACCGACCCGTACGGCGGGTACGGCGCGGTGCCGCCACAGGCAACCGGCCCGGCCGGGCCGCCGGTGCCGGGGGTGCCCCCGTACGGCGTCCCGCCGCAGGCCGGGCCGCACGTCCCGCCGGACGGCACCCCGGACGTCACGCCGGAGGGGCCCGGGACCGGGGTGAGCGAGGAGATCGGCTCGCACGGTGCACCGCCGACCGCGGCCGCCGGGACGCCGCCGCGTCCACCGCGTCCGCCGGAGGAGCCGGTCGACCCGACCGTCTGGCGCGACCACCCGTAGGGCGCGGCCGGAGGCGGCCGGGCGTCCCCCGGAAGGGACGACGCGACGGTCAAGGGCGAGCGGAAGGGCGAGCGGAAAGGGCAAAGGGCCCCGCGGGGGAACGGGGCCCTTTGTCGCTCAGCACGCGGCGTCAGGGCTGCGCCGGTGCTGGGGTCGACGGCGCCGGGGGAGGAGCGCCGTCGGGTCGGTCGGTTCGTGGGCGCGTCCCCCGGGGGCCGGCGTGGGTGGCCGGCGGAGCGGGGCGCGCGTCTCCGTGCGGCGGCGGGTCGGCGGGCAGGTCTGCGCCGGACCCACGCTCACGGAGCGTGAAGTGAAAACCGGTGTCGCCGGGTCGTACGGCGGGCGCGGAGACATCGGTCCGGACCTCCGCGGTGCGCCTTCCGGCCGCCGGGAGAACCGTTCACACCGAGCATGGTGGTGGACAGAGGGGTTGCTCTGCAACCGGTTCGGCGCAGTTCAGTACAGTCCGTTTTCCGGCGGACCTGCGTCGAGTGATCACGGTGCGTAGTGGTCCGGGTGGTTGCGGCGCACGGGGACGCGCGTAGCGGTGCGGGACGGTGGGGGGAGTGCGCCCGGGGCGCGCCCGGATCGTAGGGCGGTGCGACGGCCGGTCCCGGGCGTCCCCGGGGAGCCGGCCGTCCCACCTCTCGACCCAGTCGCGGCCGGGGTCGCTGTCCCCTGCTGGCCGGCCGCGGCACCCGCGCACGGTCCCACGGCGCCGAGCTCCCGGCGAGCCGGGGCGGCGGCGCCACATGCGCCGGTGGACTGGGGTGAAGCTCCACGCGTGGTCCTGCAGCCCGTACGGCGGTGCCCCCGGTCGGGGGCGGCGGCGGCGCGTCTGGCGAACGCGGCGCGGCCGTCCGGTCGTCTGAAGCAACGAACCTCGGGCCCGCCCGGTCACGGTCCTTTGGACGTGCAGACGAGTGAAACCGGACAGCCCGGTAGAATCGGTGTCCAGACACCCCACACCCGTCCGCCGCCGCGACCCGCCCGGAACGCGGTTCGGCGCGACACCTCGATACCGCTGCCGGAAGGCCGTCTGTGTCCTCTGCAATTCCCGTCCAGTCCGTGCCGGACAACGACACCGTCCTGGTGGTCGACTTCGGCGCCCAGTACGCCCAGCTCATCGCCCGTCGGGTGCGTGAGGCGCGGGTCTACAGCGAGATCGTGCCGAGCAGCATGCCGGTCGCCGAGATGCTCGCCAAGAACCCGAAGGCGATCATCCTCTCCGGCGGTCCGTCGTCGGTCTACGAAGAGGGCGCGCCGCAGCTCGACCGCGCGATCTTCGAGGCCGGTGTCCCGGTCTTCGGCATGTGCTACGGCTTCCAGCTGATGGCCAAGACGCTGGGCGGCACCGTCGACAACAACGGCGCCCGCGAGTACGGCCGCACCCCGCTGACGGTCTCCCGCACCGGCTCGACCCTGTTCGAGGGCGTCCCGGCGGCGCACTCGGTGTGGATGTCGCACGGTGACGCCTGCTCCGCCGCCCCGGCGGGCTTCACCGTCACCGCCTCCACCGAGCTGGTCCCGGTCGCGGCCTTCGAGAACGACGAGGCCCGGCTGTACGGCGTCCAGTACCACCCCGAGGTGCTGCACTCCGACCACGGCCAGCAGATCCTGGAGCACTTCCTCTACCGCGGCGCGGGCATCGCCCCGACCTGGACCACCGGCAGCGTGGTCGAGGAGCAGATCGCCCTGATCCGCGAGCAGGTCGGCACCAAGCGCGCGATCTGCGGCCTGTCCGGCGGCGTGGACTCCGCGGTCGCCGCGGCCCTGGTCAACAAGGCCATCGGCGACCGGCTGACCTGCGTGTACGTGGACCACGGCCTGATGCGCAAGGGCGAGACCGAGCAGGTCGAGAAGGACTTCGTGGCCGCCACCGGCGTCCAGCTGAAGGTCGTCGACGCCTCCGAGCGCTTCCTGACCGCGCTGAAGGGGGTCACCGACCCCGAGGAGAAGCGCAAGATCATCGGCCGGGAGTTCATCCGGGTCTTCGAGCAGGCCCAGGCCGAGATCGTCGCCGAGGCCGGCGCGCACGGCGAGTCGGTCGACTTCCTGGTCCAGGGCACCCTGTACCCGGACGTGGTGGAGTCCGGCGGCGGCACCGGCACCGCCAACATCAAGTCCCACCACAACGTCGGCGGCCTGCCCGAGGACCTCCAGTTCCAGCTGGTCGAGCCGCTGCGCAAGCTGTTCAAGGACGAGGTCCGGATGGTCGGCCAGGAGCTCGGCCTGCCGGAGGAGATCGTCCAGCGCCAGCCGTTCCCGGGCCCGGGCCTGGGCATCCGGATCGTCGGCGAGGTCACCCAGGAGCGCCTGGACCTGCTCCGCGACGCCGACGCGATCGCCCGCGAGGAGCTGACCGCGGCCGGTCTGGACCGCGAGATCTGGCAGTGCCCGGTCGTGCTGCTCGCCGACGTGCGCAGCGTGGGCGTGCAGGGCGACGGCCGCACCTACGGTCACCCGATCGTGCTGCGCCCGGTCTCCTCCGAGGACGCCATGACCGCCGACTGGTCCCGCCTGCCGTACGACGTGCTGGCGAAGATCTCCACCCGGATCACCAACGAGGTCCGCGACGTCAACCGCGTCGTCGTCGACGTCACCAGCAAGCCGCCGGGCACCATCGAGTGGGAGTGAGCACTCCCCGCGAAGCCTGAACAGCCGCGCCGTCGTTCCCCTCACGGGGGAACGGCGGCGCGGCCGTTGGCGGCCGGCCGGGGGCGGGTCCCGCGGCGGCCTCCCGGACAGGCCCCGGGTGGGACCTCCCACCGAAAACGTTCACGAGCGGGCAGAATGCGGACCGGACCTGTCAGGCAGTGGCGGGCCGAGAGGGAAGGTGAGCGGGATGTCGGAGGCCAGCAACTCCGTACCGGACGACGGGGGAGCGGCCGGCCGGGCCGACCGGGCGGCGCAGCGGCGGGCGTTCGCGTCCCGGTACGCCCTGCTGCCGCTGCGGCTCTTCCTCGGCGTCACCTTCGTCTACGCCGCCCTGGACAAGCTCTCCGACGGGCACTTCCTGGCGGGCGCGGCCGACCCGGCCTCCTTCGTCTCGCAGACCCGGGCCGCCAAGGACGGCGGCAGCCCGATCGGCTTCCTGCTCGGCCCCGCCCTGGACGCGCCCACGCTGTTCGCACTGGCCGTCGCCTTCGGCGAACTGGCCGTCGGCCTGGGCACCCTGCTCGGCCTGTGGGGCCGGGTCGCGGCGCTCGGCGGCGCGCTGATCAACCTGAGCCTGTGGCTGACCGTCAGCTGGAACGTCTCGCCGTACTACCTCGGCAACGACCTCGGCTACCTGATGGCCTGGACCCCGCTGCTGCTGGCCGGCACCCCCTACCTGTCGGTGGACGGCTACCTGGCCCGCAGGGCCGGGCGGGACCGCGAGCGGGGGCTGACCGAGGAGCACGTCCGGCGCCGGTCGCTGATGGACGGCGGGATCGCGGCGGTCGCGATCGGCGGGGCCGGGCTGCTCACCGGCTCGCTCACCCGTACCTTCGGCCGGGACCGGTCGACGGCGCCCAAGCAGTCCGCGGCCCCGGCCCCCGGTGCCACCGCGTCGGCCCCCGCGGTGGCCGCGGCGAGCGTGCCGGTCGGCGGCTCGGCCCAGGTCAAGGACCCGGCCACCGGGGACGCGGTCTACATCGTGCAGCCCAAGGCCGGCCAGTACTGCGCCTTCTCCGCGGTGTGCACCCACTCCGGCTGCGCGGTGGACGCGCCGAAGAACGGCCAGCTGTACTGCCCCTGCCACGGCTCCCGGTTCGACGCCGCGACCGGTGCGGTGGTCAACGGGCCGGCGGTCAAGCCGCTGCCCCGGTACGGCGTCACCAAGGACGGCGACCAGCTCGCCCTGGGCCCGCTGCAGAGCTGACCCGCCGGACGCCCGCTGCCCGGCTACTCGTCGCGGTCGGTCCGGCCCCGGCGGGCCACCGCGGCGACCGCGCCGGCCAGGCCGCCGACGCCGAGCACGATGAAGGTGACCGGGACGACGATCCGGCCGTTCACCGACTGGTCGTTGAGCGCCGCCACCAGGTAGAGCACGGCGATCACGGTGAAGAGCGCGCCCGCGATCAGCGAGAACAGGTCGAGCCGGTGCTTCCTCACTGCTGGACCACCTTGATGTCGCCGATGCCGAGGCTGAGTTGGAGATCGATGGTGCCCTTGGACGGCTGACCGCCGGCCGGGCCGAACTGGTAGGTGTGCCGGCCGGTGCCGTCGTTGCGGCCGCCGGGGGCGGTGACGCTGCCCAGGCCGACCCGGGCCACCACGTTCGCCTCGACGTTCGGCGGCAGGGTGACCAGCAGTTCGCCGGCGCCGAGGTCGACCTTGGTGGAGACGGTGGTCCCGGCCGGGTCGAGCCCGGAGAGGTCCAGTCGGAGGTCGCCCGCGCCGAGGTTGTAGCGGTCCCTCAGCTCGGCGGGTGCGGCGACCGTCCAGGTGCGGTCGCCGATGGCGTCCTGCACGGTGTGCGGCGAGTGGCCGGCGAAGGCCAGTGCCAGGGTGGTCAGCAGTCCCAGCACCGCGAGCTTGCGGGCCTTGCCGAACTTCGCGGCCAGCAGCAGGGTCAGGCCGATCACCAGCAGCCCGGTGGCCAGGACGACGGTGCTCAGCCTGGTGACGTCGGAGTGGCCGGCCGAGGCGGACCAGACCGCGGTGGCCGCACCGACCGCCAGCAGGAAGCCGAAGAAGCCGAGCGGCGAGCGCTCCTTGGGGTGCCGGACGGCGGCCGGCTCGCGGCGGCGCTCCCGGGGCTCCTTGCGCAGCGGGTCGCCCTCCGGCAGGTCGGTGCGCTGCCACCAGGCCTGGGTGGGGCCGCCGGGCGGCGGCAGCTTGGTGCCGTAGGCGGGCGTGGCGGTGCCCGGGTCGGTGCCGCCGTACGGGTTGCGCTCGGGGTGGCGGGGGTCCCAGAGGTAGCCGCTCGGGCCGGGCGGGGGGGAGTCGGCGGGGACGGTGCCGGCGGCCCGGTCGGCGGCGTGCCGGGCCCGGAGGGCGGCCTCGTCCTGCGGCCAGCCGTAGCCGTCCGCCTCGGGGAAGCTGCGGTCGTAGGGGCCGCCGTGCCGACGGCCGCGGCCCCGGCCGCGTCGGCGCTCCGGGTCGTAGCGCACCGCCATGAAGACCAGGCCGCCGAGCAGCAGCAGCGGGAACAACTGGTCGCCGTCGCCCATCGAGGAGAAGAACGCCCCGGTGCCGATCACGGTCAGCAGCACCGCGCCGATCGACTGGCCGTCGACCCGGCCGGTCAGCACCCGCTGGAGCTCGGTGCGCCCGCCGGGGCCCCGGCCCCCGCCGTCGCCCTCGATCGGGACGATCAGCCAGGCCAGGCCGTACAGGAAGAGTCCGAGGCCGCCGGAGAGGCAGAGCACCACGGTGACCACCCGGAAGACCACCGGGTCGATGTCCAGGTGCCGTCCCAGTCCGCCGCAGACGCCGGCCACCACGCGGTGGTGCTCGGCCCTGGTCAGCGGGGGGCGTTCCGGTTCCGGCGGGGCGGTGGGCCCGGCCTCCTGGATGCGGTGGTCCTCGGTCATGGGCACCATCCTCCGGCAGGGGGCGGGCCGGCCCAACCGGGTAGGGCCCTGCCCGTACCCTGACTTGTCCCTGATAAGCCTGGGGGCCACACCCTGATGCGCCCGCGGGCGCCCGCGTGGAACCATCGGTGGCGTGGCAGCACCCGGTACCGATCCCCGCCCCCTCGCCCCCGACGCCGCGGCGCCGGCCGGCGCCGACCCGAACGCGCCCGCCGACGGCCGGCCGCCCTACCGGCGGCTGTACCGCAGCCCGCAGGGGCGGATGCTGGGCGGCGTCGCGCACGGTCTGGCGGTGCACCTCGGGCTGCCGGTCCGCTGGGTCCGGCTGGCCTTCGTGCTGCTGTTCTTCGCGCAGGGCATCGGCGCGCTGCTGTACGCGGCGTTCTGGTTCGTGGTGCCGATCGGCATCGGCGAGCCCTCCCAGCGCGGCGGCACGCACTGGGTGAACGTCAACGGCGTCTACGTCCCGACCTCGCCCTGGCTGCGGCCGGGCACGCCGCTGACCAAGTCCGGCGGCGGTGGCTGGGTCGGCCGGCTGCGCGAACTGCTCCAGCACATGCTCCAGGGCGAGCCGGTGACCGCGCCCGCCGCCGAGGGCGAGGCCGAGGCCGGCGCCCGGCCCGCCGGCAAGAACGGGCAGGGCGGCATCGGCCAGCTCGCCGCCCTGGTCATGGTCGTGATCGGGCTGATCGCCCTGCTGAACGTGCTCGGCTGGCAGACCGCCAAGCCGTACACCTGGCCGCTGCTGGCGATCGGCGTCGGCGTGGCGCTGGTCTGGCGGCAGGCCGACGACTCGCGCTGGCAGCGCTGGTTCGGCATCGAGGAGGGCGAGAAGCGGCGCGGCGCCTACACCCGGGTCGGCGCCGGCGTGCTGCTGGCGGTGGCCGGCACCATCGCGCTGCTCGCCATGCAGGGCAGCGGCTCCACCCTCGGCTCGGTGGTCGAGGCCTCGCTCGCGGTGCTGGCCGGGGTGCTGGTGCTGCTCGGCCCGTACGGCCTGCGGATGTGGCAGGACCTCGGCGCCGAGCGCACCGCGCGCATCCGGGCCCAGGAGCGTGCCGAGATCGCCGCGCACATCCACGACTCGGTGCTGCACACCCTGACCCTGATCCAGCGTCGGGCCGAGGACCCCAAGGAGGTGCTGCGGCTGGCCCGCTCCCAGGAGCGCGAGCTGCGGCTGTGGCTGTACCGCCCGGAGGCCGCCGCCGAGGCCGCGCCGGACACCATGGCGGAGACCCTGCGGGCCGCCGTCGCCGAGGTCGAGGACCGGCACGGGGTCCCGGTCGAGCTGGTCATCGTCGGCGACTGCCCGATGGACGAGAAGATCGCGGCACAGATGCAGGCCGCGAGGGAGGCGACCGTCAACGCGGCCAAGTACGGTGGCGGGGGACCGGTCCAGGTCTACGCCGAGGTGGAGGGGAGGGCGGTGTCGGTGTTCGTCCGCGACCACGGACCAGGCTTCGACCCCGACACGGTGCCCGAGGACCGGATGGGCGTACGGGAGTCGATCATCGGCCGGATGAAGCGCAACGGCGGCACCGCTCGGGTGCGGCCGGCTGCGGGCGGCGGCACCGAGGTCGAGCTGGAGATGGAGAGAACGCATGACTGAGGCAGCGCCGCAGCGCACGGCGAGGGTCGTCCTGGTGGACGACCACCGGATGTTCCGGACCGGGGTCCGGGCCGAGATCGGCCGCACCGACGTGACCGGCATCGACGTGGTGGGGGAGGCCGACGACGTGGACTCGGCGGTCCGGGTGGTCGCCGAGACCCGGCCCGACGTGGTGCTGCTCGACGTCCACCTGCCCGGCGGCGGCGGGGTCGAGGTGCTGCGCCGCTCGGCCGGCGTGATGGGCGAGGGAGGGGCGGCGCGCGGCGCCTCGGACAAGGCGGGCGGCGGGCGGCGGGAGGGCGTGAAGTTCCTGGCGCTGTCCGTCTCGGACGCGGCCGAGGACGTCATCGGCGTGATCCGCGGCGGCGCCCGCGGCTACGTCACCAAGACCATCACCGGCACCGACCTGGTCGACGCGATCTTCCGGATCGCCGACGGCGACGCGGTCTTCTCGCCGCGGCTGGCCGGCTTCGTACTGGACGCCTTCGCCGCCACCGACACCCCGCCGGTGGACGAGGACCTGGACCGCCTCACCCAGCGCGAGCGCGAGGTGCTGCGGCTGATCGCCCGCGGCTACGCCTACAAGGAGATCGCCAAGCAGCTCTTCATCTCGGTGAAGACCGTGGAGAGCCACGTCTCGGCCGTCCTGCGCAAGCTCCAGCTGAGCAACCGGCACGAGCTCACCCGCTGGGCCACCGCCCGCCGCCTGGTCTGAGCCCCCGGGGCCTCCGGCCCCGCGTCGTCGCACCGATGAGCCCGCCCGGCCGGATTCCACCGGCCGGGCGGGCTTGTCGGTGGGTGGCCATAGACTCGGAGTGCCATGAGTAGCCTCTTTGACGACCTCCCGCTCCCCGGTTTCGAGGCACCCGCCGCCGGGTCGAAGCAGCCCGCCGCGCCCGTCGACGCGATCGACGAGGAGCCCCCGCCGTACGAGGAGGAGGCCCCTTACGACGCGTACGAGGAGGCGATCCCGGACGGGCTGTTCCAGACCGACCACGCCGCCGAGAGCGCGCGGGACGCCTGGTACCGCAACGGCGCCGCCCGGACGGTGATCGACCCGGCGCAGCTGCTGGAGGGGATGAACGACCCGCAGCGCGAGGCGGTGCTGCACGCCGGCTCGCCGCTGCTGATCGTGGCCGGCGCCGGCTCCGGCAAGACCCGGGTGCTGACCCACCGGATCGCCTACCTGCTGGGCGCCCGCGGGGTGCAGCCGGGCGAGATCCTGGCGATCACCTTCACCAACAAGGCGGCCGGCGAGATGCGCGAGCGCGTCGAGGCGCTGGTCGGCCCGCGCGCCCGGGCGATGTGGGTGTCGACCTTCCACAGCGCCTGCGTGCGGATCCTGCGCCGCGAGTCCAAGCAGCTGGGCTTCACCTCCAGCTTCTCGATCTACGACTCGGCCGACTCCCAGCGGCTGATGTCGCTGGTCTGCCGCGACCTCGACCTGGACCCGAAGCAGTTCCCGCCGAAGTCCTTCACGGCGAAGGTCAGCAACCTGAAGAACGAGCTGATCGACGAGGAGACCTTCGCCGACCAGGCCGCCAACCCGATGGAGAAGAAGCTCGCCGAGGCGTACGCGCTCTACCAGCGGCGGCTGCGCGAGGCCAACGCCCTCGACTTCGACGACATCATCATGACGACGGTGAACCTGCTGCAGGCCTTCCCGGACGTCGCCGAGCACTACCGCCGCCGGTTCCGGCACATCCTGGTCGACGAGTACCAGGACACCAACCACGCCCAGTACACCCTGGTCCGCGAACTGACCGGCGGCTCCGCGGCCGACGCCCCGAAGCGCACCGTGGACGGGGACCCGGTGAACCCGGCCGCCGCGCGGCTGGCCGAGGTGCCGCCGGCCGAGCTGTGCGTGGTGGGTGACGCGGACCAGTCGATCTACGCCTTCCGCGGCGCGACCATCCGCAACATCCTCGCGTTCGAGGAGGACTACCCGAACGCGACCACGATCCTGCTGGAGCAGAACTACCGCTCCACCCAGACCATCCTGAGCGCCGCCAACGCCGTCATCGAGCGCAACGCCAACCGGCGCGAGAAGAAGCTCTGGACGGCCGGCGAGCACGGCGAGAAGGTCGTCGGCTACGTCGCGGACGACGAGCACGGCGAGGCCCAGTTCATCGCCGACGAGATCGACCGGCTCACCGACGCGGGCGACGCCAAGCCCGGCGACGTCGCGATCTTCTACCGCACCAACGCCCAGTCCCGGGTGTTCGAGGAGGTGTTCATCCGGGTCGGGCTGCCGTACAAGGTGGTCGGCGGGGTGCGCTTCTACGAGCGCAAGGAGGTTCGGGACGTCCTGGCGTACCTGCGGGTGCTCTCCAACCCCGAGGACACCGTGCCGCTGCGCCGGATCCTCAACGTGCCCAAGCGCGGCATCGGCGAGCGGGCCGAGGCGATGGTCGACGCGCTGGCCGCGCGGGAGCGGATCTCCTTCGCCCAGGCGCTGGTGCGGGTGGACGAGGCGTACGGGATGGCCGCGCGCTCGGCCAACGCGGTCAAGAAGTTCAACACCCTGATGGCCGGGCTGCGCCAGGTCGTCGAGTCGGGCGCCGGCCCGGCGGCGGTGCTGGAGGCCGTCCTGGAGGAGACCGGCTACCTGGCCGAACTCCAGGCCTCCACCGACCCGCAGGACGAGACCCGGGTGGAGAACCTCCAGGAACTCGCGTCGGTGGCACTGGAGTACGAGCAGGACCCGGGCGAGCGGCCGGACGCCGGCGAGGACGGCGCGCCGCCGGTCGGCTCGCTGGCCGACTTCCTGGAGCGGGTCGCGCTGGTCGCCGACTCCGACCAGATCCCGGACGACGACGAGGAGGGGCAGGGCGTCATCACGATGATGACCCTGCACACCGCCAAGGGCCTGGAGTTCCCGGTGGTCTTCCTGACCGGCATGGAGGACGGGATCTTCCCGCACATGCGGGCGCTCAACCAGGTCAAGGAGCTGGAGGAGGAGCGCCGGCTCGCGTACGTGGGGCTCACCCGGGCCCGGGAGCGGCTCTACCTGACCCGCTCGGTGCTGCGCAGCGCCTGGGGCCAGCCGGCCTACAACCCGGCCTCGCGGTTCCTGGAGGAGATCCCCGAGACGCTGGTCGAGTGGAAGCGGACGGGGGCGGCGCAGGCGCCGGTCCAGCGCGGCTTCTCCTCGGGTTCGTCCTGGGGCAGGTCCTCGTCCGGGGGCGGGAGTTCGCGCTCCTCGTCGTCCGCCGGGGCGGCCGCGCCGAAGGCGGGCTGGGGGCAGTCGGTGCGGCGCGGCGGCAAGGTGGTGGAGCGCGAGGTGGTCTCGCTCGCGGTCGGCGACCGGGTCACCCACGACACCTTCGGGCTGGGCACGGTGGTGGGTGTGACGGGCCTCGGCGACAACGCCCAGGCCGAGGTCGACTTCGGCTCCACCGGGCGCAAGCGGCTGGTGCTGCGGTACGCGCCGGTGGAGAAGCTGTAGTCAGCGGGGGTCCAGCCCGTTCGCGAGGAACCAGGGCAGCGGGTCGACCGGCCCGCTGTTCTGGGGCCTGATCTCGAAGTGCAGGTGCGGCCCGGTGCTGTTGCCGCTGCTGCCGACGAAGGCGATCACGTCGCCCTGCTTCACCGGGCCCTTGCGGACCTTGTACGCCCGCAGGTGGCACATCCAGGCCTCGGTGCCGTCGGACATCTTCAGTATCGACATGTAGCCGTAGAACGGGTTCCACTGGGTCCGGATCGTGCCGTCCTGGACGGCGTACACCTCCGAGCCGCCGTCCACCGGGAAGTCGATCCCGGTGTGCCGGTTGGCCCAGTGGGTGCCGTTCGCGCCGAACAGTTCGCCGAGACCGTGCCGGGCGACCGGCATGACCACCTTGGGTTTGACCGGCTCCGCGGTCGGCTCGGCGGTCGGAGTGGCGGTGGCGGTCGCGGTGGACTGGCCGTCACCGGACTGGGTGCCGGACAGCGGCCGGCGGGCGTCGCCGCGAGAGGACTGCGCCTGGTCGGTGCGCGCGGCCGCCTGCTGGGCGGTCTGCCGCGCGGCCGTGGTGGCCGGGGCGTCGGCCGCCGAGGCCTGCGCCGGCGCCCGGTCGGCCTGCTCCTGGACCACCGCGACGCCCGCCGCGCCGGCGACTCCGAGCGCGGCCACCGACGGCACCGCGACCCGGAACAGCGCCGCCCGGGTCGCCGCCTTGGCGGCGCCGCGACGCTGGGCGCGGGACTGCTCGCGGGCGGCGAGGCGCAGCTCCGCACGGGTCGGGCGGGCGGCTGCTTCGGGAGCCATCGGGGGCTGCCTCCTCGGTGGGCCTCGGGCGCGTCATCGGGCGAGGTAAACAGCCGAGACTGTAGCCCCACGGTCGACGCCCCGGAAAAACCGCCGGTTGTCAAGGGGGCGCACGGGGGGCTGTGCCCGGGGGCGCCGCGGTCCTGACGACCGGTATACCCACTGGTAGCAAGGCCTGGGGCTGTGACTTTGCCCTCCTCTTGGGAGGTGGCGCGGCCAACCGGGGCGGGTGGCGCTAATCTCCCCTCAGGTCGGTTGGTTATCGAGCGTTAACCGTGTCGACCACAGCCGTGGGCCCACAAGGTCCGGTCGGATGATGGACGACGAGGTCCAGGAGGCAGTGATGAGTGTGTCGGGGCCGATCCGTGTGGTGGTCGCCAAGCCGGGGCTCGACGGTCACGACCGGGGCGCCAAGGTCATCGCGCGCGCCCTGCGCGACGCCGGTATGGAGGTCATCTACACCGGGCTGCACCAGACCCCGGAGCAGGTGGTCGACACCGCGATCCAGGAGGACGCGGACGGCATCGGGCTGTCGATCCTCTCCGGCGCCCACATGACGCTGTGCGCACGGGTGTTGGAACTGCTGAAGGAGCGCGACGCGGAGGACATCAAGGTGTTCTGCGGCGGGATCATCCCGGACGAGGACATCGTCGAGCTCAAGGCGATGGGCGTCGCGGACATCTTCACCCCGGGGACGCCCACCCGTGACGTGGTGGCCTGGGTCGAGGCCAACCTGCGCACGGCCGGCTGAGTTCCGGACACCCGTCGAGCGGGCCGGTCCGGGGCGGACCGGCCCGCTCCGCCGTGTGCGGCCCGCGTCCGCTGCCGTGCGCGGACCCTGCTCAGCCCGCGTCCGCGGTCGGTCGCAGCTCGTCCAGCATCGCGGCCCGGAAGCGCAGCGTCCCGGCCAGCCGGGCGAAGGTCTCCGACCAGGCCGAATCGGGGGCGGCCCCGGCGGCCAGCTCCTCCACCGCGGCCGCCGCCCCGGGTGCCAGCGCGCGTTCCGTCATCCCGAGCACCCCGCTGTGGCTCCACGGGTACGCGCCGGAGGCGGCCGCCCGGGCCAGCGCCGCGACCACGGTGGTGGACAGCGGCGGTGTCCACGGAGTGGCGCAGGCGCCGAGCAGTTGGAAGGAGTCGCCCAGGCCGTGCACCTCGATGAAGGCGGCCGTCCAGGCGGCCCGCTCCGGCGGCGGGAGCACGGCCAGCAGCTTGGCCGGGGCCCCGGTGGCGCGGGCGCCGCGGGCGCGTCCGACGCCCCGGGCCGGCGGGACGGGGGCCGGGCCGAGCAGTGCCCGGGCCCAGTCGGCGTCGTGCTGGCGCACGGCGGCGCGCGCCCAGGCCTCGCGCAGGTCGTCGGCCCAGCTGCTGCTGGTCTCGTCCACGCTGTCGCCGACCCGCAGGGCGAGCAGCTGCTCGGGCGTCAGCCCGGTGCTCTCCGGCCAGAGCGCGAGCGGCGCGGCGGCCACCACCTCGCCGAACCACCAGGCCCGTTCGCCGCGCCCGGTCGGGGACTTGGGGGCGATGCCGTCGCGCTGCATCCGTTCGTCGCACGCGGTGGGCGGGGTGACCAGCAGGTGGGTGCCGCTCCCGGCGAGGGCCACCGCGGCCCGGGCCCGCTCGGCCATCCGCCCGGCGAGCGCCGAGCCGGGCAGGGTGGACAGCAGTTCGGCGGCGGTGGCGCGGACGTTCTTGCTGCGGTCGCCCAGCGCGGCCTCCAGGAACGGCTCGTCGGCGGGGGAGAGGCCGTCCTGGAGGGCGTCCAGGAAGAGCAGGCGGTCCTCGGCGCGCTCGGTCGACCAGGTGCCGCGCAGCAGTTGCAGCCCGGCGGCCGGGTCGCGGCGGCGCAGCAGGGTGAGGTGGGTGACCCGCTCGGCGAACAGGCCCTCGTGCCAGGGCCGGTGGTCGTCCGGGGCGTCCGGCCGCGGGGCCGGTTCGGCGGCGGTGGTGCGCAGCACGAACCGCCAGTCGGGGTTCCGGGCGGCCAGCCAGTGGCCCAGCGGGCCGGCCAACGCGACGGCGTCCGGCCGCAGTTCACTGCGCGCCCGGGCCGCGTCGAGCAGCCCGGGTATCAGCGCGGCGGGTGGCCGCAGGCCCTCGGCCCGGGCGGTGGCGAGCCACTGCGGCAGCAGTTCGGCGAGGTTGGCCAGGGTGCCGCCGGTGCCGCTGCCGCCGGAGCGCCCGGTGAGCAGGACGGCCAGTCGGCGGGCGGCGGCCTCGGGCAGTTCCGGGCGGTGGTCCTCGGGCGCGGGTGGGCCGGGCGGCTCGGTGGCGGGGACGGGCAGGGCGCCGGCCCTGCGGCGGACGGTGGCCAGCGCGGCCAGCTCCAGCAGGGCGGTGGCCGGGTCGGAGCGGTCCACGGCGTCGGCGAGCGGCAGCGCGGTGGCCGGGAGCGGGCGCCGGTCGGTGCCGAGCAGGGCGCTGGTCCGCAGGGTCTCCCACGGGTCCGGGGTGATCGTCATCGTCGCTTCTCCTCAGCGGTAGTGAGGCCGACCGGGCGGTGCCCGGCGGGCCAGGCGGTGACCGGGGCGAAGCCCAGGTGGCCGTACTCGCCGAAGACCGTCAGGGGGCGGCCGGTGGAGACCGCGGCCAGCCGCCACAGCGCCGCCTCCGGGACGGCCGAGGGGCGGACCGGGACGGTGTGGTGGCCGTCCGTCAGGTGCCAGCCGTCGGGGGTGCTCACCGGGACGACCCCGGTGAGCACCGTCGGCCAGGCGTCCAGCCACGGGTCGTCGGCGACCGCGGCGCCGTAGCCGGCCACCGCCTCGGCGACGGTGAGCCCGGCGGGCGGGGCGGCCGGGCCGGGCCCGGGGGCGCCGTAGCGGGTGCCGAGTGCGGCGCGCAGCGGGCGGGCGCCGGGGTGGAAGCCGAGTTCGGCCTCCAGCAGGTGACCGGTGGGCAGGGCGAGGTCCGGGGCCTGGCCCGGGCGGCCGAAGGCGAGCAGCAGGGCGGGGCGGCCGGTCTTGGCGCCGCGCAGCCAGACCCGCCGGGTGGTGAGCCGCTCGTCCGAGCTGTCCCGGCTGCCGAGGACCAGCCAGCGGTCCCGGACCGTCGGCCCGGCGAGCACCTCGGCGGCGTCCACGGTGTAGCCGACCCGGGCGCGGACGGTGGCGGCCAGCTCGGAGGGCAGTTCGTCGATCCGGGTGGCGGCGGTGGCGAGCAGGTGGAGCAGCGCGTACTCGGCGAGCAGCCGCTCCTCCGGCAGCGTGTCCAACTCCCGTACCCGGGTGGCGAGTCCGGGGGCTTGGGCGTCGACCATCCGGGCCGCGACCTCCTCCCAGGGGCCGGCCGTGGACTGGTCGGCGAGGCCGTGCCGGACCCGGTCGGCCAGCCGCAGCCGCAGCTCGGCGGCGCCGGCCGCGACCCGGGCGCCGCGCCGCTCGGACCGGCGGCGGGCGGCCTCCGGGTCGGCCGGGGGCGCCGCGCGCTTCTCGGTGCGCTCCTCCCGGGCCCGGAGCCAGTCGGCGGCCCAGTCGGCGGGCGCGCCGGCCGGCACCGCCGTCGGGGAGCCGCTCCACAGCAGGAGCAGCCCGAGCGCGTGCTTGCACGGGAACTTCCGGCTGGGGCAGCTGCACTGGTAGGCGGGCGTGGCGAGTTCGATCACGGTGCGGTACGGCGTGCGGCCGCTGCCCTGGCACTCGCCCCAGAGCGCGGCGCCGTCGGTGCCCGTCCCGGACCACGGCCCGGGCGCGGACAGCTTGCCCGCGGACTTTCGCGACGCGGCGTCAGGGGCCAGGGACAGGACGTGTTCGGTGCTCCAGCGTTCCTCCATGCGACCGACCGTAGGGGGCGGCACTGACAGTGGCTGACGGCCCGTCCGGCCGTTGTCAGTGCCGCGTTGCAAGGTGGTTCCCACAGGCCGGGACGCCGACCTGGCTCCCTTGGGGCCCTCGCTTCCGGAACGCGCCGGGCGCCCCGATCACCCCGCCGCCGGGCATCCGTGCGCCCGGCGGCCGACCCGAAGGAGCCCCCATGACCGACGTTCTGCGGCAGCACGCCGAGGACGCCTTCGCCGGCGAGCTGGCCGCCCTGGCCGCGCAGGACGACCGTCCGCGCCCGGAGCGCTGGAAGCTCTCGCCGTGGGCCGTGGCGACGTACCTGCTCGGCGGCGAACTGCCCGACGGCACCCGGATCACCCCCAAGTACATCGGCCCGCGCCGGATCGTCGAGGTCGCCGTCACCACCCTGGCGACGGACCGCGCGCTGCTGCTGCTCGGGGTGCCCGGCACCGCGAAGACCTGGGTGTCCGAACACCTGGCCGCCGCGATCAGCGGCGACTCCACACTGCTGGTGCAGGGCACCGCCGGCACCCCCGAGGAGGCCGTCCGGTACGGCTGGAACTACGCCCAACTGCTCGCCCACGGGCCCAGCCGGGACGCCCTGGTGCCCTCGCCGCTGATGCGCGCGATGGCGGACGGCAAGCTCGCCCGGATCGAGGAGCTCACCCGCATCCCGGCCGACGTGCAGGACAGCCTGATCACCATCCTGTCCGAGAAGACGCTGCCGGTACCGGAGTTGGGCGGTGAGACGCAGGCCGTGCGCGGCTTCAACGTGATCGCCACCGCCAACGACCGCGACCGCGGCGTCAACGAGCTGTCCAGCGCGCTGCGCCGCCGCTTCAACACCGTCGTGCTGCCGCTGCCGGGCTCGCTGGACGAGGAGGTCGACATCGTCACCCGCCGGGTCAACCAGCTCGGCCGCTCCCTCGACCTGCCCGAACTGCCCGGCGGCGCCGAGGAGATCAGGCGGGTGGTGACGGTCTTCCGCGAGCTGCGGGCCGGCCTCACCGTGGACGGCCGGACGAAGGTCAAGACCCCGAGCGGCACCCTCTCCACCGCCGAGGCGATCTCGGTGGTGGCCAACGGCCTGGCCCTGGCCGTCCACTTCGGCGACGGCGTGCTGCGCGCCGGGGACGTCACGGCCGGGATCCTCGGCGCGGTCGTCCGCGACCCGGTGGCGGACCGGGCGGTCTGGCGCGAGTACGTCGAAGGGGTGGTGCGCGAGCGCGACGGCTGGAAGGACTTCTACCGCGCGGCCCGCGAGGTGACGGCGTGACCTCGGAGGTCGCCCTGCTGGGCATCCGGCACCACGGGCCCGGTTCGGCCCGGGCGGTGGCCGCCGCGCTGGCGCAGTGGCAGCCGGACGCGGTGCTGATCGAGGGGCCGCCGGAGGCCGACGCGGTCGTCCACCTCGCCGCCGAGAAGGACCTGGTGCCGCCGGTCGCGCTGCTCGCGCACGCGGTGGACGACCCGGCGCGGGCCGCGTTCTGGCCGTACGCCGAGTTCTCCCCGGAGTGGGTGGCGATCCGGTACGCCGTGGACCACGACCTGCCGGTCCACTTCATCGACCTGCCCGCCGCCCACGGCTTCGCGCCCGCCCCCGGGGAGGAGGAGGCCGGGGAGCCCGGCGACGACCTGCCCGCCGACCCGCTGGCACTGCTCGCCGAGGCCGCCGGCCACGACGACCCGGAACGCTGGTGGGAGGACGTGGTCGAGCACCGGGCCCCCGGCGCGGACGCGCTGGCGCCCTTCGCCGCGGTCGCCGAGGCGATGGCCGCGCTGCGCGCCGAGGGCCTCGGCGAGTCCCGCCGGGACCAGCTGCGCGAGGCGCACATGCGCCAGCGGATCCGTGCCGCCCGACGCGCCGGGTACGGCCGGATCGCCGTGGTCTGCGGCGCCTTCCACGTGCCCGCGCTGGCCGCGACGCCGACCGTCGCCCACGACCGGGCGCTGCTCGCCGGGCTGCCGAAGAAGGTGCGGACGGACATCACCTGGATCCCGTGGACGCACCGGCGCCTCTCCCGGGCCGCCGGTTACGGCGCGGGCGTGCAGTCCCCCGGCTGGTACCACCACCTGTTCACCGCCGAGGGCGATCCGGTGCCGCGCTGGCTCACCCGGGCCGCCGAACTGCTGCGCGCCGAGGACCACCCGGTCTCCTCCGCCCACGTCATCGAGGCGGTCCGGCTCGCCGAGACCCTCGCCGTGCTGCGCGGCCGCCCGCTCGCCGGGCTGACGGAGACCCTGGACGCCGTCCGCGCGGTGCTCTGCGAGGGCTCGGACGTCGCCCTGGAACTGGTCCGGGACCGCCTGGTGGTCGGCGACGCGCTCGGCGAGGTGCCGGACGCCGCCCCGGCCGTGCCGCTGCAGCGCGACCTCGCCCGGCTCCAGCGCTCGCTGCGGCTCAAGCCCGAGGCCGCGCCCCGGGACGTGGACCTCGACCTGCGCAAGGACACCGACGCGGCCCGCTCCCGGCTGCTGCACCGGCTGCGGCTGCTGGGCGTCGAGTGGGGCGTGCCGGCCCGCTCCACGGTCCACTCCACCGGCACCTTCCGGGAGAGCTGGCGGGTGTGCTGGCAGCCCGAGTTCGCGGTCCGGATCGCCGAGGCGGCCCAGTGGGGTACCACGGTGGAGGAGGCCGCCGTCAACAAGGCGGTCGGCACCGCCCGGGCCGCCGCCGAACTCGCCGAGCTGACCGGCCTGGTGGAGAGCTGCCTGCTGGCCGGGCTGTCCGGGGCGCTGCCCGCCGTGATGCGGGTGCTGGCCGACTGCGCGGCCCTGGACACCGACGTCGCGCACCTGGCGGGTGCGCTGCCCGCGCTGGTCCGCGCGCTGCGCTACGGCGACGTGCGCGGTACCGACCACGGCGCGCTGGCCGGGGCCGCGGCCGGCCTGGCCGAGCGGGTCTGCGTCGGACTGCCGCCCGCCTGCGTCGGGTTGGACGCGCAGGGCGCCGCCGCGATGCGGGCCCGGATCGACGAGGTGCACGGCGCGATCGCGCTGCTCGCCCCGGACGGCACGGCCGACCCGCACGACGCGGCGGACCCGGAGGGCACGACAGCCCCGGAGGGCACGACAGCCCTGGACGACGCGGCGGACCCGGAGGGCCTGCCCGCCCGGTGGGCCGCCGCCCTCCACTCGCTGGCCCGCCGCGAGCCCGTCGGCGGACCGGCCACCGGAGCCCCCGGCCTGCTCCGCGGCCGCGCCGTCCGACTGCTGCTGGACGACGGCCGGTTGGACTCCGAGGAGGCCGGCCGACGGCTGGGCCTGGTGCTGTCCGCGGCCAGTGCCCCGGCGGACGCGGCCGGTTGGGTCGAGGGCTTCCTCACCGGCGGCGGCGCCCTGCTGCTGCACGACCCGCGGCTGCTCGCCCTGCTGGACGGATGGCTCTGCGGGGTCGGCGAGGAGGCGTTCACCGACGTGCTGCCGCTGTTGCGGCGCACCTTCGCCGGCCTGGAGGCCGGCGTGCGCACCACCATCGGCGGCCGGGTCGCGGCCGGGCCGCCGGGCGCGACCCCGACGGCCGCCGAGCCGGTCGGCGCCCTCGACCGGGAGCGTGCCGACGCCGCCGTCCCGGTGCTGGCCGTGCTGCTCGGCGTCCGCCCGACGATCCCCCGCCAGCCCGCCGGCCGCAACACCTGACCCCGCACCCGCCGCACCAGGAGGACCCGATGGCAGCGACCCCGACCGACGAACGGCTGCGCCGCTGGCGCCTGGTGCTCGGCGGCGAGGCCGACGGCACCGGCTGCACCCTGCGCGGTCGCGACGCCGCGATGGACGGCGCACTCGCCGCGCTGTACCGGGGCGGCCCCGAGGAGGGCGCCCGCCCGGCCCGCGGCGGCCGCCGCGGCGCCGGACTGGGCGGCTCGGCCCCGCAGGTGGCGCGCTGGCTGGGCGACATCCGCAGGTACTTCCCGTCCACCGTCGTCCAGCTGATGCAGCAGGACGCGATCACCCGGCTCGGCCTGGAGCGGCTGCTGCTGGAGCCGGAGATGCTGGAGGCCGTCGAGCCGGACGTGCACCTGGTCGGGACCCTGCTCTCGCTCAAGCACGCGCTGCCCGAGACCACCCGGGAGTCCGCCCGGGCCGTGGTCGGCAGGGTGGTCGCGGACCTGGAGCGCCGGCTCGCCGACCGGACCAGGGCCACCGTGGGCGGCGCCCTCGACCGCAGCGCCCGGGTGAACCGGCCGCGCCACCGGGACATCGACTGGGACCGGACGATCCGGGCCAACCTGAGGAACTACCTGCCCGAGCACGGCACGGTCGTGCCCGAGCGGCTGGTCGGCTACGCCCGCGCCCAGCGCGGGGTGAAGAAGGACGTCATCCTCTGCGTCGACCAGTCCGGCTCGATGGCGCCCTCGGTCGTCCACTCGGCGGTGTTCGGCGCGGTGCTCTCCTCGATGCGCACCCTGGACACCCGGATGGTCGTCTTCGACACCTCGGTGGTCGACCTCACCGAGCAGCTCACCGACCCGGTGGACGTCCTGTTCGCCACCCAGCTCGGCGGCGGCACCGACATCAACCGCGCGCTCGCCTACTGCCAGTCGAAGATCACCCGGCCCTCCGAGACCGTCGTGGTGCTGATCAGCGACCTGTACGAGGGCGGCGTCCGGGACGGCATGCTGCGCCGGGTCGCCGCGATGAAGGCGGCGGGCGTCCAGTTCATCGCGCTGCTCGCGCTCTCCGACGAGGGCGCCCCGGCGTACGACCACGCCCACGCCGCCGCCCTGGCCGCGCTCGGCGCCCCGGCCTTCGCCTGCACCCCGGACGCCTTCCCGGAGATCATGGCGGCGGCGATCGAGAAGCGCCCGATCCCGCGGCACCTGACGGCGGGCGGCACCGCGGAGGGGGCCGGCCCGGGGATGTGACGACCTCACCCGGGCGGGTGAACCCGCCCGATCCGCGGGTGACGTGTCCGGGCCGATCTGTGACGGTTCTCACCCAAGCCGGACAGGGCCCCGGGCGGAACAGGCCCGTCCCACGGGGATAACCTGCCAGACGGACGTGACGCGCGTGTTGATTGACGTGTGCGCCCGTGGCTGTGTGGGCCGCAAGGCCGTACCTCTGCGTACCCGCACCGCCCCGACGACCCGCAGCGAAGATCCTGCCGTGGCACGCTCGTAGAGACACAATCCGCGACCACGAACAAGGACGAACACACGTGGACCTGTTCGAGTACCAGGCGAGGGACCTCTTCGCCAAGCACGGTGTGCCCGTGCTTGACGGTGATGTCATCGAGACCCCCGAAGCCGCTCGCGCCATCGCCGAGCGCTTCGGCGGACGCGCCGTCGTCAAGGCTCAGGTGAAGGTCGGCGGCCGTGGCAAGGCCGGTGGCGTGAAGCTCGCCGCCGACCCGGCCGACGCCGTCGCCAAGGCCGAGGCGATCCTCGGTATGGACATCAAGGGCCACACCGTTCACAAGGTGATGCTGGCCCAGACCGCGGACATCAAGGACGAGTACTACGTCTCGTTCCTGCTGGACCGCACCAACCGCACCTTCCTGGCCATGGCCAGCGTCGAGGGCGGCGTGGAGATCGAGGTCGTCGCCGAGGAGAACCCCGACGCGCTCGCCAAGATCCCGGTCGACGCCAACGAGGGCTGCACCCCGGAGAAGGCCGCCGAGATCGTCGCCGCGGCGAAGTTCCCGGCCGAGGTCGCCGACCAGGTCGCCGAGGTCCTGCAGAAGCTGTGGACCGTCTTCATCAAGGAGGACGCCCTCCTCGTCGAGGTCAACCCGCTGATCAAGTCCGGTGACGGCAAGATCATCGCGCTCGACGGCAAGGTCTCCCTGGACGAGAACGCCGAGTTCCGTCAGCCCGAGCACGAGGCGCTCGAGGACAAGGCCGCGGCCAACCCGCTCGAGGCCGCCGCCAAGGCCAAGGGCCTGAACTACGTCAAGCTCGAGGGCCAGGTCGGCATCATCGGCAACGGCGCGGGCCTCGTCATGAGCACCCTCGACGTGGTCGCCTACGCCGGTGAGAAGCACGGCGGCGTCAAGCCCGCCAACTTCCTGGACATCGGCGGCGGCGCCTCCGCCGAGGTCATGGCGAACGGCCTGGAGATCATCCTCGGCGACCCCGACGTCAAGTCGGTGTTCGTCAACGTCTTCGGCGGCATCACCGCCTGTGACGCGGTCGCCAACGGCATCGTGCAGGCCCTGGAGCTCCTGAAGAGCAAGGGCGAGAACGTCTCCAAGCCGCTGGTCGTCCGCCTGGACGGCAACAACGCGGAGCTGGGTCGCAAGATCCTGGACGACGCCAACCACCCGCTGGTGCAGCGCGTGGACACCATGGACGGTGCGGCCGACCGCGCCGCCGAGCTGGCCAACAAGTAAGGAAGGGGACTTAACACCATGGCTATCTTCCTTACCAAGGACAGCAAGGTCATCGTCCAGGGCATGACCGGCGCCGAGGGCATGAAGCACACCCGCCGCATGCTCGCCTCCGGCACCCAGATCGTCGGTGGCGTCAACCCGCGCAAGGCCGGCACCACCGTCGACGTCGACGGCACCGAGATCCCGGTCTTCGGCTCCGTCGCCGAGGCGATGAAGGAGACCGGCGCCGACGTCTCCGTCCTCTTCGTGCCGCCGGCCTTCACCAAGGCCGCCGTCGTCGAGGCCATCGACGCCGAGATCCCGCTGGCCGTCGTCATCACCGAGGGCGTCCCGGTCCACGACAGCGCCGCGTTCTGGGCGTACGCCGGTTCCAAGGGCAACAAGACCCGGATCATCGGCCCGAACTGCCCCGGCCTGATCAGCCCCGGCCAGTCGAACGCCGGCATCATCCCGGCCGACATCACCACCTCCGGCAAGATCGGTCTGGTGTCGAAGTCGGGCACCCTGACCTACCAGCTCATGTACGAGCTGCGCGACATCGGCTTCTCCTCGGCCGTGGGCATCGGCGGTGACCCGGTCATCGGGACCACCCACATCGACGCCCTCAAGGCCTTCCAGGAGGACCCGGAGACCGAGATCATCGTCATGATCGGTGAGATCGGTGGCGACGCCGAGGAGCGTGCCGCGGCCTACATCGCCGAGCACGTCACCAAGCCGGTCGTCGGCTACGTCGCGGGCTTCACCGCCCCCGAGGGCAAGACCATGGGCCACGCCGGCGCCATCGTCTCCGGCTCCTCGGGCACCGCCCAGGCGAAGAAGGAGGCCCTCGAGGCCGCCGGTGTCAAGGTCGGCAAGACGCCGTCCGAGACCGCCCGCCTGGCTCGCGAGATCATCGCCGGCTGACCCCTGGTCACCCGCGCGTGAGCGCCCCCGCCCTTCGTGGGCGGGGGCGCTCGCCGTTCCGGCGCTCCGTTCCGGTGCCGCCGTCTCAGTGCGCCGGTCCCGTGCCGCAGGGCAGCGGGGACCAGGCCGGGCAGGCCGCCGGATCCTGCTGCGGCGGCGGGGCGGCCCCCCGGGCCGCCACCGGCAGCTCCCAGCGGGCCACCGCCTGCGCCTGGGGATCCGCCACCACCGCCTCCAGGCCCGGCGTCGGGCTGCACCACAGGCTGCTGATGCCGTTCGGCGCCCCGCCCGGCAGCAGCGGCACCCCCGGCTCCGCCACCTCCGCGGTCGGGGCCGGTACGCAGAGCGCGGGGACGGGCGGATCCGGTTCGTGGAACAGCGCTGCCGGGCGCAGCCCCGCCAGCGTCGCCACCGCGGCCCCGCCCACGGCCACCGTCAGCAGCGCCGCCGCGCCCGTCCGGCTCGCCGTCCACAACCGGTGCCGGGCCTGGAGCACCGGCACCGGCGCCCGGTGCGGCTCCGGACAGCCCCGCACCGCCGCCCGGTGCAGCAGCCCGCTCAGCCCGTCCGCGAAGCCCGGTGCCGCCGGATCCGGCCCCACCAGCTCCGGCACCCACTGCGCCAGCGCCTCCCGGGCCGCCCAGACCCGCCCCTCGGCCGCCCGGCGGGTCGACTCCACCTCCACCGCGATCGCGCTGGCCGGCAGACCCAGCCCGTCGTGCAGGACCAGTGCCCGCCGCTGCGGCCGGGACAGCCGCCGCAGCGCCTTCAGCAGCGCCCTGTCCCGGTCGGTCAGCCGGTCGTGGTCCGGCAGCACCGACTGGGCCTCGTCGGCCGGCCGCACCCGGATCCGCCGGTGCGGCAGCGCCCACGCGCCCGCCCGCCGGGGCCCGCCGCGCCGCCACGGCGACAGCGCCAGCTCGCACGCCCGCACCCGGACCCAGCCCTCCGGATCGCCCGACCCGACCACCCCGCCCCAGTCCTGCCGGGCCTCGCCGAACGCCCGCCGCACGCAGTGCACCGCGCGGTGCCGACAGGCCGTCAGCAGGAACACCTGCTGCACCAGCCGGGTGTGCGCGTCCTCGTACAGCTCCTCGAAGTTCTCCGACAGGTCCCGTCCGTGCCCCGCCTCGGTGAGCGCCAGGCTGATCCGCTCCCGGGCGCCGCCGGTGTCGCGCTCGACGGGTGCGGGTGCGGGGGCGGCGTCCCGGTGCTCCGGGCCCGCGGCGGGGGGCTCCGGCGCGGGCCGCCCGCCGCCGCTCCGGCCCCGCTCCGCCCGTCCGCCGGGGCCGAACGCGGCGCCGGGGCCGAACGCGGTGCCGGGCCCGGTGGGCGTCGCGGCCGGTCGGCCGTCGGGCCGGTTCCGCCCGGCGGACCCGTCGGCCGGGGGCCCGGCGGGTGTCGCCGGGCGGGTGCCGCTCCGGCCGTCCGCCGTGCGGTCCCGCGACCGTCCCCGGGCGGGGCCGCCCGGGCCGCCGGTGTCCCGGCTCCGCCGGCCGTCCGTGCTCTGCCGCCGGTCGGTCGGCTGCGGCCCGCGGCGTTCGGCGGCGGGCCGGGCCGGGCCGGTGCCGCGTCGGCCCTCGGCCGGGGCCTTCGCCGGACCGCCTGCGGCGGCGGGCGGCGCCGCGGGGCCGTCGCCCGGTCCCGGCCGGGGGCGCGTCGGGGCGCCGGACGCGCCGTCGGCCGTGGGCCGTCCGGGCGAGGGCAAGGGCGAGGGGGAGGGGGAGGGGGAGCGGTGGCGGTCGCCGCTGGTGCCGGGGTCTCCGGTGGTCGGGGTGGTCTGTGTCATGCCGCTGCGTTCTCCCGGGGCGGTGGGGGCCGTGCGCGTCCGGTGGGTGTCGGTGGGCGTGGCCGGGGAGCGCCTGCCCGGGCCGGTGGGGGGTGCGGTGGTGAGCAGGGCGATGGCGGCGGCTTCGGTGGGGCAGCCGAGTTTCCGCATGGCCCGGTGGAGATAACTGCGGGCGGTGGTGGCGGTGACGCCGAGTGCGGCGGCGGTGTGGTCGAGGTCGTGGCCGGCGGCCAGGTGGGCGAGGGCCTGGGCCTCACGGGGGGTCAGTTTCCGCAGCGGGTCGGGGGTGCGGGTGGGGGGCGTGGTCATCAGACGCTCCGGGCCGGGGCGGCGGCGGCTTGGGGGCAGGGTCTGAAAAGGCGCATAAGCCAATAATCTGGGACACGGCGGCGGTTTGCCGGTTCACGGAGCATGGCGAGTCGCCTTGGCACCATGAGGCGCATGACGCAGCTGATGGGCCGTCCGATCCTGGAAGTGCCGGGCGAACTGGGTGGACGGCCCGTGCTGGCCGACCTGTTGGCGGGGGTGCGCACGGCGTTGGTCGGCCTGGCAGCCGTCGGGGTGCCGGTGCTGGGGCTCTGGGTGGCGACGCCGTACGCGGACTCGGACGCCGCCGGAGCCACCCGGTTGGCGGGCGCTCTCTGGCTGCTCGGGCACGGCGCGCCGGTGCTGCGCGGGGCGGCGGAGGCCCCGCTGACGGTCACTCCGCTGCTGCTCGGCGTCCTGCTGGTGGTGCGGCTCTACCGGGCCGGGGCCGGCGTCGCGGCCCGGCGCGGGCTGCGGTCGCGCTGGGGCGGTCCGACGGCGCTGTGGGCGGGGTACTGCGCGGTCGCGGCCGCGGTGGCGCTGCACTGCGCGGGGGCCGGGCTGTTCCGCAGCCGGGTGCTGCCGGACCTGCTGGTGGTGGGACTGCTCGCGGGGCTGTCGACGGCCGCGGGGGTCCGTTCGGCCGAACCGGTGGGGGACGGCGTCGAACGGCTGGTGGAGCGGATCCCGGCCGGCTGGCGGCCGGCCGGCGGGGGCTCCGTGGTGGGCCGGGCGGCCGGGGCGGCGGGCGCGGGGCTGGTCGCGGCGGGCGGGCTGCTGGTGGCTGCGGCGGCGGTGCTGGACGCGCTGGCCGGCGGCGGGCGCGGGATGGCGCTGCTCGGCGGCGGTCCCGTCGCGCTGGTCGGGCTGCTGCTGCTCACCGTCGCGCTGCTGCCGAACGCCGTGCTGTGGGGTGCGGCGTACGCGCTGGGCCCGGGATTCGAGGTCGGTGCCGGGGCGGTGGTGTCGCCGGGCGGGGCGAGGCTCGGCCCGGTGCCGGAGTTCCCGCTGTTCGCCCTGCTGCCGCAGGACGGACCGGGCGGCTGGCGGCTGGCGGCGCTGCTGCTGCCGCTGCTGGCGGGGCTGGTGCCGGCGGTCCTGCTCGGCCGTGCGGCGGCGGGCCGGCGGGGGGACGCGGACGGCGCGCAGCCCTGGCCGCCCGCGGCGACGGCCGTGGCGGCGGTGGCGGCGGCGTTGTTGTTGGGGGCCGGGGCGGCGGTGCTGGGCTGGCTGTCGGGCGGTGCGCTGGCGGCCGAGCGGATGGCGCGGCTGGGGCCGGTGCCGTGGTGGACGGGGCCGGCGGCGGCGGGCTGGCTGGCCCTGGTGGCGGTGCCCGGGGCCCTGCTGGTCCGGTACCGGGTGCTCGGCCCGACGCCGGTCGGGAGCGCGGACGAGGTGGAGGGCCCGGAGGCCGGGCCGACGACCCCGGCGGTCGGCCCGGGCACCCCCGCCCGGCTCGCGCTCCGGGCGCGCCGGAGCGCGCTGGAGCTGCGCGCCCGGACGTACGCCCTGGTCCTGTGGTGGTCCGGTCAGCGCTCCGCCGGCTGAGCGGGCCGACTCACTCCGAGTTGCCGGTGAAGTCCACGTACCACTGCGGTGCGTACCGGTCGCAGTTCTCGGCGCCGACGTTGGTCAGCGAGTCCCGTACGCAGGTCATGTAGTCCTGGTAGTAGACGCTGAGCCCGATCACCGAGGTGGCGACCACGACGGTCATCGCACCGGTGAGGATCCCGGCGAGCGCGGCCGGGGTGAGCGGGTTGGGCGCCGGGGCGCCGGCCGGGCCGCCCGCGAGGGTGGTGCCGGTGCCGGTGCCGGTGCCGGTGGCGGCTGCGGCTGCGGCGGGCCGCTTGGCGCGCAGCGCGCCGATGCCCCAGACGATGCCGAGCGCCCCGACCAGCAGGGCGATCCACTGGAGGCCCACGAACAGGCAGACCAGGGCGAACGGCCCGGCCAGCGCGGCGTTGCGGGCCTTGCGGTGGGCCGGGTCGGTCGGGTCGAGCCGGGGCGGCGGCGGAGTCTGCGGCCGTCGGCCGGGACCGCCGTCGCCGGGGCCCGGGCCCCACGGCGGCGGGAACGGCGGGCGGTCGCCGCCCTGGCCGTCGCCCTGGCCACCGGGCCCGCGGTCGCCCTCGGAGCCCTGGCCGGGCCAGGGGCTGCGCGGCCGCCAGGGCTGGTCCGGGGCGTCCGCGGGCGGCGGCGCGAAGGGGTTGCGCTCGTCGGTGTCGTCGCCGCTGCTCATGGGTTCAGCCGTTCCTTCTCGGTCGGGGCTCGTGCCGGAGGTCGCGCGTCGGGGCACTCTCCTCCGCCCCCAATGATCCCGCAAGCGTTCGAGGGACCGGCGGGGGCCTGCCCGCAGCCGTGCCGCGCGCGGGCAACTCCGGTGCGGCGGGCCCGAGGAGATCCCCGTCTCAACTACGCGCGTAGCGGCACCGGCGGGGTGCGGGGGGCCTCCGACCAGCCGTTATCGTGGTGACGGTCAGCAGCTCAGATCGGTTCCCGGGGGCCCGCGTCGCGGCGGGTTCTCCTGGTGTCCCCCTTCGCTCGACCTGCCGTTCGTAGTGGCCCCACCGCCGGTGGACGTACCAGCGGGCGGCGCCCGACCTACGGAGAATCGCGCAGTGGCCGCCGCCCCCGCCCAGCTCTTCCCGCCCCGTACGCCCGGACCGGCCCGCCTGGTGGTGCTGGTCTCCGGCTCCGGTACCAACCTCCAGGCGCTGATCGACACCGTCGCCGACCCGGCGTACGGCGCCGAGATCGTCGCGGTGGGCGCGGACCGGGACGGGATCGCCGGCCTGGAGCGGGCGGAGCGGGCGGGCCTGCCGAGCTTCGTGCACCGGGTGAAGGACTTCCCGGACCGCGCCGACTGGGACCGCGCGCTGACCGCCTCCGTCGCCGCCCACCGGCCGGACCTGGTGGTCACGGCCGGCTTCATGAAGCTCCTCGGCCCCGCGTTCATCGAGGCCTTCGCCGGGCGGATCGTCAACACCCACCCCGCACTGCTGCCCGCCTTCCCCGGCGCCCACGGCGTCACCGACGCGCTCGCGTACGGCGTGAAGGTCACCGGCTGCACCGTCCACCTGGTCGACGCCGGCGTGGACACCGGGCCGATCATCGCGCAGGGCGTCGTCGAGGTCGTCGACGCCGACCACGCCGATGGCGGCGAAGCGCTGCACGAGCGCATCAAGACTGTCGAGCGCAAGCTGCTCGTCGACGTCGTGGGCCGGCTGGCCCGCGAAGGTCACCGCATCGAGGACCGAAAGGTATGGATCCCGGCATGAGTGCCAGCTCCACCACCCCCCCTGTCTCCGAGAACATCCGTCCGATCCGTCGTGCGCTGATCAGCGTGTACGACAAGACCGGTCTGGAGGAGCTGGCCCAGGGCCTGCACGCCGCCGGGGTCGCCATCGTCTCCACCGGCTCCACCGCCGGCCGGATCGCCGCCGCCGGGGTCCCGGTGACGGAGGTCTCCGAGCTGACCGGCTTCCCGGAGTGCCTGGACGGGCGCGTGAAGACGCTGCACCCGCGGGTGCACGCCGGTGTGCTCGCCGACCTGCGGCTGGAGTCGCACCGCGCCCAGCTGGCCGAGCTCGGCGTCGAGCCCTTCGACCTGGTCGTGGTGAACCTCTACCCGTTCAAGGCCACCGTCGCCTCGGGCGCCACCCCGGACGAGTGCGTCGAGCAGATCGACATCGGCGGCCCGAGCATGGTCCGCGCCGCCGCGAAGAACCACCCGTCGGTGGCCGTGGTGGTCGACCCGGCCCGCTACGACGACGTGCTGACGGCCGTCCGCGGGGGCGGCTTCGACCTGGCCACCCGCAAGCGCCTGGCCGGTGCCGCGTTCGCCCACACCGCCGCCTACGACGTGGCCGTCGCCTCCTGGTTCGAGGCCGGCTACGCCCCGAGCGACGAGCGGTTCCCCGCGTTCCTCGGCGCCACCTGGGAGCGGCAGGACGTGCTGCGCTACGGCGAGAACCCGCACCAGGGCGCCGCGCTGTACAGCGACGGCACCGGCGGTCTGGCCGGCGCCGAGCAGCTGCACGGCAAGGAGATGTCGTACAACAACTACGTCGACACCGACGCCGCCCGCCGCGCCGCGTACGACCACGCCGAGCCGGCCGTCGCGATCATCAAGCACGCCAACCCGTGCGGCATCGCGACCGGCGCCGACGTCGTCGAGGCGCACCGCAAGGCCCACGAGTGCGACCCGGTCTCCGCGTACGGCGGCGTGATCGCGGTCAACCGCCCGGTCACCGTCGAGCTGGCCGAGCAGATCGCCCCGATCTTCACCGAGGTCGTCGTGGCCCCCGGTTACGAGGACGGCGCGGTCGAGGTGCTGGCCCGGAAGAAGAACCTGCGGGTGCTGGTCGCCCCCGGGGCCCCGGCCAACCGCCAGGAGGTCCGCCCGATCTCCGGCGGTGTGCTGCTCCAGGACGCCGACCGGGTGCAGGCCGAGGGCGACGACCCGGCGAACTGGACGCTGGCCACCGGCGAGGCGCTCCCCGCGGCCGAGCTGGCCGAGCTGGCCTTCGCCTGGCGGGCCTGCCGGGCCGTCAAGTCCAACGCGATCCTGCTGGCCAAGGACGGCGCCTCGGTCGGCGTCGGCATGGGCCAGGTCAACCGGGTCGACTCCTGCAAGCTCGCGGTCGAGCGGGCCGGTGAGCGGGCCAAGGGCTCCTACGCCGCCTCGGACGCGTTCTTCCCGTTCCCGGACGGCCCGGAGATCCTGATCGCGGCCGGTGTCCGGGCGATCGTCCAGCCGGGCGGCTCGATCCGTGACGAGCAGGTCGTCGAGGCGGCGCAGAAGGCCGGCGTGACGATGTACTTCACCGGCGCGCGGCACTTCTTCCACTGAGCGCACGAAGCGGCCCGGCCCCTCGGCGGAGGGGGCCGGGCCGCTTCGTCGTGGGTCCGTGCCGTGCGGTCAGTAGCGCGGCCGGTTGAACCAGTTGACGCCGTCCTGGGTGCACATCGCGGTGATCCAGATGACGCATATCGCGACCCAGAGCAGGCCGAAGATGATGCTCACCGTGATGCCCTGGGAGACGCCGCTGGCCAGGTCGAGCAGGCCGAACAGCGCGGCGATCGAGCCGTAGACGATGGTGGTGATCCGGGTGGCGTTGCCGCCCTTGCCGTACTTCGCGCCCAGCGTGATGGACAGCGCGGCGGCCAGCGCGAACACGATGCCGACCACGACCAGGATGCCGGCGGCGGCGTCGCCGATCGAGGAGATGAAGTCGCTGCTGCTCGCCCCGCTCTTGTTGACGGCGTCCTTGGTGGCCGCCGCCCCGATCAGGCAGCCGAGCGCGATCAGCACCTGGGTGCCGCCCACGATGAACAGCAGCACCCGCGCGGTGGTCACCAGGCCCGGCATGGTCTGCGGCACGGCCGGCGGGTAGCCGTAGCCCGGCATCGGCGGCGGGGCCTGCTGCGGGTAGCCGTAGCCCGGCACGGGCGGCGGGGCCTGCTGGGGGTAGCCGTAGCCGGCGGCGGGCGGCTGCTGGCCGTACGGGTTGTTCGGGTCGGGCGGGTAACTCATCGGTGCCTCCGGGCAGTTGCGGGAACGTGGGGACGGGACGGCGGAGGGCCCGGTTGCGGTCGGCGAGTCGGCTCGTCGACGGAACGGGACGTTGTCGGGGTGCGGTGACGGCCCGGCGGCGGTGACGGGCGCGGCCGGCTCAGCGCCGTGACGAGCGGGTGATCGGACACCGGGACGGACACGGCGCGGTGAGGTCGGCGCCGGGCCGGTCGGGCGGCACGGTGTGCTGTGGTCGGATCACTGGCTCTTTCCCCCTGGTACGCCCCACCGCGGTGTCCGTCGGCCCGTCACCGGGCCCGGTCGCGGCAGGAGGTGCGGGCATATCGTCATCTGGACGGCAGCGCCCTGTCCAGCCGGTTCCCGCGCGGGGGCCAAGACTGTGGCGCAACCGCAACGTGGTGCGGACCTTCCGTACCCGTCCGGTCGCGGGGAAGACCCCGGTACGGAGGGCCGCCGGGATCCGGGAGAATGGGGTCATGACTGCCCAGATTCTCGATGGCAAGGCCACCGCCGCCGCGATCAAGTCCGAACTCGCCGCCCGCGTGGCGGTCCTCAAGGCGAAGGGCGTCACGCCCGGCCTCGGCACCGTCCTGGTCGGCGACGACCCGGGCAGCCGCTGGTACGTCAACGGGAAGCACAAGGACTGCGCCGAGGTCGGCATCGCCTCGATCCAGCGCGAGCTCCCCGCGACCGCCACCCAGGAGGACGTCGAGAACGTCGTCCGCGAGCTCAACGCCGACCCGACCTGCACCGGCTACATCGTCCAGCTGCCGCTGCCCAAGGGCCTGGACCAGAACCCGGTCCTGGAGCTGATGGACCCGGACAAGGACGCCGACGGCCTGCACCCGACCTCGCTCGGCCGCCTCGCCCTGGGCATCGAGGGCCCGCTGCCGTGCACCCCGCTGGGCATCGTCGAGCTGCTGCGCCGGCACGACGTCGAGATCGACGGCGCCGAGGTCGTCGTGGTCGGCCGCGGCATCACCGTCGGCCGCTCGATCGGCCTGCTGCTGACCCGCCGCAGCGAGAACGCCACCGTCACCCTGTGCCACACCGGCACCCGGGACCTCGGCGCCCACCTGCGCAAGGCCGACATCATCGTGGCCGCCGCGGGCGTGCCGCACCTGGTCAAGCCGGAGGACGTGAAGCCGGGCGCCGCGGTGCTGGACGTCGGCGTCAGCCGCAGCGAGGGCAAGATCGTCGGCGACGTCCACCCGGGTGTGGCCGAGGTGGCCGGCTGGATCTCCCCGAACCCCGGCGGCGTCGGCCCGATGACCCGCGCGATGCTGCTCAACAACATCGTCGAGGCGGCCGAGCGCCGCGCCGGCGTCTGACCCCCGAGGGACGGCGAGCATGACTGACCCGCGACCGGCGCGGTCCCGGCAAAGGCCGGTCAAGACCACCGGCACCCTGCCGCCCGAGGGGGCGGCCCCGGCCCTCGGGCGAGACCACGCCCTGCCGGTCCGGCAGTGGCCGATAACGCTGGTCCTGTCGGTGGTCGGCGCCGGCCTCGCGGTCACCTGGTTCGCCGACTTCAAGGACGGCTTCAAGTACGGCCTGCTGATCCTCGGCGCCGGGGTGCTGCTCGGCGCGGTGCTGCGGCTGGTGCTGCCCGAGGTCGGGATGCTGGCGGTGCGCAGCCGGTTCACCGACGTGATCGTGCTGGCGTTCCTGGGGGCCTCGATCGTGCTGCTGACCCTGGTCGCGCAGCCGCACCCGTGGCTGGAGTTCCCGTTGCTGGACAACATCGGCCAGCTGATCGGCCGGCCCAAGCACTGAGCCTGCCCGAGCGCTGGAGTCGGCCCGAGCACTGAGCCGGCGCACCCGTTCGACCGCGGCCCCGTCCGGATTCCCGGGCGGGGCCGCGGTGCGCCTGTGACGCATCAGCCATGCCCGCACACGCGGCGTACGCTTCCCTTTGCGATAACCTGACGCCGGTCTCTCGACGTCGAGAGATCATCCTGGCTCCAGTGCCGGTGTGCCTGGGGCGCCTGGCGATTTGCTGGAGAAGGTAGAAATGACCCGCACCCCCGTCAACGTCACCATCACCGGAGCGGCCGGCCAGATCGGCTACGCGCTGCTCTTCCGCATCGCCTCGGGCCACCTGCTCGGTGCCGACGTCCCGGTGAACCTGCGCCTCCTGGAGATCCCGCAGGGCCTCAAGGCCGCCGAGGGCACCGCGATGGAGCTCGTCGACTGCGCCTTCCCGCTGCTGCGGGACATCACCATCACCGATGACCCGAACAAGGCCTTCGACGGCGCCAACGTCGGCCTGCTGGTCGGCGCCCGTCCGCGCACCGCGGGCATGGAGCGCGGCGACCTGCTGCAGGCCAACGGCGGCATCTTCGGCCCGCAGGGCAAGGCCATCAACGACAACGCCGCGGACGACGTCAAGATCCTGGTCGTCGGCAACCCGGCCAACACCAACGCCCTGATCGCCCAGCGCAACGCCCCGGACGTCCCGGCCGAGCGCTTCACCGCGATGACCCGCCTGGACCACAACCGCGCCGTCGGCCAGCTGTCCGCCAAGACCGGCGCCCTGGTCTCGGACATCAAGCGCGTCACCATCTGGGGCAACCACTCCGCGACCCAGTACCCGGACATCTTCCAGGCCGAGGTCGCCGGCAAGCCGGCCTTCGAGGCCGTCGGCAGCGACCAGGCCTGGCTGGAGAACGACTTCATCCCGACCGTCGCCAAGCGCGGCGCGGCCATCATCGACGCCCGCGGCGCCTCCTCGGCCGCCTCGGCCGCCAACGCCGCCATCGACCACGTCTTCACCTGGGTCAACGGCACCGCCGAGGGCGACTGGACCTCCATGGGTGTCGTCTCCGACGGCTCCTACGGCGTCCCGGCCGGCCTGATCTCCTCCTTCCCGGTCACCACCAAGGACGGCAAGTTCGAGATCGTCCAGGGCCTGGAGATCTCCGACTTCTCCCGCGGCCGCATCGACGCCTCGGTCAAGGAGCTGACCGAGGAGCGCGACGCGGTGCAGGAGCTGGGCCTCATCTGAGCCCCGCCGCACGGCCTTCCGACGGCCCGTCCCCTCCCTCCCCGGGAGGCGGCGGGCCGCCGCCGTTCCCGGTCCGTACGCCTCCGGCCCGGCGCGGGCCCGGCCCCCGGGGGCGTCCGCCGCCGTCCGGGTCCGGTCCGCCGTGACGTCCGGCGCCTACACTGACCCGCTGTGAACGAAACCCTCGGGGACGCCGCGCTCGTCCTCGTCTTCATCCTGCTGGGCGGGCTGTTCAACGTCGCCGAGATCTCGCTGATCTCGCTGCGCGAGGGCCAGATCCGGACGCTGGAGGCGCGCGGCACCCGGCGCTCGGCCCGGGCGGCGCACCTGGCCGCCGACCCCAACCGCTTCCTGGCCGCCGTCCAGGTCGGCGTGACCTGCATGGGCTTCCTGTCCGCCGCGTTCGGCGCGGACACCCTGGCCGGCAAGGTCGCCCCGCTGTTCGTCGAGGCCGGGCTCTCCCAGGGGGTGGCGGACGCCGGCGCCCTGGTCGGCCTGACCCTGGTGATCAGCTACGTCTCGCTGGTGCTCGGCGAGCTCACCCCCAAGCGGATCGGCCTCCAGCGCGCCGAGTCCATCGCGGTGGTCGCCGCCCCCGTGGTGGACGTGATGTCGGTCGCGCTGCGCCCGGTGATCTGGCTGCTCGGCCACTCGACCAATCTGATGGTCCGGCTGTTCGGCGGCGATCCGGCCGCCGGGCGCGGCTCGATGAGCTCCGAGGAGCTGCGCGGCCTGGTCGCCTCCAACACCGAACTGGGAAGCGACGAACGGGCGTTGATCGCGGACGTGTTCGCCGCCGGGGAGCGCCAGCTGCGCGAGGTGATGGTCCCGCGCACCGAGGTGACCTTCCTGGACGCCGAGCGCCCGCTGGCCGCGGTCCGGCACCAGGCCGAGACCTCGCCGCACTCCCGCTACCCGGTGGTCGAGGGCAGCGCGGACGCCGTGGTCGGCTTCGTCCACGTCCGGGACCTCTACGGCGCCCGCGGCGAGCAGGCCGCCAAGGTCCGCGACCTGGCCCGCCCGGTCAAGCTGCTGCCCGGCACCAAGCGGGTGCTGGAGGCGATGGGCGAGATGCGGCGGGAGGGCCACCACCTGGCCATCGTGGTGGACGAGTACGGCGGCACCGCCGGCATCGTCACCCTGGAGGACCTGGTCGAGGAGGTGGTCGGCGAGATCCGGGACGAGTACGACCGCCCGGAGTCCGCCCCGACCCGCCGACTGGCCGGCGGCGGGGTGGAGCTGGACGGCCTGCTCAACCTCGGCGACTTCGAGGAGGAGACCGGCGTCGCCCTGCCCGAGGGCCCGTACGAGACGGTGGCCGGCTGTCTGGTCGCCGCGCTCGGCCGGCTGCCCCGGGACGGCGACCAGGCCAGGGTCCCGGTCGAGGGCGGCGCGGAGGTGCTGCTGACGGTGGCCAAGGTGGAGGGCCGGCGGATCGCCCGGGTGAGGGTGAGTGCGGTCACACCGGAGGAGCCCGCTGGGGCGGAGGTTTCCTGAGCGACCGGGGGAACTGGAAGAATGGCCCGCATGGTCAACGCAGCGGTCACCGGTCCGGTCAAGGACCGCCCCCGGGTTCTCTCCGGGATCCAGCCCACCTCCGGCTCGTTCCACCTCGGCAACTACCTGGGCGCGGTGCGCCAGTGGGTGGACCTGCAGAAGGAGAACGACGCCTTCTACATGGTCGTCGACCTGCACGCGATCACCGTGCCGCAGGACCCGGTGACCCTGCGCCAGAACACCCGGGTCTCCGCCGCCCAGCTGCTCGGGGCCGGCCTGGACCCGGAGCACTGCACCCTGTTCGTCCAGTCGCACGTGCCCGAGCACGCGCAGCTGGCCTGGGTGATGAACTGCCTCACCGGCTTCGGCGAGGCCTCCCGGATGACCCAGTTCAAGGACAAGTCCTCCCGGTACGGTGCCGACAGCACCACCGTCGGCCTGTTCACCTACCCGATCCTGCAGATCGCGGACATCCTGCTCTACCAGGCGGACGCCGTCCCGGTCGGCGAGGACCAGCGCCAGCACGTCGAGATCACCCGGGACATCGCCGAGCGCTTCAACTCGCGCTACGCGCCGACCTTCACGATCCCCAAGCCGTACATCCTCAAGGAGACGGCGAAGATCATGGACCTCCAGGATCCGGGCATCAAGATGAGCAAGTCGGCCTCCTCGCCCAAGGGCCTGGTCAGCCTGCTGGACGAGTCGAAGGTCAGCGCCAAGAAGTTCAAGAGCGCCGTCACCGACACCGGCACCGTGGTCTCCTACGACGAGGAGCAGAAGCCGGGCGTCTCCAACCTGCTGCGGATCCACTCCGCGCTCAGCGGTCAGTCGGTCGAGCAGCTGGTCGAGCACTTCGAGGGCAAGATGTACGGCGCCCTGAAGACCGAGCTGGCCGAGCTGTTCACCGAGTGGGTGACCCCCTTCCAGGAGCGCACCAGCAGCTTCCTGGACGACCCGGCCGAGCTGGACCGGGTGCTGGCGATCGGTGCCGAGAAGGCCCGCGCGGTCGCCTCCGAGACGCTGGCGACGGTGTACGACCGGATCGGCTTCCTCCCGGCCGCCAAGCGGTGACTCCGCTCACGCGCCTGCCCGATGGTGAGGACCTCCCGGAGGTCCTCACCATCGGCGTGTCCGTGAGCGTCCCGGACCCGTACGGCGCGCGGATCCAGGACGCCCGGGCCGGCCACGGCGACCCGCAGGCCCGTTCGATACCGACGCACGTGACCCTGCTGCCGCCGACCGAGGTGCCCGCCGAGGTGCTGCCGAAGATCGAGGAGCACCTGGCGGCGGTGGCCGCCGCGCACCGGCCGTTCCGGATGGTGCTGCGCGGCGGCGGCAGCTTCCGCCCGGTCTCCCCGGTGGTGTTCGTCCGGGTCGAGGAGGGCGCGCAGGAGTGCCGGCTGCTGGAGGCGGACGTCCGCTCCGGCCCGCTGGCCCGCGAACTGGCCTTCCCGTACCACCCGCACGTCACGGTCGCCCACGGCCTGCCGGAGGACGTGCTGGACCAGGCGTACGAGCAGGCGCGCGGGTTCCGGGCGGCCTTCCCGGTGCCGGGCTTCTCGCTCTCCCGGTTCGACGCGGACGAGGTCTGGCGGCCCTGGCGGGACTACCGCTTCTCCTGAGCCCGGGCGCGGCCGAGTTCGAGCATCCGGTCGACCACCCGGCGGGCCGCGCCGCCGTCGTCCAGCGCGCAGTGCCCGGCCCGGAAGCGCCGTCGGCGCTCGGCGTACCCGGGCGGCGACGGGGTGCCGCTGTCGGCGAGTTCGCGCAGCGCGGCCAGCAGCCCGGCGGAGTCCGGCACCAGCGGGCCGGGGGCGTCCCGCTCGAAGTCGAAGTAGAAGCCGCGCAGGGTGTCGCGGTAGTGCTCCAGGTCGTAGGTGAAGAAGTACATCGGGCGGCCGGTGATCGCGAAGTCGAACATGATCGAGGAGTAGTCGGTCACCAGTACGTCCGCGATCAGCAGCAGTTCCTGCGGGTCGGGGTAGTCCCCGCAGTCGAACAGGAAGCCGTCGCGGGCGCCCGGCAGCGGCTCGCGCACATGGGCGTGCGGGCGGACCAGCAGCACGTGGTCGGGGCCGAGCAGCCGGCGGGCGTGGTCGAGGTCCAGCCGCAGGTCGAGCCGGAAGCCCTCGCCGTCGCCGCGCTGCTGGTCCTCCCGCCAGGTCGGCGCGTACAGCACGACCCGGCGGCCGGCGGGGACGCCGAGCCGGCGGCGGACGGCCGCGGCCAGCCGCGGGTCGGGCCGGGCCAGTGTGTCGCCGCGCGGGTAGCCGGACTCCAGCACCTCGCCGTCGTAGCGGAAGGCGCGCCGCAGGATCGGGGTGGCGAACGGGCTGGGGGAGAGCAGCAGGCTCCACTGCGGGGTCTCCCGGTCGAGCGCCGTCAGGTAGCCGCGGTCGGCCAGCCAGCGGTTGTCGACGTCGTGGGCGATCCGCTTCAGCGGTGCGCCGTGCCAGGTCTGCACGACGACCTGGCCGGGGCGGCGCTCCAGGAAGTCCGGGAAGTGGGTGTTGCCGACCAGGTACCGGCAGGTGGCCAGCGCGCGGTACCACTCCGGGCTCCAGACCCGCACCGGGCGGACCCCGGCCGGCAGCGCGGCCTGGGCGTCGTCGACCACCCAGAGGTGCTCCAACGGGGCTTCGCGGCGGGCGAGTTCGGCGTGCACCGCGCGCGGTGAGTCGGCGTAGCCGCGACCGCCGAACACGTCGTACAGCACCGCCTCGCGCAGCGGTTCGCGGCGGGCGGCCGGGTAGCGCTCGGTGCGCAGCCGGGCCTGGGCCCAGGCGCTGCGCTCGGTGGCGTCGAGCACCGGGGTGGAGTCCACCAGCAGGGTGTCGTGCCAGCGGCGTTCCAGCAGCACCCGCTTGCCGCCGGTCCTGGTGGCGGCGGGCAGCGCGGGGAGCACGGCGGGGGCGGCGAGCAGCGGCCGGGCCGGGCCGGTGCCGCCCGCCGACTCCAGGGCGGCCGCCCAGACGCCCTTGCGCAGCGGCAGCGGGGCGCCGTCCGAGCCGGTCCGGACGGCGGGCACCCGGGCCCGGAAGCGACCGCCGGGACCGGCCTCGACGGGGGTGCGGACCTCCTCGGCGGTGCCGCTGTGCCGCAGGACCAGCTCCAGCCGGTCGGCGGCCGGATCGGGGCAGTGGCCGGACAGTTCGAAGCCGTCGGCCCGGAGGAGGATCCGGTCGACCAGCCCGGCCGCGGGCTGGACGCAGAACTGCAGCCGTCCGTCGGCGAGGTGCTTGAGGTAGAGCACCCGGCCCGGGGCGTCCGGCAGCGGGTGCTGGCGGGCCACCGGGCCGTCCCGCTCGTCCAGGCAGAGCGGTTCGGCGGTGCCGCCGGGGCGCAGCAACTCGGCGTCCCAGTGCTCCAGTTCGCCGCGGCCGCGGCCCGCGGCGGTGAACGGTCGGTACGGCAGGTCGACGGCGAAGGTGTTGCCGCCGCGGGTGAGCGGCCGCTCGACCACCGCGTCGCTCTGCCGGTGCCGCAGCCGCAGGACGGTCCCGGCCGGGCAGTGGTCGGCGACGCCGCCCAGCCGGATGCCGTCGGGGGTGGGCTGGGCGCGGTCGAGCCGGACGCCGGGGCGTTCCAGCCGCAGCCGCAGCCGGCCGTCCGCGAAGTACGGCTGGAGCCGCACGTCCCGGTCCACCCAGTGGGCCGGCGGGTACTCGCCGGAGCCGCACCAGTGCGGGGCGAGGGTGCCGTACCGGCGGCGCAGCCGGGTGGCGCGGGGGCGGGTGAAGAGGGTGGCCTCGATCTGCCAGTCGCCGAGCAGCCACCGGCCGCCGCGGCGCAGCCGGGCGGGCCTGATCAGCGCGCTGAAGCCGGACCAGTCGTGGTTGAACTCGGGCTGGGCGCTGTCGTCGGTGACCTCGGGCGTGCGGCGGGGGCGGGAGCGCAGGTGCAGCGGCGGCCGGGCGGGCTCCTGGTGACGCAGGGTCAGCCAGGTCCAGGCCGAGCCGGGGCGGCCGGTGTCCTGGTCCAGCGGGCGGGCGAAGCCGGTGAGTTCCAGGCCGCGGCGCTGCCAGCGGGCGCTCAGCAGCCCGAACCGCACGTCCTCGTCGACGGCGGGACGGTCGGTGGCCGCGCGGGGGGCGGCGTGCGGCAGGACGAACCGGGTCAGCGCGGGCAAGGCGGGGCCCTTTCGGTGACGGGATCCCGGCCGCGGCGGTGGACGCGGTGGACGGGGGCGGACGCCGTAACCGATAACGACGGGCGCGGCGCCGTCCGGCCGTCCGACACCCGAATGACAGCAGAGGTCACCTGTGCTGTTCGTGGGAAATTCCTCAGGAATTCGTTAGTCGATCGAGGGTTCGACCGCCGCGGCCCGCGCGCCCGCCCGGAAACGCCGCGCCGCCTCCCGGAAACGCCGCGCCGCCTCCCGGACGACGCCGCGCGCCCGCCCGGAAAACGCCGGGGCGCCCGACGCGGATCGCGTCGGGCGCCCCGGTACGGGCCGGCGCCTACTCCTTGCGGAGCATCGCGTCGACCACCCGGGCGGCGGCCTTGCCGTCGTCCAGGTCGCAGTACGCCTCGCGGAACGCCGCCGCCCTGTCCGCGTGTTCGGCCGCCAGCTCGTCCACCCGGCCGAGCGCGTCGACCAGTTCCTCGGAGGTGGCCAGCAGCGGGCCCGGGGCCTCGGCCTCGAAGTTCAGGCTGAAGCCGCGCAGGTTGTCGCGGTAGTGCTCCAGGTCGTGGGTGAAGAACAGCATCGGCTTGCCGGTGCCGGCGAAGTCGAAGACGCTCGACGAGTAGTCGGTGACCAGCACGTCCGCGATCAGCAGCAGCTCCGCCATGTCGGGGTAGCTGCCGACGTCCCAGATGTAGCCGTTGCCGGCGCCCGGGATCTGGCCGCACATCAGGGTGTGCCGGCGCACCAGCAGCACCTGGTCGTCGCCGAGCGCCTCCTTGGCCGCCGCGAGGTCGATCCGCAGGTCGATCTGGTAGCCGCCGTTGGGCCGGCGCCGGTCCTCGCGCCAGGTCGGGGCGTAGAGCACGACCTTCTTGCCCTCGGGCAGGCCGAGCCGCTCGCGGACCTGCTCGGCGGTCTTCTCCCGGTCGGCCGCGAACAGCAGGTCGTTGCGGGGCGAACCGCTCTCCAGGATCTCGCCCTGGAAGTCGAAGGCGCGCCGCAGCACCGGGGCCGACCAGCTGTTGCCCGCCACCAGCAGGCTCCAGTTCGGGACCTCGCGGGCCAGGCTCTTGAGGTACCGGGAGTCGGTGAACCAGACCTTCTCGAAGTCGAAGCCGATCTGCTTCAGCGGGCTGCCCTGCCAGGTCTGCACGACCACCTGGCCGGGGCGGCGGACGAAGAAGTCGGGCAGGTGGGTGCTGGTGACGATGTACTTGGCGGTCGCCAGCGCCTCGAACCACTCCGGGCTCCAGAGCCGGAGCGACTGCGCGGTGCGCGGCAGTTCGGCCTGGAGGTCGTCGCTGCCCCAGAGGTGCTCCAGCGGCAGGCCGCGGCGGACCAGCTCCTCGTGGATCGCCTTCGGGGAGCCGGCGTACACGCTGCCCTGCCCGGCGTTGTACAGCACCGTGTCGCGCACCGGCAGCCGGCGGGCGGCCGGGTAGTGGTCGGTGCGCAGCAGGCGCTGGCGGTAACCGGCCCGCTCCTCGGGGAGCAGCGCCGAGTGCGACTCCAGCGACAGCCCGTCGTGGTGGCGGCGCTCCAGCACGATCCGCTTGCCGCGGGACTCCACCTCCAGCGGGAGGGCGCCGAAGCAGTCCGGGGTGACCAGCACCGAGGAGTCCGGCAGGGCCCCGGCCGGGGTGCCGACCGGTCGGAAGGAGACGTTCCAGGTGCCGGCGACCAGCGGAACGGCGCCCGCGAAGGAGGCGGTGGGCACGGTGGGCAGGGCTGCGCGGAAGCGGCCGTCCGAGATCTCCACCGGGTAGACGTGCTCCTCCTCGCGCCAGTTGTGCCGGACCACCAGCTCCCAGCGGTGCGTGCCCGGCAGCGGGAAGGTGCCGGCGAGCAGGAAGCCGTCGGCGCCGCGCGCGGACACCTCGTCCACCAGCGGCTGCAGCAGCTGGTCGCAGAACTGCAGGTGACCGCCGGTGGAGGGCTTGGAGTAGAGCGCCCGGCGCGGTTCGTCCGCGGCCTGCGGGTCGAGCGGCAGGTGCAGTTGCTCGGGGGCGTTGCGGTCGTCCCAGACCAGCTTGACGACGCTGCCGTCGGCCAGCACCAGCGCGCTGTTCCAGCGGTCGCGGCTGCGGTCGGCGGCCACCGGGTCCAGCTCGGCCCAGGCCTCGCGGACGGCGGTCAGCTCGGCCACCGGGAAGGACGCCGTGAACGGCTGCAGCGTGCCGACCGGCGCGCCCAGCTCGACCGGGTAGGTCAGCTCGCGGTCCGACTCGATGTGGGTCAGCCGCAGCTTCGCCCCGGCGAAGCTCACCCCGGAACGGGCCGCACCGGAGACCTCCACCCGGCCGCCGTGCGCGGCCAGGCCGGTCACCCTGGCCTTGACCAGCTCCACGTGCAGGTACAGGAACCTGTCCCGGATCCAGGGCACGATCCGGACGTCCGGCTCGACCCAGTGCGCCGGGACGTACTCGGCGGTGTCGCTCCAGCCCGCCGAGATCCGGCCCTTGTAGATCCCGCCCTTGCCCGCGCCGGCCACCAGGACGCGCCAGTGGCCGTCCTTCCACTGGCCGCGGTGCTTGAGCTTCTTCGGGTCCAGGGCGACGTTGAAGCCGGACCAGTCGCAGTTGTACAGGTCGTGGTTGCAGCTCGCGGTGGCCTCGGGGCTGTACTGGGTCTTCATCGGCACCGCGATCACCCGGCGGCCCTTGGCCTCGCGCAGCACCAGGGTGCGGACCATGTCGTGCTTGTTGCCCGCACCGAGCTGCTCCGGGTACGCGTGCCCGGTCAGCTCCAGCTTCCCGCCCACCCAGGCGCTCTCGTACAGCCGGCTGCGCATGACCAGCGAGTTGTCCAGCTTGAGCACGCCGGACGGCACGCTCTTGCGCCCGCCGCGCAGGAACGGGTAGTCCGCGTACGGCCGCAGCAGGCCGCGGGCCTGCACGCCGCCGCCGCTCTCGCCCTCGTACTTGATCTGCTCGACCAGCTCGTCGACCCGGTTCTGCAGGGTCAGGTGGTACTTCAGCCGCAGCGGCGCGCGCAGCTTGCGGACCTGCTCCTGGCCGATCGACCGGAGCAGTCGGCTGACGCTCTGGACGTAGGCGTCCCGGTACTCCTTGTCGCCGTCCACGACGGACCAGAAGAACATCGGGATCTCCTCGACGAGGGTGTTCTCGTCGTAGGAGCGCAGGTACTCGGCGAAGCGCGGCTCGGTCTGCTTCTTCAGCCAGCCGCGGACCAGCTCGACCGAGGTGACCCGGTCGACCAGGCCCTTCGGGTTGGTGCGCATCTGGGTGATCGACATCTCGCCGACCTCGCGCTCGCGCCAGTGGTAGATCGGCTCGGAGAGCACGTCCACGCTCTTGGCGAGGTAGTGGTGCGGCACGCTGACCGGCGCGTCCTCGTACAGGATGCCCTCGGGGTAGAGCAGGTCGGCGGCGTCGAAGAAGGACCGGCGGTACACCTTGTTCCACGCGGTGCGGTCGGTGACCAGCGCCGGGAGCTCGGTGATGTGGGTCTTGAGGCGGGTCTCCTTGAACGGCTTCACGTGCCCGCCGGACTGGTAGTAGCCCACCGCGCGGAACCGCAGCACGTTGCCGGTGCAGAAGTCCGAACCGGTCTCGTCCAGCGTGTTGATCATCAGCTCGTACGCGCTCGGCGGCATCGAGTCGTCGCTGTCCACGAAGCACAGGAACTCGGAGTCCGGGTCGATGTGCCGGATGCCGGTGTTGCGGGCGGCGCCGAGGCCCTTGTTCACCTGGCGGACCAGCCGGAACCGCCCGTCCTTGGCCGCGTACGCCTCGGCGAGCGCCGCGCTGCCGTCCTTCGAACCGTCGTCGACCATGACGCACTCGAAGTCCGTGAAGGTCTGGGCGGCGATGGAGTCCAGGCATTCGACGAGATAGCGCTCGACGTTGTAGATCGGAACGACGATGGAGAGGCGGGGAGCCATCGGCTACGCAGGCCTTTCTCGGGAGGAGCGTGGCAGCCCGCAGGGGGTCTGACCGCACTTGGATCGGTGCGTACGTGCGCCCCCGATCCTACCTTCCGGGGCTTCGTCCCCCGGGGGCCCACTACGCTGGGGCCCGTGCCCCGCTTCAGCGTCATCGTTCCCGTGTACCAGGTCCAGGACTACCTCGCCGAGTGCCTCGAATCGGTCCTCGCCCAGGACGGACCGGACTTCGAACTGATCGCGGTGGACGACCGCTCGCCGGACGGCTGCGGCGCCCTGCTGGACGCGGCGGCCGCCGCCGACCCCCGGATCCGGGTGCTCCACCTGCCCGAGAACGTCGGCCTCGGCCGGGCCCGCAACGCCGGCCTGGAGGTCGCCACCGGTGAGTACGTGGTCTTCCTGGACAGCGACGACACCCTCACCCCCGGCCTGCTCGAGGCCGTCGACGACCGCCTCGCCGCCACCGGCGACCCGGACGTCCTGGTCTACGACTACGCCCGCACCTACGCCGACGGCCGGATCACCCGGGCCGCCGCCGGCCACGTCTTCGGCGCCGCCTCCCCGGACGTCTTCGCCCTCGCCGACCGCCCCGACCTGCTCGACCTGCTCCAGGTCGTCTGGAACAAGGCCTACCGCCGCGGGTTCATCACCGAGCAGCGGCTGGAGTTCCCGGCCGGCTACTACGAGGACACCCCCTGGACGTACCCGGCGCTGCTCGCCGCCGCCGGCATCACCCTGCTCGACCGGGTCGGCGTGCACTACCGCCAGCGCCAGGAGGGCGGCAACATCCTGGCCACCGCCAGCCGCAAGCACTTCGACGTGTTCGCCCAGTACGACCTGGTCTTCGCCTTCCTCGACCGCCGCCCCGACCTCGACCCGTGGCGCCCGGTGGTCTACGGCAAGATGCTCAACCACCTCAACACCGTGGTCGCCAAGCCCGGCCGCGTCCCGGCCGGCGACCGCCGCGAGTACTTCCGCCGCGCCGCCGCCCACTGCGCCCGGCTGCGCCCGGCCGGCTACCGCCCGCCGCCCGGGGTGGACGGCGTGCGCACCGAACTGCTCGGCCACGGCCGCTACGCCGCGTACCAGGCCGTCCGCGCGCTGGCGAGGGCCCGCCGACTCGCCAACCTCCGCCGCGCCGCCTGACGGCCGTTCGGGGGACGGACCGGTATAACCGGTCGGGTGGACTTCCTGACCCGCCTTCCGGTCCTCGGCCCGCTCGTGGCCCGGGTGCTGCGCAGCCGCCCGTACCTGGTGTACGAGTACCTCTCCGCCGCCCGCGGCAACCGGCTGGCCGGCGCCGTCACGTTCTTCGGCTTCCTGGCCCTGTTCCCGCTGCTGACGGTGGGACTGGCGATCGCCGCCGCGACGCTGAGCAGCAGTCAGGTGGACGACCTCCAGCACCACATCTCGGACCAGCTGCCGGGCCTGTCGGACGCGCTCAACCTGCCGTCCCTGGTGGCCAACGCGGGCACCGTCGGGCTGGTCAGCGGCGCCCTGCTGCTGGTCTCCGGCCTCGGCTGGGTGGACACCATGCGCACCTCGATCCGGGACCTCTGGCAGCTGCCCGTGGAGGACGGCAACCCGGTGCTGCGCAAGGCCTGGGACATCGCGGTGCTGGCCGGGCTCGGCCTGGTGTCGCTCTTCTCGGTGGGCGCCTCCGCCGCCGGCACCACGCTCGCCGGGCGGATCGCCGACGCGATCGGCCTGGGCAGCGGCTACCTGCTGACCGGGGTCGGGGTGCTGATCGCCATAGCGTGCGACATGCTGCTCTTCGCCTACCTGCTGGCGCCCTTCCCCGGGATCACCGACCAGCGCCGCGGCGACCTCGTGCGCGGTGCGCTGATCGGTTCGGTCGGCTTCGAGGTGCTCAAGCTGGCGCTCGCCTCCTACCTCGGCTCGGTCGCCGGGCGGAGCCTGTACGGCGCCTTCGCGACCCCGGTGGCGCTGCTGCTGTGGATCAACTTCGTCAGCCGGCTGCTGATGTACTGCGTGGCCTGGACGGCGACGGCCGACCCGGAGGCCGCCCGGGAGCGGACCAGGGCGCACGGCCGGGCACTGATCGAGCAGGTAGTCGGGCAGGATGCCCTTCTCCAGGTTCTTGGCGTGCCACATCGGGTTCGACCC
>NZ_JBFBGS010000061.1:54713-62258 GCF_040684795.1 Kitasatospora sp. NPDC089797 | reverse complement strand
CGCCGACCTCGTCGTGCTCGACTCCGCGGGCTACGACCTGGTCGCCGTGATGCGCCGCGGCCGCTGGGTGGTCGGCGGCGACCGGTTCCGCACCGCGGCGACCCCGAACACCGGCTCCGGGTCGATGAGTTGACGAACGGCGGCCGAGCCCCCGATTCCTAGCCGGGGAGGTCGATCAGGACCCGTCCCCGGCCGCCGGCGTCGACGCGGTCGTGGGCGGCCGCGATGTCGGTGAGTGGGAAGCGGGCGCCGACCTCGACGGTGAGGGCGCCGACCGCGGCCGCGGCGGTGAGGTCGCGGGCGGCCTGGTGCCGGGCGGCGGCGGGGAAGTCGTCACTGCCGAACAGGCGCACCGTGACGTTCTTGAAGAGCAGTGTCCAGAAGGGGAGTTCGGTCCGGTCGGCGCGGGTGGCGTAGGCGGCGATGACGGCGTCGTCCGCGGCGACGCCCGCATCCAGGTCGGCGTTGTCGGAGAGGGAGACCTCGATGATCCGGTCGACCCCGGCGGGGAAGCGGGCGCGGATGGCGGCGGCCGGGTCGCCGCTGTCCAGGGCGACGGCGTGGGAGACGACGCCGGGGTCGACACGGTCCAGTTCGGCGGTGCGTCGCACGGTTCCGAGGACGGTGGCCCCGCCCCAGTGGGCGAGCCGGGCCGCCAGGGAGCCGACGCCGCCGAGGACGCCGTTGACCAGGACGACCTTGCCGTCCACCGGCCCGTCGGCGAAGACGGTGCGGTGGGCGGTGATGCCGGGGATGCCCAGGCTCGCCGCGAGGTCGTCGGCGAGGTGGTCGGGCAGCGGGACGGCCAGGTCGCCGGGCACGACGGTGTACTGGGCGGCCGTGCCGAACGGCCGGTAGGACTGGGCGCCGTACACCCACACCCGCTGCCCGACGCGGTCGGCCCGGACGCCGTCGCCGACCGCGTCGACGACCCCGGCGGCGTCGCTGTGCGGGACGACCCGCGGATAGGGCATCGCCGAACCGGTCCAGCCGCGCCGCTTCTTGGTGTCGCCCGGGTTCACCCCGGAGACGGTCACCCGGACCCGTACCTCACCGGGGCCGGGTACCGGGTCGGGCAGCTCACCGACCTTGAGCACCTCGGCGGCCGGGCCCTGCTCGTCGTACCAGGAGGCAAGCATCTCGTTCCTTCCGATCTCGGGTCGCTGTGCGGTCTGCGGGTCCGGTGTGCCACACGGCGGCGCGGGCGGCCGGGTGGGCAGGGACATCAGGGCCTCCTCCGGGCTGTGACAAAACCGGACACAACTGTGCAAGACGGAGGTCGCTGCCCGGCGGAACCCGCACGACGTGTCGTCCCGGCTTCGGCCCGGTCCCGGGTGGGGCCGGGTGCCCCCCCGGAGCGGTCTCCGGTTCCGCGAGCGCGGTACCCGTCGCCCGTCCCGGCCCGGGATTGGGTATACGCATTCACGGCCGTACCCCTTGCCCCGGCCGCCCCTCCTGGCGCACGGTCGAAGCAAGCCCGCCGGTACAGCGACGGTGGGACGATCCAGGAGTTTCATGGTGCTCACCGTCGAGGCCTCCCCCCGCCCCTCCGCCCGCCCCGTCGTCCGCGCCCGCCGGCGGGGCGCGACCCCGCCACCGCCGGTGACGATCGCGGCCAGCAGCATGCCCGCGACCGAGCGGGCGGTGCCCGCGATGCGGCGGTTCGCCCGGCACACCGCCCTGCGCTGGTCGGTGCCGCGGCCGACCGTGGACGCGCTGGAACTGGTGGTGACCGAGCTGGTCGCCAACGCGGTGCTGCACAGCGGGAGCCCGGACGTCACGGTGCTGATCACCTACCGCGGCGGGGAGCTGACGGTCGAGGTCAAGGACTCCGGCCGGTGGCGGGTCCGGCAGGAGCCGCGCCGGGTGCCCGAGGACGCCGGAGCGGCCTGCGGGCGGGGCCTGGACCTGGTGGCGCACGCCACCAGCGGGTGGCTGGCCTTCCTCTCCGTCACCGGGACCAGGGTGGTGGCCACCCTCTCCGTGCCCGCCACCCGCGCTTGACCGGCCGGTTCGCCCGGACGGTGCCGTGTTTGCCCGCCGTCCGGGCCCGGGCTAGCGTGACCGGGAGAGGCGGTGATCGCGTGACGCGGACTGCCGGACCGGGCGACGGCGGAGGGCTCGGCCGGGGCTTCGCCTTCGTCGGGCGGGAGCGCGAACTCCGGGTGCTGCTCGACGCCCTGCGGCGGCCGCCCGCCGTCGTCCTGGTCGAGGGCGAGGCGGGGATCGGCAAGTCCCGCCTGGTCCGCGAGGCGGCGGCGGTCCTGACGGCGGAGGGCCGCCCGGCGCTGGTCGGGCTCTGCCACCCGCTGCGCGAACCGTTCCCGTACGGGCCCGTCGTGGACGCCCTGCGCGGGACCGGCCCGCTGCTGCGGGGCGTCCGGGACATCCCGCCGACGGCCGGCGCGCTCGCGCCCCTGCTGCCGGACCTCGCGGACCGCCTGCCCCCGCCGCCGGGCACCCCGGGCGGGGCGCGGGCCCACCGGCACCAGACCGCCCAGGCCGTCCGGTCCCTGCTCACCGCCCTCGGACCGGTGCTCCTGGTGGTCGAGGACCTGCACTGGGCCGACGAGGCGACCCGGGAGCTGCTCCTGCTGCTCGCGCGGGACGTCCCGGAGCAGCTCGGCCTGGTGCTGACCTACCGGGCGGAGGACCTGTCGGCCGGGACCCCGGTGCTGGGGGCCGCGTACAGCCGCCCGCCCGGGGTCGGCGGCACGATGCTCCAACTGGAGCGGCTGACCGGACGGGACGTCCGGGAGCTCGCCGAGGCCGCCCTCGGGCGGCCCGGGGCGGCCGAGCTCGGCGACGCGCTGTACACCCGCAGCGACGGCCTGCCGCTGGTGGCCGAGGAGGACCTGATCACCCTGTGCGAACAGGCCGGCGGGCGGCCGCGGGGAGACCTCCTCGCCCGCCTGCGGCAGGCCGCCGTACCGGCCGGCCTGAGCGAGGCGGTGACCGGGCGGCTCGACACCCTGCCCCCGGCGGGGGCGGCGATCGTCGCGGCCGCCGCCGTGCTGGCCGTGCCGACCACGGAGCCCGTGCTCAGCCGGGTCGCCGGACTGGAACCCGGCCCCGGCGCGGAGGGGGTCGCCGCCGCCCTCCGGGCGGCCGTGCTGCGCGAGGGCGAGCCGGGCCGGTACGTGTTCCGCCACGCCCTGGCCCAGCAGGTCGCCTACCGGCACGTGCCGGCCCCCACCCGGACCCGCCTGCACGGGCGGGCGGTCGTCGAGCTCCGGAGCTGGTCCCCGCCGCCGCTGGTGCAGATCGCCCACCACACCCTCGCCGCCGGCGACCTCACGGCCTGGTACGACCGGGCCGAGGAGGCCGCCGAGGAGGCCACCGCGCTCGGGGACACCGGTACGGCCGCGACGCTGCTGCGCCGGCTCCTCGACCGACCCGAGCTGCCGGACGGCCGCCGGGTGCGGGTGGCCGGCGCGCTCGCCCGACTCGCCGTGGACGGCGCGGACTTCACCGCGAGCGCGGCACTCCTGCGACGGCTGCTGGCCGACCCGCGGCTGCCCGTCCCGGTCCGCGGTGAGATCCGGCTCGGCCTCGGGCTGCTGGCCGTCAACCAGCTCGGCGACCGCTCGGGCTTCGAGGAACTGGAGCAGGCAGTAGGGGAGTTGGAGGGACGGGCGGTGCCGGCGGCGCGGGCCATGACCGCGCTGGCGGTGAACGAGCGCGACGGTGCCACGGCGCGGGCCCGGGGCTGGCTCGACCGGGCCGAGCAGACCCTGCGGGACGGCGGAAGCGGCGACGCGGCGGCCCGGGCCGCCGTCCGGGCCACCCGGCTGAGCCTGCTGGTCCGGGACGGTGACCCCGACGCCTGGGAGCAGCTGGACCGGCTGCCGCGCCGCCCCGCCGACGACGAGACCCTCCGGCAGACCGCCCGGGCGCTCTACAACTCCGCCCGGATGGCCGTCGAGACCGGGCACGACCGGCGCGCCGGGCGACTGCTCGCCGAATGCCGGCCGCTGGCCGAACAGTTGGGCCTGACCGGCCTGACCTGCTTCAGCCGGCTCGCGCTCCTCCAGCTGGAGTTCCTGGCCGGCCGCTGGACCGGCATCGAGGAGCGCCTGACCGGGCTGCGCGCGGAGTACCCCGACATGGCGCCGCTCTTCGACCTCAAGGAGGAGCAGATCCTCGCCCGACTCTCCACCGCCCGGGGGAAGTTCCGGCAGAGCGCCGAGCACCTCGGCGCCGCCTCCGGCTACGCGGAGCGGCACGCCCAGGTCAGCGACGTGCTCTGGGTCGCGGCCGACCGGGCCGCCGTCCGGCTGGCCCGGCACGATCCCGAGGGGGCGTTCGCCGTCGTGCTCCCGGCCGTCGCCGAGCTGCGCCAGGCCGGTACCTGGGTCAGGACCGTCGGGCTGCTCCGCGCCGCCGTCGAGGCCGCGCTGGCCGCCGGGCACCGGGACTTCGCCCAGCGCCTGTCCGAGGACGCCGAGCAGGGCCTCACCGGACGGGACGCACCGGCGAGCCGCGCCGAACTCGCCCTGGCCCGTGGCCTGTTGCTCCGCGCGGCCGATCCGCAGGGCGCGGCCGCAGCGTTCACCGAGGCCCGGCGGCGCTGGCAGGAGATCGGCCGACCGTACGAACGCGCCGGTGCGACCGAGCAGTGGGGTCTGACCCTGGCCCCCGCGCAGCCCGAAGCGGCCGCCCGACACCTGGCCGAGGCGCTGGACGCCTTCACGGACCTCGGCGCGACCGAGGACGCGGCGCGCTGCCGCCGGGCCGCGCGCGACCTCGGCCAGGACACCGCGCCGGGGTCGCCCGCCCGTCGCGGGTACGGCGACGAACTCTCCCCGCGCGAACGGGAGGTGGCGGAGCTGCTGGTCCGGGGCGCCACCAACCAGGACATCGCCCGGAGCCTGGTGCTGTCCCAGCGGACCGTCGAGAAGCACGTGGCCCAGGTGCTCCGGAAGCTGCGCACGACCAGGGGCAACGTCCACCGGGTGCTCCCGGCCGACCGCTGACGGCCGGGAACGACCGACGGGCGGGAACGACGGGGGCCGGGAACGACGGCGGGCCTGGAACGACGGAGGGCCTGGAACGACGGAGGGCGGCACCGCCGGAGCGGTGCCGCCCTCCTCACCCGGCCGCACCGGTTGCGGGCGGTGCCAGGGGTGGCCGGGGGATCAGGAGCACACGGTTCAGGAGTCGGTCAGCGAGAAGAGGTGCAGGGCCGCGTTGTCGGGCAGGGTGATCGACTGCAGCGTCTTGCCGTCGGGCACGGTGACCGAGGCGTAGGAGACCAGGTAGCGGGTGCCGAACCGGTCCGGGCCGTGCGGGGTGTTGCGGTGGGTGGTGGTGACGGCGGTGCTGTCGCCGAAGGCGGTGGGGTGGGCGGTCAGCCAGTTGGGGAAGCCGAGGGTGGCCGGGCTGCTGGTGCCGTCGGTGTAGTGGAGGGTGAGCGTCCCGGAGGCGTCGCCGCCGCTGGAGGCGCCGAGGAAGCCGATGGTGGAGCTGTCGGTCGGGTAGGCGAGGGTCTGGCCGCGGGCCACGATGCTGTCGAACTGCCCCGAGCCGCCGGCCGGCCAGCTGAAGGTCTGGCCGCCGGCCTCGACGGTGGCGCCGCGGGTCACGCCGGCCGCGGCCAGGGCGTCGGAGGAGAAGCTGTCCCCGGCGCGGTCGAAGCCGCCGGCGGTGGCCGCGTCGTCGTCGCTGATCGAGGTCGCGTTGAGCGCGGTGGTCCAGTCCGCGTAGGTCGCACCGGCGTCGGGGTGCAGCCGGTAGACGACCGCACTGGTGGCCGGGACGGTCGCGGCGATGGCGCCCGAGCTGGTGGTGACGGCCTTGCTCCACAGGTCCTTGAGGGTGAAGCCGGAGGCCGAGGTGCCGACCTGGGCGCCGGTGGTGGCGATGGTCCGCGCGGTGCCGGAGCGGTTGAGCAGGGCCACCGCGAGGTCGCCGTCGGCCAGCGGCTTGGCGTAGACGGCGGTGTCGTCGTCGCCGGAGACCCGGGTGGCCTGGACGCCGAGCCGGTCCTGGTCGACGGCGATCACGTCGGTGTTGCCCGCGTCGGCGACGACCTGGGGGGTGAAGGCGGCGGCGCCGGTCATCTTGATGTTCAGCGGCGCCGCGTACATCGCCCACATGGTGAGCTGGGCCCGCTGCTGGGCGACCGTCATCGAGCTCTGGCCGATGGCGAGTTGGTCCGGGTCGTTGAAGTGGCCGGCCTTCGCGTAGTCGGCGGTGGCGTCGGTCTGGTCGATGCTGGTGAGGGCGGCGGCCCAGGTGTTCCCGCCGACGTCGGCGGCCATCCGCCACTCCTGGGAGGAGAGCCCGATCCCGGCCATGACCTTCTGGAAGACCGGGGATCCGGTGCTCCGGTTGTCCCAGTTGAAGTAGGCCGGGGCCGAGCAGTTGAGGACCATGTGGGTGCCGTGGGCGGCGTTGGCCGCGGCGATGGCCCGGGCGGCCTGGCGGTAGGCGTCGATCGCGACGTCGGCGTCGTGGTCGGTGGTGAGCAGCAGGCCGGAGGTGGAGGTGCGGGTGTGCGGGTAGCAGTAGTCCATCTTGATGTAGTCGACGCCGAGGGAGGCGAAGTACTCGGCGTCCTGGGCGAAGTGGCCGTAGCTGCCGGAGCCGCCGTCGCAGGTGAGGTCGCCGCCGTCCTCGTAGATGCCGAACTTGAGGCCCTTGGCGTGGACGTAGTCGATGGTGGCCTTGATGCCCTGGGGGTACTTGCTCGGCGAGGAGACCAGGTTGCCGGCGGTGTCGCGGCCGTGCTGGGCGGCGGGGACGACCTGGGTGCCGTTCCAGTCCTGGCCGTTGTCCCTGATCATCCAGTCGTCGTCGACGGCGACGGTGTCCCAGCCCTTGGCGGCCAGGCCGTTGGCGACGGCGGCGTCGGTGTCGGCGCGGACCAGGGCGTCGTTGGTCTGCCGCCAGCTCCCGGGCCGGATGATCATCGTGGGGGTCGGTTGGAGGGTGTGGTCGGCGATGCCGCCGGGGGCGGACTCGGCGGCGGCCGGCTGCGCGGGCAGCGTGGTCACCGCCGCCGCGGCGACGAGGGCCGCGGCGGCGAGTGCGGGCAGGGTGGTGCGGCGCACGGGTGCTCCTTGAGGGTGTGGGGTGCGGGGAGGGAGGTGGTGCGGTCAGTACCGGGCGGCCAGCAGGGCGCCCGCGCGGCGCAGCCAGTGCAGCGGGCGGCTGCGGGCCGCCTCGGCCGAACCGGCCAGCCGGGTCAGGGTGTGGACCGCCGGGACCGCCGGGTCCGCCGGGTCCGCGGACTCCGCGGCGGTCGAGCTGGTCGGGGCGGCGTCCCCGGCGATCACGACGGCCGGGCGGTCGGCCCGGTGGGCGCGGCGCAGCACCTCGCCGACGGCCTTGCCCCGGAGGCTGGTGGCGTCGAATCGGCCTTCGCCGGTGAGCACCAGGTCGGCGCCGGCGAGCGCCTCGTCCAGCCGGAGCAGGTCGGCGACGGCGCCCGCGCCGGGGGTGGTGACGGCGTCCCAGACAGGTAGTGGTAGCTGCCGACCTCCTGCATGCAGGACTGCCAGTAGCCGGTCTGCGCCTGGGCCGGCGTCGCGGTCAGTCCGG
>NZ_JBFBGS010000061.1:0-54703 GCF_040684795.1 Kitasatospora sp. NPDC089797 | reverse complement strand
CAGACGGCGGCCAGCCCGTAGGCGGTGCCGCCGGCCGCTCCGGCGCCAGGGGCCGCGGGATCGCCGCCGAGCACGGCGGCCAGCCGGGTGAGGCCCGCCTCCAGGAGGCGGACCTCGCGCGGTCCGGCGCCCTTCTGCGGGCCGTACACGGCGGCGGCGCCGTCCGGGCCGAGCAGCGGATTGGTGACGTCGGTGAGCAGCCGCACCCCGCCCGGCGGGGGTGGGAGCAGCCGGCCCGGGTCGGCCCGTCGCACACGGGCCAGGGCGCCACCGCCGTCGGGCAGTTGGACGCCGTGGCCGTCCAGCAGGCGCAGGCCGAGCGCGCCGAGCAGTCCGGCGCCGCCGTCGGTGGAGGCGGAGCCGCCGAGGGCGACGGCGATCCGGCGGGCCCCGGCGGCGAGCGCCGCGGCGATCAGCTGCCCGGTGCCGCGGGTGGTGGCGGTGAGCGGGGCCGGGGCGGCCATCAGCGGCAGGCCGCCGGTGACGGCGAGTTCGACCAGCGCGGTGCCGTCCGGCAGCAGGGCGTAGGCGCCGGTGACGGGGCGTCCGTCCGGCCCGGTGCAGCCGCGCACCCGCCGGACCACGGCCCCGGGGGTGGCCGCGACGACGGCCGCCATGGTGCCCTCGCCGCCGTCGGCCATCGGCCGGGCGAGCAGGGTGTCCTGCGGCCGGACGGAGTGCCAGCCGGTGGCGAGGGCGGTGGCCGCCTCGGCGGCCGTCGCGGTGCCCTTGAAGGAGTCCGGGGCGAGGACGACCTTCACCGGCCGGCCGCCGCGGCCGGGCCCAGGTACGGCTCGACGTGGCTGCGGTGGCGGTCGGCGAGCAGGGCCAGGGTGTCGCCCCCCGGGGTGTGCCAGACGCGCTCGTTGAAGATCTCGACCTCGACCCAGCCGGTGTAGCCCGCGGCGGTGACCGCCGTGGTGAGCGCGGCGAAGTCGATGTGGCCGTCGCCGACGTGGCCGCGGCCCAGCAGGGCGTCGGCGGGCAGCGGGAGCGTCCAGTCGCAGACCTGGTAGGCGGCGATCCGGCCGCCGTGCCCCGCGCGGGCGATCTGGGCGTCGAGCTGCGGGTCCCACCAGACGTGGTAGCTGTCCACCACCACGCCGACCTGCTCGGCGGGGAAGGGTTCGGCGAGGTCCAGGGCCTGGCCGAGGGTGGAGACCACGGCGCGGTCGGCGCAGAACATCGGGTGCAGCGGTTCGATCGCCAGCCGGACGCCCAGGTCGCCCGCGTGCGGGGCCAGTCGGCCGAGCAGCTCGGCGACCCGGGCCCGGGCACCGGCCAGGTCGCGGCTGCCCTCCGGCAGGCCGCCGACCACCAGCACCAGGGTGTCGGTGCCCAGTTCGGCGGCCTCCTCCAGGGCGGCGAGGTTGTCGGCGAGCGCCGCCCGGGCCGCCTCGGGCCCGTCGGCGGTGAGGAAGCCGCCGCGGCAGAGGCTGCTGACGGCCAGTCCGGCCTCCCGGACGATCCTGGCGGCGCGGGCGACGCCGGTCTCGGCGACCTTGTCGCGCCACAGCCCGATCGCCGGGATCCCGGCGGCGGCGCAGCCCGCCACGGCCTCGGGGAGGCTCCAGTCCCGGGTGGTGATCTGGTTGAGCGAGAGCCTGGTCATGCGCTCACCCCCGCGAGCCTGAGGTGGTCGCGCATCCGGCCGGCCGCGAGGTCCGGGTCGGGCAGCACGCCGGCCGCGTCGGCGAGCCGGAACAGCTCGATGAGGTGGCGGGTGGAGCGACCGCTCTGGGCGCCGGCGACCATGGTGAAGTGGTCCTGGTGCCCGGCCAGCCAGGCGAGGAAGACGATCCCGGTCTTGTAGTGGTACGTCGGCGCGCCGAACAGGTGCCGGGCGAGCGGCACGGTGGGGGCGAGCAGGGCGTCGTAGCGTGCGCCGTCGCCCGCGTCCAGGGCGTGCAGCGCGGCGGCGGCCCGGTGGGCGATCGGGTCGAAGACGCCGAGCAGGGCGTGGCTGTGCCCCAGCTCGTCGCCCTTGACCAGCTCGGGGTAGTGGAAGTCGTCGCCGGTGTAGAGGCGCACCCCGGCGGGCAGGGCGCGGCGCAGCGCGATCTCCCGGTCGGCGTCCAGCAGCGAGACCTTGATGCCGTCGATCCGGTCGGCGTGGGCGTGGATCAGGTCCAGTACGGTCGCGGTGGCGCCGTCCAGGTCGGTGGAGCCCCAGTAGCCGGCCAGCGCGGGGTCGAACATCTCGCCGAGCCAGTGCAGGACCACCGGCCGGCCGGACTGCCGGATCAGTCCGCCGTAGACGGTCAGGTAGTCCTCGGGGCCGGTGGCGGTGGCGGCGAGGGCCCGGCTGGCCATCAGGATCGGCCGGGCGCCGGCCGCCTCGACGACGGCCAGCTGCTCCTCGTAGGCGGCGGTGACCTCGCCGAGCGAGGGGGTGGGGGAGGCGAGGTGGTCGGTGCCGACCCCGCAGGCGAGCAGGCCGCCGACGGACCGGGCCTCGGCGCCGGAGCGGGTGATCAGCTCGCGGGTGGCGGGCCAGTCCAGGCCCATGCCGCGCTGGGCGGTGTCCATGGCGTCGGCCACGCCGAGGCCGAGCGACCACAGGTGGCGGCGGAAGGCCAGGGTGGTGTCCCAGTCGACGACGGCCGGGGCGCCCGGCGCGTTGTCGCCGAGCGGGTCGGCGACCACATGGGCGGCGGCGTAGGCGGTGCGGGTGCGGGGCGGGTGCGCGGGCAGGTCGAGCGGCTCGGGCTCGCGCAGCCGCAGCGGGCCGTGGCCGGGCAGTAGGATCTCGGTCATCACAGCTCCAGCGCGGGGACGTCGAGACGGCGGCCCTCGCGGGCGGAGCGCAGGCCGAGTTCGGCGAGCTGGACGCCCTTGGCGCCCTCCAGGAGGTCCCAGTGGTACGGGGAGCCGGTGGTGACGTGGCGCAGGAACAGCTCCCACTGCACCTTGAAGCCGTTGTCGAACTCGTCGTTGTCGGGCACCGCCTGCCACTGGTGGCGGAACGGCTCGGTGACCGGCAGGTCGGGGTTCCAGACCGGCTTGGGGGTGGTGGCGCGGTGCTGGACGCGGCAGTTGCGCAGCCCGGCGACGGCGCTGCCCTCGGTGCCGTCGACCTGGAACTCGACCAGTTCGTCGCGGTCGACCCGGACCGCCCAGGAGGAGTTGATCTGGGCGGTGATGCCGCCCTCCAGCTCGAAGATGCCGTACGCGGCGTCGTCGGCCGTGGCGTCGTACGGGCGGCCCCGCTCGTCGTGGCGCTGCGGGAGGTGGGTGGCGGTGTGGGCGTACACCGAGCGGACCGGGGCGATCAGGTTGTCCAGCACGTAGCGCCAGTGCGGGAACATGTCGAGGATCATGCCGCCGCCGTCCTCGGCGCGGTAGTTCCAGGACGGCCGCTGGGCGGGCTGCCAGTCGCCCTCGAAGACCCAGTAGCCGAACTCGCCGCGCACCGAGAGGATCCGGCCGAAGAAGCCGCCGTCCACCAGCCGCTTGAGCTTGAGCAGGCCGGGCAGGAAGAGCTTGTCCTGCACGGCGCCGTTGGCGACCCCGGCCTCCCGGGCCAGCCGGGCCAACTCCAGGGCGGAGTCGAGGGTTTCGGCGGTCGGCTTCTCGGTGTAGACGTGCTTGCCGGCCGCGATGGCGGCCTTGAGGGCGGGCTCGCGGGCCTGGGTGACCTGGGAGTCGAAGTAGATCTCGGCGAGCGGGTGGGCCAGGGCCTCGTCGAGCGAGGTGGTCCAGTGGGCCAGGTCGTGCCGTTCGGCGAGGGCGCGCAGCTTGGCCTCGTTGCGGCCGACCAGGATGGGCTCGGGCCACAGGGTCCGGCCGTCCGGCAGCGGGAGCCCGCCCTGCTCGCGGATCGCGAGGATCGAGCGGACGAGGTGCTGGCGGTAGCCCATCCGGCCGGTGACGCCGTTCATCACGATGCCGATGACCTTGCGGGACATGGGAGTTCTCCTTCTGGGTGGTACGGGGGTGCGCTGAGCCCGGGCGGCGCCGGGTTCTCGTCGGGTGGTGCGGGGGAGGCGCCGGCTGTTCGTCAGGCGGTGCGGGGGAGTTCGGCGGGCAGCACCGGGTGGGCGAAGGGCAGGCCGGCGGCGTACCGGGCCAGCTCGTCGGCCGCGGTGGCCGCCATCCGGTGCAGTTCGCCGCCGAGGGAGCCGGCCACGTGCGGGGTGAGCAGGACGTTGGGCAGCTCGTAGAGCGGGGAGTCGGCGGGCAGGTGCTCGGGCACGGTGACGTCGAGGACGGCGTTCAGGCGCCCGGAGACGAGTTCGGCGGTGAGCGCCTCCTGGTCGACCAGCGAGCCCCGGGCGGTGTTGACCAGGGTGGCGCCGTCGCGCATCGCGGCGAGCCGGGCGCGGTCGATCAGGTGCCTGGTCTCGGGCAGTTCGGGGGCGTGGACGCTCACCACGTCGGCGGCGGCGCACAGGTCGTCCAGCCCGACGGCCCGGGCGCCGAGCGCGGCGGCCTGCTCCGGGGCCAGATAGGGGTCGTGGAGGAGCAGTTCGAGGTCGTACGGGCGCAGCAGTTCCAGCACCCGCCGCCCGATCCGGGAGGCGCCGACGACGCCGACGGTGCGCCGGTAGTTGCCGGGGATCCCGGGCGCGGACTGCCGGCTGAACCGGTCGCGCTGCTGCCGGTAGGCGGAACTGAGCTGGAGGACCCGCTTGTTGGCGAACAGGACGGCCGCGACGGTGTACTCGGCGACCGGCAGCGCGTTGGCCGAGGCGGCCGAGCTGACCCGGATGCCGCGCTGCCAACAGGCCTCGGTGACATGGTGCTTGACCGATCCGGCGGCGTGCACCACGGCCCGCAGCCGGGGTGCGGCGGCGAGCACGGCGGCGTCCAGCGGCGGGCAGCCCCAGGAGCTGATCAGCACCTCGGTCTCGCGCAGCGCGGCGGCCGCCCCGGGCGCGGTGAAGTCGGTGGCGACCAGGGCCGGGTCGAGCTCGGCGAGTTCGGTCAGCCGGGCCATCGTGGCCGGGTCGATCAGCTGCTCGACCAGGCCGGGCTGCATGGCGAGCAGCGCGCGGGGCCGGGGACGGGCCTGCGGCCGGGGCTGCGCCGGGTCGGGTGGTGTGGCGGGTGCGGTGGGCACCGGGGGCTCCCGTTCGGGGGTGGGGGACGAGGGGGTTTCCCGGGGGGAGGTCACTTGACGCTGCCCGCGGTGAGTCCGGCCTTCCAGTGGCGCTGGAGGACGGTGAAGGCGACCACCAGCGGGAGCACCGCGAGCAGCGAGCCGGTGACCACGAGCGGGTAGTACTCGGGGAAGGCCCGGGTCTGGCTGTTCCAGCTGTAGAGGCCGAGGCTGACCGGGAAGAGCCGGCTGTCGGAGAGCATCACCAGCGGCAGGAAGAAGTTGTTCCAGATCGCGGTGAACTGGAACAGGAAGACGGTGACGAAGCCCGGCATGACCATCGGCAGCCCGATCGACCGGAACGTGCGCAGTTCGCCGGCGCCGTCCATCCGGGCCGCCTCCAGCACCTCGCCGGGCAGGTAGCCCGCGCAGAACACCCGGGCCAGGTAGACGCCGAAGGGGTTGACGAGGGAGGGCAGGAACACCGCCCAGAAGGTGTTGACGAGGTGCAGCTGCGAGGCGAGCAGGTACATCGGCAGGGCGAGCGCGGTGGTCGGCACCAGCACGCCGACCAGCACCAGGCCGAACAGCTTCTCCTTGCCGGGGAAGGCGTACACGTGGAAGGCGTAGCCGGCCGCGACGCAGAGCAGCGCGCAGAGCAGGGCCCCGATCCCGGCGTAGAGCAGGGAGTTGAGGTACCAGCGGAAGTAGATGCCGTCGCCGGTGCTGGCGAGCTGGTGGAGGTTCTCGCCGAGGTGCCAGTGGGAGGGGCTCAGCGAGACGCCGCCCAGCAGGTCGCCGGTGTTCTTGGCGGCGGCGGTGAGCAGCCAGCCGAGCGGCAGCAGGGTGTAGGCGGTGGCGAGCAGCAGGGCGCCGTTGACGGCCGCCTTGGAGAGCGTCCAGGGCCGCCGCCGGGCCGGGGCCGGGGTGTTCGGGGGCGGGGTCCGTACGGGGCGTTCGGGGGCGATCGCGGTCATGCCGGGGTCTCCTTGCGCTTCGGCCGCCGACCGCCGGTGGAACGCGTGCCGTCGGTGGAACGCGTGCCGCCGGCGGGTCGCCGTCCGCGGGTGGGTCGTGAGCCGCCGGTGAGGCGGGTGACCACGAAGGACAGCCCGGCCGCGAGCAGGGCGAGCAGGACCGAGGAGGCGGCCGCGAGGTTGTAGTCGTTGCGGTCGAAGGCCGCCGTGTAGCCGTACATGTTGGGGGTCCAGGTGCTGATCACGCCGGGCGCGACGCCGTGCAGGATCATCGGTTCGGTGAAGAGCTGGAGCGATCCGATCAGGGTGAACAGCGCGACCATCACGATCGAGGCGCGGATCAGCGGCACCTTGATGCCGAGCGCGGTGCGCAGCGGTCCGGCGCCGTCCACCACGGCCGCCTCCAGCACCTCGCGGGGCACCGCCTGGAGGGCGGCGTAGAAGATGACCATGTTGTAGCCGGTCCACTCCCAGAGCGCGATGTTGACGACGGCGGGCAGCGGGTGGCCGAGCAGGTCGGGTTGGAGGCCGGCCGAGCCGAGGGCGTCGACGACCGGGCTGATCCCCGGGGTGTAGAGGTACATCCAGACCAGCGCGGCGATGATGCCGGGCACGGCGTGCGGCAGGAACAGCGCCAGCTGGAAGAAGCGGCGGGCCCGGGCGAGCGTGGAGTCCAGCAGCAGGGCGAGGGTGAGCGAGAGGCCGACCATCAGCGGGATGTACAGCAGGCAGTAGCCGGCGGTGATCAGCAGGCCGTTGCGGAAGGCGTCGTCGCCGAGGGCGCGGCCGTAGTTGGCGAGGCCGGTGAAGACGGTCTCGGCGTCGCCGAAGCCGAGGCCGTCGCGGTGCTCGGTGAACAGGCTCAGGTAGACGGCGTAGCCGATGGGGACGAGGGTGCAGGCGGTGAACAGCAGCAGGAAGGGGGCGAGGAGCAGGGCGGGGGCGCCGCGCCGGCCGCGCCGTCGCTGCCGTGGCTGCTGCCCGTGGTCTCCGCGCTGTCCGCTTCGCCGGGGCTGACCGGGCCGCCCGTGCTGTTCGTGCCGTCCGCGCCGCCTGACGGTGGCGGCGCGGACGGAGCCGTGCGGGCCGGAGCCGGGGCGCTCGGCCGCCGGGGAGGTGGTGCCGGCGGTCATCCCTGGGCGACCTTGAGCCCGCGGTTCCTCAGCTCGGCGGTGGTGGCCTGCTGGGCGGTGCCGTCCGCCTGGGCGATGGTGCCGCCGCCGGTCAGCTTGGCGAAGGAGTCCTTCAGGGAGTTGTTGGTGGCCCCCATGGCGGGGCCCCAGGTCCAGTCGGCGCGGATGGACTTGGCCGCGTCGGCGTAGAGCGCGTACACGTCCTGGCCGCCGTAGAAGTCGGTGTTGAAGGCGGCCTTGGCGACCGGGACCAGCTCGGGGGCGGCCGGGTAGGCGGAGGAGGTGCCGGAGGCGATCCGGGCCTTGATGCCCTCGGGCGTGGTGGTGGCCCAGCTGGAGAACTCGACGGCCGCCTTGGCCTTCTTGCTGTCCTTGGAGACGGCGAAGGTGGTGCCCCCGAGCATGCCGCTGGCCGGGGAGCCGTCCCAGGTCGGCACCGGGGCGACGGCCCACTTGCCGGAGGCGTCCGGGAGCGAGCTCTTCAGCACGCCGGCGCCCCAGGAGGCGCCCACGTACCCGGCGGTCTCGCCCTTCTGGAGGGAGGCGGTCCACTGCTGGCTGAAGGAGGGCTGCACCCGGACCAGGTCGTCGTCGATCAGCTGCTGCCAGTAGTCGGCGACGCGTCGGGTGTCGGGGGAGTCGATGTCGACCTTCCAGGCGCCGTCGGTGGTGCCGAACCAGCGGGCGCCGGCCTGCCAGGCGAGCGTCTCGAACGGGCTCGGGTCGTCGGGGAAGAAGGTGGCGATCCGGGTGGCGGGGTCGGCCTGCTTCAACTTCTGTGCGGTGGTGCGGAATTCGTCCCAGGTCCGGGGGGCCGTGAGGCCCGCTCGGTCGAACAGGTCCTTGCGGTAGTAGAAGGCCTGGGGTGCGGCGTCCAGCGGCAGCGCCCAGGTCCTGCCGCCGAGCGTGGTGAGCTCGACGGCCTGCGGCAGGTACTTGTTCCGCAGCTCGGTCGGGACGAGCTTGCCGATGTCCTGGACGGCGCCCTGGCTGACGAAGTCGGGCAGCTGCTGGTACTCGGTGTTGAAGACGTCCGGGGCGTTGCCGGCCTTCACCGCGTTGGAGATCTTGGCGTAGCCGCCGGCCACGCCGGAGGGGATCTCCTCGTAGGAGACCTGGACGTCGGTGTGGGAGGCGTTGAAGGCGGCGACCACCTCCTTGGTGCCCTTGGCCCAGCCCCAGAAGGTGATGGTGACGGGCTTTCCGTCGGCGGCGGGCCCGTCGTGGCCCGATCCGCCGCTGCCGCAGCCGGCCAGCAGGGTGGTGGAGAGGGCGATGACGGCGGCGGCGGTGAGCCGGGGAGCTCTACGGCGGCGGGGTGTGGGGGAGTGCATGGTTCAGCTCCAGGGTGAAGGTGGCAGACGCCGGAGGAACCCGAGGGCTCGGCACGGGCCGAGCGGGGCGGGGACATCCTGACCCTGCTGTTCGATCGCCGTCAAGACCGTTTGATCGAATGATCCAGATTTCCCGAAACTCCGCGGAGTCGGGCAGGAGTACCCGCTCGTGCCCGGTGAACTGCTGCTATCGCCGACCGGACGGGCTTCGCAGAGGGTCGCTCCGGAAAGGCCCGATTGATCATTCGATCAGAAACATTGACGAGTGATCGATAACTGCCTAGATTCGGCGGCGCGTCAGTCGGCCGACGAAGGATCCCTCCATGCACCTGCCCCCCGAGGACCGCCGCACCAGCCCGTACACCGGCTGGACCAGGGACCACTGGGAGAGCGCCGCCGACGGCCTGTTGGCCGCCGTCCGCCCGTACGCCAGTCCCGGCCAGGGCCTCATCCACCTCCCCGGCCCCCGCCCGAGCGTCTCCGGACGGCGCTCCGACGGACTGGAGGGCTACGCCCGCACCTTCCTGCTCGCCGCCCTCCGGGTCGCCGGCGCCGACGGCGCCGACCCGCACGGCCTGCTGGAGCGCTACGCCGCCGGACTCGACGCCGGCACCCGGCGCCCCACCCTCGAACGCGAACTCGCCGACGGCGACCCGGAGTCCTGGGGCGCCGTCACCGACCGCTCCCAGTCCATGGTCGAGGCCGCCTCCATCGCCCTCGCGCTGCGGCTGACCCGCCGCTGGCTCTGGGACCGGCTCGACGACGCCGTCCGCCGGCGCGCCGGCCACTGGCTGGCCGGCGCCCTGCGGCACACCCCGGTCGACAACAACTGGTGGCTCTTCCCGCTCACCGTCGGCGGCTTCCTCGCCGAGGCCGGCATCGAGACCGACGCCGCCCGGGCCGCCGTCGACCGCGGCCTCGACCGGATCGAGCGCTGGTACCTCGGCGACGGCTGGTACACCGACGGCCGCCCGCGCGCCTTCGACCACTACAACGGCTGGGCCCTGCACCTCTACCCCGTCCTGCACGCCCACCTCGCCGGCGACCCGGCCCTGCTGGCCCGCTACGGCGCCCGCCTCGAAGCCCACCTCACCGGCTACGCCCGGCTGTTCGGCGCCGACGGAGCCCCCGTCCACCAGGGCCGCTCACTCACCTACCGGTTCGCCGCGGCCGCCCCGCTGTGGGCCGGCGCCCTCACCGGCCACACCCCGCTCAGCCCCGGCGCCACCCGCCGGATCGCCTCCGGCGCGCTGCGCCACTTCCTCGACCGGGGCGCCGTGACCCCGGACGGCCTGCTGCCGCTCGGCTGGTACGGCGCGTACCCGCCGCTGGTCCAGGAGTACTCCGGCCCGGCCTCGCCCTACTGGGCGAGCAAGGGCTTCCTCGGCCTGCTGCTCCCCGCCGACCACCCGGTCTGGACGGCGACCGAGGAGCCCGGCCCGGCCGAACGCGCCGACGCCGTGGTGCCGTTGCCGCAACCGGGCTGGCTGGTCCAGTCCACCGCCGCCGACGGCCTGGTCCGGCTGCACAACCACGGCAGCGACGACCAGCCCGCCGACCGGGCGCACGCCGACGACCCGCTGTACGCCCGGCTCGCCCACTCCACCGCGACCGCCCCCGTCCACGACGGCCCGGCCGACAACCACTTCGGCCTGCTGCTGGACGGCCGGCCCACCGACCGCGGCCGGATCCGCCCCCTGGGCGCCGGACCGGGCTGGGCCGCCTCCGCCCACCGGCCCCGCAGCGGCGGGCGACCGCTCACCACCGTGGGCGTCACCTCGCTCACCCTGACCCGGGGCCACCACGAGGTCCGGGCCCACCTGGTGGTCGGGGCCGGGCCCGGGAGCGCGGTGCGGGAGAGCGGCTGGGCGGTGGCCGGAACCGCCGTCGAGGCCGGCACCGAACGGCTGACGGCCCGGGTCCGCGCCGAGGGCGGGCTGCACGCCGAACTCACCGGCGCCCAGGGCTACACCCGGGCCTGCGTCGAACCCGCCCCGGCCGGTACGGCCTTCGGACCCGCCGCGGCCGTCCCCGTGCTGACCGGCGCCACGGGGGAGGGGCCGTCGCTGTTCGTGTCGGTCGGGCGCCTGGCCGCCGTGGCCCTCGCGCCCGACGACCGGCCGCTCCTGCGCGCCGAACCGACCCGCGACGGCCACCGCCTGACCGTCACCTGGCCGGACGGTGACGTCCAACGGGCGGAGCTCGCCGCCGGGTCCGTCACCGTCCGCGCCGTCTGAGGGAGGCCGCCGTGCCGCTCGTTCCCGCCGCCCCGGGCCTGCCCCGGCACACCCGCGCCGGTGACACCGGCTGGAACTACGCTGCACCGGGCAGTGACGCCGGCCGAGCTCCGTCGTGTCCGTCGCCGCGCGATCCGTCGCCGTCCGCGCCGTCCGCGCCGTCCGAAAGGTCGCCATGCCGCTCGCCCTCTCCACCCTCGGCCTGCCCGGGCTCGCCCTCCCCGCCGCCGTCCGGCTCGCCGCCGACACCGGCTGGGACGGGCTGGAACTGCGCTGCGCCGAGGGCGAGTCGGTCCACCCGGCGATGACGCCGGCCGAACGCCGCGCCGCCGCAGCCACCCTGACGGCGGCCGGGATCACCCCGATCGCGCTCGCCGGGTACGTCGGGGTGGCCGCCCCCGGTGACGACGGACCGGTGCTCGCGGAACTCCGGACGTCCCTGCGCCTGGCCGCCGACCTCGGTTGCCCGGCCGTACGGGTCTTCCCGCGTGGCGGCGACGGACCGGCCGCCGAGGCCGACCGGCGGGCCGCGCGCCGGCTGACGGCGGTCGCCGGGGAGGCCCGGCGGCTCGGCGTGCGGGTGCTGGTGGAGACCCACGACTCGCACCGCGCCGGGCGCGACGTGGCCCGGCTGCTCGACGGCGTCCCGCCCGACGCGGCGGGCGCGCTCTGGGACCTGCTGCACACCTGGCTGGCCGGGGAGACCCCGGCCGACACCCACGCCGCGCTCGCCGGGCGGCTCGGCCACGTCCAGGTCAAGGACGTGGCCGGCCCGGACGACCTCGCCCCGCTGCCGCTCGGCGCGGGCCGGCTGCCGATCGCCGACTGCCTGCGCCTGCTGCCGCGGGACGGCTGGATCTGCTGGGAGTACGAGGCGCCCTGGCACCCGGCGGCGGCCCCGCTGCCGCCGCTCCTGGCGGAGGGGGCGCGGTCGCTGAGGTCCTGGTGCGCGGGGGCGTCCGCTCGCGGCGTCTGACCGCCGGTCCGCCGGTCTGCCGGCCCGATGCCCGGGCCCGGCGCGGACGGCGTCGCAGGCGCGTCCGAGGCGCGGCGGAGGCCGGTCCGGCCCCGGGCGTGGGAGGGTGGCTCATGCCCCTGAGCGACTTCCACCTGCGCGCCTCGGTCGCCGTCTCCGACATCCGGCGGGCGGCCGCGTTCTACGAAGGAAAGCTGGGCCTGCGGGCCCTGCGGACCGGTCCCAGCGCCGACATCCCGGACGGCAGCCGGGTCTACGGTTCCGGCGGCGGCCCGGCACTGAACGTGTACCAGTCGGGCACCGCCGGCACGGCGCAGGCCACGGTGGCGGTCTGGTACGTCGACGACATCGAACGGGTCGTCGACGAACTGACCGCCGCCGGCGTCGACTTCGTCCGCTACGACGGACTGGCGTACGACGCCCGGGGCATCACCGCCCGGGCCGGCGGCGGACGCATCGCGTGGTTCCGGGATCCGGACGGCAACACCTTCGCCCTCGAAGCCGACGCCTGAGCCCCGACGCGCCGCCGGCCCGCCGGGGTTCGTACCGCATGATCCGGCCGTGCTCCGCGAGGAAACCGACCCCGTGGCCCGCTACTCCCCGGCCCCGGCTGCGAGTTCGGCGACCTCGGAGAGGTCGGCCGACTGCCGGGCGACGGCGCGTGCGTAGTCGGCGTCCGGCCACGGGTCCCAGGCCGAGACCTCGTCCATGACGGCGTGGGCCTCGATCCGGTGGGTCATGGAGGTCTCCAGTTCCTGGAAGACCCCGTCACCGGCGCTGTTCCCGGCTCCCGCCCGCCCGTCGGTGTGGGCGAGGCAGCGGACCGGGTGGGCGGCGTGCGGTCCGTCCCGGCCGAGGAACCGGCCCCGGACGGGATCGGGCCACACGTCCGACCCGAGCCGATGGCTCCAGGTCGGGCGAGGACTGAGGCTGCCTCAGCGGCCCCACCCCGGGCGGGGTCAGCCCCGGGCGGGCAGGGCGCCGCAGGAGGAGCGGACCACCAGGGACGGCAGCAGGCCGATGTGGTGGGCCGGGAGGTCGGCGCCGGTGGAGAGGCGGCGCAGCAGCAGGTCCAGGGCGACGGTGCCGACGGCCTGCTTCGGTGGGGCCACGGCGGTGAGCGGGGGGGTGGTGAGGGAGGCGAAGACGTCGTCGTAGGAGATCAGCGCGAGGTCGTCGGGGACCCGCAGGCCCCGGGCGCGCAGGAGTTGGGGCAGCTGGATCGCGTCCCGGTCGTTGTGGACCAGGACGGCCCGCACACCCTGTTCGGCGTGCTCGGCGACCCGGTCGGCCAGCCACTCGGGGTCGGCCGGGGCCATCGGGTCGGTGCCCCAGGGGTGCACCTCGACGACGGGGTGGGTCTCCAGGCCGAGCAGCCGGGCGGCCTCCTGGTAGCCGGCCCGTACCTCGTGGGCGGTCCGGGTGTCGTTGCGGGCGGCGAGCAGCACCGACCGGTGGCCGAGCGCGGCGAGGTGGCGCAGGGCCAGCAGGACGCCGTGGCGGTGGTCGGAGACGACCGCGTCGAGGTCGGCGGCGACCGCCCCGGCGGCCGCGCGGCGCTCGACCAGCACGGTGGGGACGGGCAGCTTGGTGAGCCATTCGCCCTCGTCCGGGCTGCCGGGCCGCCAGTTCGGGGTGAACAGCAGGCCGTCGACGCCGGAGCCGAGGATGCGCTCCACCTGGGCGCGGTCGTCCTGCGCCTCGTAGGGGGAGATGCCGAGCACCAGCCGGGCGCCGGCGGCCGTCGCGGCGGACCGGGCGCCTTCGATGATCTCGTCGAAGTAGGAGCCCACGGTCGGTACCAGCAGGCCGACGACCGCCCCGGCGCCACCGGGGCGGCGGCGGCCCGCGGCGGCGCCCTGCGGCAGGGAGACGGAGCCGTGCGAGCGCTGGAGGAGGCCGCTGTCGGCCAGCGCCGCGACGTCCCGGCGGATCGTGACGGTGGGCATGCCGAGGCGTTCGGCGAGGTCGGTGACGCGCACCGAGCCCAGCTCGCGCACCACGTCGAGGATGCGGGCCCGACGCTCCTCCGCCGAGATGGCCACGGGGTCTCCTCCTGGTCGTTCCGGGCTGCAGGCCGACCGCCGACAGTCGATCGAATCGTATCGCACGGTCGAAATTCGATCAAAGGCCTGGTGAGGCCATCGATGGGCCGATGACCGCGGGGGGCAGTCGCTTATCGCCTGTGTTCATTTCTGATTGATTGGTCTATGTTGTGCTCATCTTCAAGCAGAACGCTGCAACTTTGCGCAGGAGTTTTCATGTCATACGTCGCCGCGGAGATCGCCACCCAGCCCGCATGCTGGTCCCGGGCACTGGAGTTGAACCCCGAAGGCCTGCCCCAGCCCGGTGAGCGCGTCGCCGTCCTCGGCTGCGGCACCTCCCTCTACATCGCGCAGGCCTACGCCGCCCTGCGCGAGGAGGCCGGGCTCGGCGAGACCGACGCCTTCGCCGCCTCCGCCTTCCCGCACACCCGCCGCTACGACCGGGTGCTCGCGATCACCCGCTCCGGCACCACGACCGAGGTCCTCGAAGCCCTCCACCGCACCCCCGGCACCCCGCGGACCGCGATCACCGGCGATCTCGACACCCCGATCACCGGCGCGGCCGACACGGTCGTCGACCTCTCCTTCGCCGACGAGAAGTCCGTGGTGCAGACCCGCTTCGCCACCACCACGCTCGCCCTGCTCCGCGGCCACCTCGGCCTCGCCACCGCCGAACTGCCCCGACAGGCCCGACTCGCGCTCGACCAGGACCTGCCCGAGGGCGTGACCGCCGCCGAGCAGTTCACCTTCCTCGGCACCGGCTGGACCACCGGCCTCGCCCACGAGGCGGCCCTCAAGGTCCGCGAGGCGTCCGGCAGTTGGACCGAGTCCTACCCGGCCATGGAGTACCGGCACGGCCCGGTCAGCATCAGCGCCCCCGGCCGGGTGGTCTGGTTCCTCGGCGAACCGCCGGCCGGCCTGCTCGCCCAGGTCGAGGCGACCGGCGCCACCGCCGTCACCGGCTCCGGCCTGGACCCGATGGCCGAACTGATCCGCGCCCAGCGGCTCGCCGTCGCCCTGGCCGACGCCCGGGGCGTCGACCCGGACCGGCCGCGCAACCTGACCCGCTCGATCATCCTCGCCCAGCCGTGACCGTCATCGCCCTCGATGTCGGCGGCACCGAGATCAAGGGTGCCGTCGTCGCCGACGACGGCACCCCGCTGCGGTCCGAACGCTGGCTCACCCGCTCCGACCGCGGCCCCGGCGCCGTCATCGACACCGTCCTCGGCTGCGCCACCGACCTCGCCGACCTCGCCCGCCACGCCGACACCCCGCTCCGGGCCGCCGGGATCGTGGTCCCCGGTGTGGTCGACGAGCGGACCGGAACGGTCCGGCGCGCCGTCAACCTGGACTGGCACGACGTCCCGATCCGCCCCTGGCTGGCCGAACACCTCGGCCTGCCGGTCGCCTTCGGCCACGACGTCCGGGCCGGCGGCCTCGCCGAGGCCCGGCTCGGCGCCGGCCGGGGCAGCGACTCCTTCCTCTTCGTCCCGGTCGGCACCGGCATCGCCGCCGCCGTCCTGCACGGGGGCCGGGCCGTCACCGGCGCCCTCGGCGCCGCCGGGGAACTCGGCCACCTGGTCGTCCGCCCCGACGGCGAGCGCTGCGCCTGCGGCAACCGCGGCTGCCTGGAGACCGTCGCCTCGGCGTCGGCCGTCGCGCGCCGCTACGCCCGGCTCACCGACCGTCCGACGGCGACCGCCGAGGACGTGCACCGCGGGCTGGGCGACGGCGAGGCGGCGGCGGTACGGATCTGGGCCGAGGCGGTGCACGCGCTCGCCGATGGGCTGGCCGCCGCGACCACCCTGCTGGACCCGGAACGGATCGTCCTCGGCGGCGGCCTGGCCCGGGCCGGCGAGGACCTGCTCGGCCCGCTTCGCCGGGCCCTCGCCGACCGGCTCACCTTCCGGTCCGCGCCCCGGCTGGTGCGGGCCGAACTCGGCCACCGGGCCGGCTGCCTGGGCGCGGCGCTGCTCGCCCTCGACCTGGCCGCCGACGTCGCGGCCGCCGCCGACCCCGCCTCCGACGTCGCCGCCTCCGACGCCTCCGAGACCGCCGGCTCCGTCGCCACCCCCGGAGGTGCCCGGTGATCCTCACCGTCACGCTCAACGCGGCCGTCGACACCACCTACCGCCTCGACCGGGTCGCCCCGCACGCCAGCAACCGGGTAACGGCGGTCACCGAACGGGCCGGCGGCAAGGGGGTCAACGTCGCCCGGGTGCTGGCCGCCCTCGGCCACGACACCGTCGCCACCGGCTTCGCGGGCGGAGCCACCGGGCACCACCTGCGCGCCGACCTCGCCGAGGCCGGGCTGCGCGAGGAGTTCGTCCCGATCGGGGGAACGACCCGGCGCACCGTCACCGTGGTCGAGGAGGCCGCCGGCGACGCCACCGTCTACCTGGAGCCCGGGCCGGTCATCGGCGCCGACGAGTGGTCCCGCTTCACCGACCGCTACCGCCGACTGCTGCGCACTGCCGAGGCCGTGGTGCTGTCCGGCTCGCTGCCCGTAGGCGTCCCCACCGACGCCTACGGCTCCCTCGTCGCCCTCGCCGGGGAGGCGGGCGTCCCCGCCGTCCTGGACGCGACGGGCCCCGCCCTGCTTGCGGGCCTGGCCGCCGGCCCGGCACTGGTCAAGCCCAACGCGGCCGAACTCGCCGCCACCGCGGGCCCGGTGACCCCGCTCGCCGGGGCCCGCACGCTGCGCGCGGCCGGGGCCCGGGCGGTGGCCGTCTCCCTCGGGCCCGGCGGGCTGCTGCTCAGCAGCCCCGAGGGCGACTGGCGGGCCCGGCCCCCGGAGCAGGTCCGCGGCAACCCGACCGGCGCGGGCGACTCCGCCGTCGCCGCGCTCACCGCCGGCCTGGTCGCCGGCACCCCCTGGCCCGAACGCCTCGCCGACGCCGTGGCCCTGTCCGCGGCCACCGTCCTCGCCCCGCTCGCCGGCAGCTTCGACCCGGCCGACCACCGGCGGCTGCTGCCCCGGGTGACGGTCCGCCGGGTCCACCCCGCGCCCCCTTCGTCCGCTCAAGGAGAGCCATGCCCCTCGTAGCCACCGGATCGATCGTCGGACCGGCCGCCCGCGGCCGGCACGGCGTCGGCGCCTTCAACGTCATCCAGCTGGAACACGCCGAGGCGATCGTGGCCGGTGCGGAGCGGGCCGGAGCACCGGTGATCCTCCAGATCAGCGAGAACGCCGTGCGCTACCACGGTGCCCTCGCCCCGATCGGCCAGGCCGCGCTGGCGGTCGCCCGGGCCGCCGACGTCCCGGTCGCGGTCCACCTGGACCACGTGACCTCCGCCGACCTGGTCGGCGAGGGCGTCCGGCTCGGCTTCACCTCGGTGATGTTCGACGCCTCGACGCTCGACTACGAGGCCAACGTCCGGGCCACCGCCGAGGTGGTCTCCCGCTGCCACGCGGAGGGCGTCTGGGTGGAGGCCGAGCTCGGCGAGGTCGGCGGCAAGGACGGCGTCCACGCCGCCGGGGCCCGCACCGACCCGGCCGAGGCGGCCGCCTTCGTGGCGAGCACCGGCGTGGACGCCCTCGCGGTGGCGGTCGGCAGCTCGCACGCCATGCTGACCCGGGACGCCGTCCTCGACCTGGACCTGATAGCCGCCCTCGACCGCGCCGTCCCGGTGCCCCTGGTGCTGCACGGGTCCTCCGGAGTGGCCGACGAGAACCTCGCGGCCGCCGTGGCGCACGGCATGACGAAGGTGAACATCGCCACCCACCTCAACAAGGCCTTCACCGCCGCCGTCCGCAGCTGCCTCGACGCCCGCCGGGACCTGGTCGACACCCGTCACTACCTCGGCGCCGGCCGCGACGCGGTCGCCACCGAGGTCACCCGCCTGCTCACCCTGCTCCGCGCCGCCTGACACCGGGGCCGACTGACGCCGCGACCCGTCACGACGCCGCGACCCGTCACGACGCCGCGACCCGTCACGACGCCGCGACCCGTCACGACGCCGCGACCCGTCACGACGCCGCGACCCGGCGTCGTGACGGGGGAGCGCTACAGCGCGTGGGTGAGGCGGTCGGTCAGCAGGCGGGTGAACCGGGCCGGGTCGGGCAGGTCGCCGCCCTCGGCGAGCAGGGCACTGCCGTGCACCAGCTCGGCGGCGTCGGCGAGCGCCGGGTCGTCGGCGTTCGCCCCGTGCGCCCGGCGCAGGGCGGTGACGAGCGGGTGGGCGGGGTTGAGTTCCAGGATGCGCTTGACCTGGGGGAGTTCCTGGCCCATCGCCCGGTACATCTTCTCCAGGGTGGGGGTCAGGTCGTGGGCCTCGCCGACCAGGCAGGCGGCGGAGGTGGTGAGGCGGCTGGAGAGGCGGACCTGCTTGACGTGGTCGGCCAGGGCGGTCTGGAGCCAGGAGACCAGCGGGGCGAAGTCCTGCTCGCGCTGCGCCTTCTCGGCCTTGGCCTCGTCGCTGCCGGCCTCGTCCCCGTCGCCGTCCAGGTCGACCTGGCCCTTGGCGATGGACTGGAAGCGGTGGCCGTCGAAGGCCGGGACCTGGTCGGTCCAGACCTCGTCGACCGGGTCGGTGAGGATCAGGACCTCGTAGCCCTTGGCGGTGAAGGCCTCCATGTGCGGGGAGTTCTCCACCATCGCCCGGTTCTCGCCGGTCAGGTAGTAGACGGTGTCCTGACCGTCCTTCATCCGCTCCACGTACTCGCGCAGCGTGGTCGTCTTCTCCGGGTCGTTCGTCGAGGCGGCGCTGACCAGGTCCAGCAGCGCGTCGGTGTTGTCGCGGTCCTCGAGCAGGCCCTCCTTGAGGACCCGGCCGAACTGCTCCCAGAGCGCGGTGTAGTCGTCGCTCCGGTTGGTCTTCACGTCCTTGAGCGCGCCGAGGACCTTCTTGACGAGGCGACGGCGCACGGCGGTGATCTGGCGGTCGTGCTGGAGGATCTCGCGGGAGACGTTCAGCGACAGGTCGTGGGCGTCCACGACGCCCTTGACGAACCGCAGGTAGTTCGGCATCAGCGCGTCGCAGTCGTCCATGATGAACACGCGCTTGACGTACAGCTGCACGCCCCGCTTGGTGTCGCGGGAGAAGAGGTCGAAGGGGGCGTGGGAGGGGACGAACAGCAGCGCCTCGTACTCGAAGGTGCCCTCGGCGCGCATGTGGATGGTCTCGGCCGGGGGCTGCCAGTCGTGGCTGATCTGCTGGTAGAACTCGCTGTACTCGGCCTCGGTCACCTCGCTGCGGGAGCGGGCCCACAGCGCCTTCATCGAGTTCAGCGTCTCCAGCTCGGGCGCGGCCCCGGCGGTGGCGTCAGCGCCCTCGGCCGCGTCACCGGCCGCGTCACCGGCCTCGGCGGCGGCGCCGGTGGGCTCGACGGCCATCCGGATGGGCCAGCGGATGAAGTCCGAGTACTGCTTGACGATCTGGCGGATCTTCCACGAGGCCAGGTAGTCGCCCAGTCCGTCCTCGCCGTCCGCCGGCTTGAGGTGCAGCGTCACCGAGGTGCCCACCGGCAGGCCCTCGGCCTCCGCGACGGTGTAGGTGCCCTCGCCGTCGGACTCCCACGCCGTCCCCTGGTCGGTGCCCGCCCGCCGGGTGTGCAGGGTGACCTTGTCCGCGACCATGAACGCCGAGTAGAAGCCGACGCCGAACTGCCCGATCAGGCTCTGCGCGGCCTCGGCGTCCTTGGCCTCCTTGATCTTGGCCAGCAGACTGGCGGTGCCCGACTTGGCGATGGTGCCGATCAGCTCGACGACCTCGTCGCGGGTCATGCCGATGCCGTTGTCCCGCACCGTCAGCGTGCGGGCCTCCCGGTCGACGTCCAGCACGACGTGCAGGTCCGCGGTGTCGGCGTCGAGGCCGGAGTCGGTGAGGGATTCCAGGCGGAGCTTGTCGAGGGCGTCGGAGGCGTTGGAGATCAGCTCGCGCAGGAAGATGTCCTTGTTCGAGTAGATCGAGTGGATCACCAGCTGCAGCAGCTGGCGGGTCTCCGCCTGGAACTCCAGAGTCTGGGTCGGACTGGCCACGGAAAGGGACTCCTTCAAAGGGTGATGTCCAAGGGTGCTGGGGTGTCGGCGGGGAGCGGGGCCGGGCCGGCTCCGGCTGTACCGGTGTCCTGCGCGTCCACGTCGTCACCCCTCTCGCTGACCGGGACCTCGTCGTCGCCGGCATGACACCCTATCGAGGTCCGTGGTTCCCGCTCCCGGTGTTCCGGCTCCCCGCTGGGCAGGTCCACCGCGCCGTGCCGTCCGCCCTGGTGCGGGCCTGCCCGCCACGACCGTTGTACTTGCCACCATTTTGCCGTTCCTTTACCCTGGTGGCGCCGCTGACCACGGATCACGCCCCGCCGGCGAGGGGTCGATCCCCGATGCAAGGACACCCATGCTGCCGACATCACGCGGGCGCCGCCGGACCGTCAGGGGCGATCGGGGGCGTCGACGCCTCTCGGACCTCCTCGGTCTGACGGGTGAACCCGCGGCCGGAGGCCCGTGGGCGGCGGCGCTGGACCTGGTGGCGATGGTGGCCGCACTGGCCGTCACGGTCCTGGCCTGCCGCGCCCTGGGGCTCGGCGGCTGGCCGGCCGTCCTGATCGGCGGCTGCGCGGCAGCGGCCACCGGGCACCTGGGCCCGGGCGCGCGCCTGGTCCGCCGCCGACGGGCCGGAGCCCGCTGACGACGCCCGACGAGGGCCGGAGGTTCCGCCAGGCGCCCGCCGTCCGGGCTACGCGCCGCCCCGCGTGGCCGCCGGAAGGGCGTCGAGCACCGCGTGGACCGCGCCGCGGACCTGGGCGGCGACGGCCTCCGGGGTACTGCTGTCGAGCTTGCCGTCCAGGTGGAGGAAGGCCAGGCCGTGGACCAGGGCCCACACGGCCGTCGCCAGGGCGTCCGCGTCGGCGGCGGGGAAGAGGCCGTGGACGAGGTCGCGGACGTAGCGGGTGATCGCGGCGGTCGCGGCGACCCGCTCCTCGTTGTCCGGGTCGCAGGGTTCCGCGAACATCACCCGGAACATCGCCGGGCGGTCGAGGGCGAAGCGCACGTAGGCGAGGGCGACGGTGGCGAGTTCGTCGGGGGTGGTGGGGGAGGGGTGCGCCGCGGTGAGGATCTCGGCGAGCTCGCGGTACCCCTCGGCGGCGACCGCCGAGACCAGGGCGTCGCGATCCGCGTAGTGCCGGTAGGGGGCGGTCGCGGAGACCCCGGCCCGGCGGGCCACCGCGCGCAGGGACAGGCCGGCGCTGCCGTCCTCCTCCAGCAGTTCCCGGGCCGCGCGCAGGCACGCGGTGCGCAGATCGCCGTGGTGGTACGGACCACTGGTCTGTGGCATGGGTCACCCTCCCTCATGTTTGCACTGCACACATCCGCCGCCTAATGTGAGCGGTGTACACATTCTAGTCGACGGAGAAACCGGTCGACGGAGAAGGAGGGCCCGGATGGCCAGCGCACTGTTCTCGCCCCTGCACCTGCGTTCCGGAGCGGTGCTGCCCAACCGGATCGCCAAGGCGGCCATGGAGGAGAACCTGGCCGCCCCGGGCCAGCTCCCCGACGGCCGGCTCGTCGAGCTGTACCGGCGCTGGGCCGCCGGCGGCACCGGACTGCTGATCACCGGCAACGTCATGGTCCACGCCGAGGCGCTGACCGGCCCCGGCGGAGTCGTCCTCGACGCCGCCGCGCCGCTGGAGCCCTTCGCCGCATGGGCCGAGGCCGGGAAGTCCGCCGGCGGGAAGATCTGGATGCAGATCAACCACCCCGGCCGCCAGATCGCCTCCGACATGCCCGGCGTGGTGTGGGCCCCGTCCGCGGTGGGCGTCGACCTCGGCCGGCACAGCGGCCGCTTCGGCCGGCCCGTCGCGATGACCCCCGAGCAGATCCAGGACACCGTCGCCCGCTTCGCGGTCACCTCCGCCCGGGCCGAGCAGGCCGGCTTCGACGGCGTGGAGATCCATGCCGCCCACGGCTACCTGCTGTCGCAGTTCCTGTCCCCCCTGGTCAACCGGCGCACCGACGCCTGGGGCGGCTCCCTGGAGAACCGGGCCAGGATGCTGCTGGACGTGGTCCGCGCCGTCCGGGCCGCCGTCTCCCCCTCCTTCGCCGTCGCGGTCAAGCTCAACTCCGCCGACTTCCAGCGCGGCGGATTCGACGCCGACGACGCCCGCCAGGTCATCGGGATGCTCGCCCCGCTCGGCGTCGACCTGGTCGAACTGTCCGGCGGCAGCTACGAGAGCCCGGCCATGACCGGCCGCCGCGCGGACCAGCGCACCCAGGCCCGCGAGGCCTACTTCCTCGACCTGGCCGAGGAGTTGGTCACCACCAGCCCGCTCCCGCTGATGCTCACCGGCGGCATCACCCGGCGCGACACCGCCGAACGGGTCCTGGCCGGCGGCGTCGAGCTGATCGGGATCGGCACCGCCCTCGCCGTCACCCCCGACCTGCCCAACCGCTGGGTCACCGGCCGTGAGGCCGACCGGCAGCTGCGCCCGGTCACCTGGTCCGACAAGGCGCTCGCCTCGGCCGCGAGCATGGCCCAGGTCCGCCGCCAGCTGCGCCGCATCGCCCGGGGGGGCGAGCCCGCCCCCGGCACCCACCCCGCCGTCGCCCTGGTCGCCGAGCAACTCCGCCAGCGCAAGGACCTGCGCCGCTACCGCGCCTGGCTGCCGACCGCGGCCGGGTGACCCCGGCGTCCTTGCGGTGACAGCGGGCCCGGCCCGGCCGGCCCGCCGCCGGGTCGACCGCTCAGGACGGCGTGTGCCCCCACCACAGGCGCGGGTCGTCGGGCGGCCCGGTCCGCGCGGGGCGGACGGCCGCCGCCAGGACGGGGAGCAGCGCACGGGGGTGGAGCAGGACGGCACTGCTGCGCGTCATGTGCATCGCCTCCAGGAAGCGGCGGAACACCTCCGGCTCGGCCGCCATCGCCCGCTGGACCGGTGGGAGGACGGCTCCGGCGAGGCGGGCGGTGCGGTCGGGCCGCGGCTGCTGCCAGCCGCGGTCCTGGACGGTGGACATGAGCCACGGGCGGCGGGTGAGCCGGGCGAGACGGCGCTGGTAGGTGTGGCCGAAGCCGGGGGCGCCGGCCTCCTGGACCATCGTGCGCAGCAGGTCGGCCGCCATGGCGGCGACGCCCATGCCCTGGCCGTAGAGCGGGTTGAAGGCGCAGACGGCGTCGCCGAGGACGATCAGGCCGTCGGGCCAGCGCGGGAGCCGGTGGTAGTGGGTGCGCTGGTTCGCGCAGCGGGCGTAGCCGCGTACGGACGTCAACGGCTCGAAGCCGGAGAGGAGTTCGGCCAGCGGGGTGCGCAGGCCGCGGGCGAACGCGGCGAAGCCCTCCGGGTCGTGCGGCGGATGGTCGCCGGCGGCGCCCTGGAGGGTGACGAGGAGCCGGTCGCCCTCGACCCGGGTGGCCATGAAACCGCGCCGGACGTGCGGGGCCTGGAGGAGTTCCATGGCTGCCGCCCACGGGGGGCTGTCGGCGCCGCCGGTCGCGTACAGCCGTGAGGCGTAGCCGACGCCGGCGTCGATCACCGTCCGCCGCGGCCCCGGCAGCCCGAGCCCGGTGAGCCACTGCGGCAGCTGCGAGGCCCGCCCGTTCGCGACCACCACCAGGTCGGCGTCAACGGCACTTTCCTGCCCGGGAGTTGAGCGGACCACGACCCCGCGCACCCGCGGTGCGCCGCCCGTCAGCCCGGTGACCCGCACGCCCGGTCGGATCCGGACGTTGCCGAGCGCGACGACGCGTCGGCGCAGGCGGGCCTCCAGGAGCGGGCGGCTGAACGTCTGCAGCGGGATCCCGGTCCGGGTGCGCGGCGACCAGCAGTCGGGGAAGCGGAAGGCGACGATCTGCCCGAAGTCCCCTCCCGGGGCCCCGGCCGCGGTCAACTCGGCCCGCAGGCCCGGGAAGAGAGCCTCCATGACGTCCGCGCCCCGTGCCGTCAGCCCGTGCACGTGGTGGCCCTGCGGCACACCCGGCCGCGGGGCGGGCCGGTCCGGGAGGACGTCCTGTTCGAGGACCTCCACCTCCGCGCACGCGTCGGCCAGCACGCGCGCGGCGAGCAGCCCCGCGATGCCGGCGCCGACGACGACGGCCCGGGGCCGGCCGGTCACCGCCAGGCGGTCCGGGCCGGACCGGTGGCCAGGGCGGGTTCCCCGGCCGGAACCAGGGCGGAGTGGGGCCGGGTGGTCCGGCTCCACGCCAGGTAGCCGCTCATCGCGCTGCGCATGCAGTCGGCGATCCAGTGGGCGGCGGTGGCGTCCCGGAACCCGACCGTCTCCGACAGCCGCTGCTCCAGGAGGAGGAACTCCTCGCACCAGGAGGTGACCATGTCCTGGATCTCGCGGACGCTGTCCTCGCGCCCGCAGCCCAGCTCGTTCTCGATCACCAGCACCAGGTTGTGGAGGTCGCCGCGGGACTCCTCCTGCTCCACGGAGTGCACGTCGTCGAGGGCGTCGACCACGTCCGCGGTGATGTCGAGCATCCGGCGCACCACGGCGTCCGCGGAGAGCCGGCGCGGGAGTTCGAAGCCGTAGGCCTTCTGGCTGAGGTCGATCATCGCGTCGACGAAGCCGGAGCGGCGGCGCAGCTCCGCGTACGCGGCGCGGGTCGGCACCCGCCGGTGGGCGCGGGGGTGGGCGCGGTCGTGGGCTTCCTGGGTGCGGGCGCCGAGGTACCACTGCCAGTGCTGCCCGGCGCGCTCCAGCCACGCGGGGGAGGCGCCGTCGGCGAGGCGGCGCCACACGTCGCCGAACGCCCGGACCAGCGGTCCGGCACCCGCCGGGGGCCGTCCGGCGGTGGCGATGACGGTGGTGAGGTCCGCGCAGACGGCGGCGACGCGCTCGGGCCGGACGGTCGGCGGGCCGTCGGTGTGGCCGTTCAGGAAGGTGGCCACCACGACCGCGTCGACGGTCAGGTCCAGCTGCGCGCCGATCGCCAGGGGGTTCCACGCGGCCATCAGCCCGGCGATGTCCCGGCGCCGGAAGCGCAGTTCGTCGACCTGGTCCCCGATGAGCCCCTGCCGTCGGCACCAGAGGACGCTGCGGTTCCGGGCGGCGTCGACGTCCGGACTGGTCGCGGCCCCGAAGGGCAGGGCGAAGGCGGTGTCCTGAGGCATGCTGGGCCCTTTCGGGGGAGGGGTGCGGGCCGTCGCTCCACCCCAGGGTCCCCGCGTCGGGTCCCCGGCCGCAAGGGGGCCGCCGGGTACCTGCCGTACGGCGGCCCCCTGGCCGGGGCGGCGGCCCGCCCGGTTCAGCTCCGGAGCGTGGCGAGCCAGGCGGTCAGCAGGCTGTTGACCTCGTCGGGGCGTTCCTGCTGGATCCAGTGGCCGCAGCCGTCCAGGAGGTGGGAGGCGGACAGCCGGGGCAGGGTGGTGGGGTAGGCGTCGATGGCGTCGGACATCCAGGTGGTGGAGGCGTCCAGGGTGCCCCCGATGAACAGGGACGGCTGCTCGATCGGGGCTCCGCGGTACGGGGCGAGGTCCTCCCAGTCGCGGTCCATGGAGCGGTAGCGGTTGAGGGCACCGGTCAGGCCGGTGCGCTCGAACTCCCCGGCGAAGACGTCGAGGTCCTCCTCGCTCAGCCAGGCCGGGAGCGGGCCGGCGGGGAAGCGGTCGCGCAGCCGGCGGCCCGGGGTGACGAAGTGCGGGTCGGGCTCGCCCTCGGCGGGCATGGTGTCGGCGGACAGGGCCGCGTAGAAGCCCGCGAGCCAGCCCCGGACGTCGGGCTCGATCTCCGCTTCGGCGCGGCCGGGCTCCTGGAAGTAGGAGACGTAGAACTCCTGCTCGGGGCCGCCGAGTCGGCTGAAGATGTCGGTGGGTCGGGGGCCGCCGGGCGGCGCGTAGGGGACGCTCAGCAGGCCGACCGCGCGGAAGGTCCCGGGGTGGATCAGGGCGGAGGCGGCGGCGATGTTGGAGCCCCAGTCGTGGCCGACGATCACCGCGCTCTCCGCGCCGAGCGCCCGCACGACGGCGACGTTGTCCTCGACCAGGTCGAGCATCCGGTAGGCGTCAGTCGCGGCGGGCCGGGAGGACCGGCCGTAGCCGCGCACGTCGATCGCCACCGCCCGGTACCCGGCCGCGGCCAGGGCCGGGAGCTGGCGGCGCCAGGAGTACCAGGACTCGGGGAAGCCGTGCACGAGCAGCACCACCGGGCCGGCGCCCTGCTCGACCAGGTGCAGTCGCCCGGCAGGGGCCTCGACGGTGCGGTGGCGCAGGGCGGTGGTCGGCTCGGATCGCATGGGAGTCTCCTCGGTTTCGCGGGCTGCGGGGACTCGTCGATCATGCGGCGCCCCGGCCGCTCCGTGCGATCGGCGTTGCCATTCTGGCAAGATCGCAGGACGGGGCGGTGAAGCGGTACGGCCGGAAGGAGCGGGGACGATGGCAGGAGACGACGTGGCCCGGGCGTTGGCGGAGATGGGGCCGCGGCTGCGGATCGCGCGTGAGCGCCGCGGCGTCACCCTCGCCGACGTCAGCCGCGCGACCGGCATCTCGTCCAGCACGCTGTCGCGGATCGAGACCGGCCGGCGCAAGCCCACCCTGGAGGTGGTGCTGCATCTGGCCGGGGAGTACGGAGTCGGCCTGGACGAGTTGGCGGGCACCGCGCCCGCCCCGGCGGCCCGGCCCCGCAGCGCGGCGCCGCACGGGTCCGGCGACGACAAGGTGGTGGTGCCCCTGACCCGGTACGTCGGTGGCCTGCACGCCCACAAGCACGTGCTGCCGGCCGCCGCGGAGCAGTCCGGGCGGCCCCGGCAGGCGTCCCACGAGGGCTACGAGTGGCTGTGCGTCCTGTACGGGCGCCTGCGGCTCGCCCTCGGGGAGCAGGACCTCGTCCTGGCCGCCGGGGACGTCGTCGAGTTCGACACCCGGATCCCCCACGGGGTCGCGAACGCCGGATCCGCCGGACCGGTGGAGTACCTGATCATGTTCGGGCCGCAGGGAGAACGCCCACGGCTGCGCACCCCTCCGTCCACCGGCCGCGGAGCCGGTGACGGAAGGGCGCCGGACGAGCAGTGATGACGGATCGTCAGCCGTTGGCCTGGCAGAGGTTGTAGCTCTTCTCCGCGTGCAGCATGGACTCCAGCTCCGGGTATCCGAGCTGCTTGTAGCTGTAGTACGCCACGGTGTACTCCACGTCGCACTTGTTGGCGGCGGACGCGGAGGGGGCGGCGGCGATGCCGCCGACCACCGCGGTCGCCGAGACCGCGAAAACGGCGAGGGAACGGGAGAAACGGGTCATCAAGGGCACATCCCTTCGGGTTGGTTCCTGGGGTGCTCGGGTATGCGCCGATTCTGTCCCGGGGGGTGGCCGCCGTTCCATCCGAGAAACCTAGGATGCGGGCCCCGGACCCCGGACTCCGGGCCCCGACGGCCGACGGCCGACGTCAGCGCGACTGCGCCTCCGCCTCCACCGCTTCCAGGAGCCGCGCCGCGACGGCGACTTCGGTGCCCGCCAGACCGACCGAGCAGAACACGGTGATCTCCTCGCGTCCGGTGCGCCCGGCCTCGGCGCCGGCCAGCACGGCACCGAGGCCGACCATCTGCTCGACGGGCAGCGCGAGCGGCTCGCCGTAGTCGGCCACCTGCGCGGGCGAGTCCGTCACGATGAGCCGCGCGCGTCGCGCCAGGGCGGCGGGAAGCTCGTGGCGCGCCGCTGACTTGGGCCCCAGGGTCGTCACATGGGTACCCGGCGCGATCCAGTCGGCCGCCAGGACGGGGGTCGGACTGTTCGTCGCCAGGATCACGACGTCACGCTCCCGCACCGCCTCCTCGACCGTGCCCACCGCCCGCACCCCGACGCCCAACTCGTCGGCGGCGCGCCGCGCGAACGCCTGCGCCCGCTCGGGCCGGCGGGACGCCACCGCGACCTCCGTCAGCCGGCGCACCGCACGGACGGCCCACAGCTGCGCCCAGGCCTCCGGTCCCGTGCCGACGAGCCCCAGCCGCACCGGCCCGGGATTGGCCACCGCGTCCACGGCCACGGCCCCGATCGCACCGGTGCGCCGCGAGCCCAACTCGGCACCGTGCACGACGGCCCTGAGCCGTCCGTCCCCGCCGTTCCACACCGCCACCAGGTGCTCGGCCCCGACCGCGGTGTCGTAGACGCGGAAACCGAACAGCTGCTGCGCGCGCAGCCGTCCGGCGGTGAACACCAGCCGTCCGTCGCCGAGTTCGGCGTGCACCCGCGGCGGGGCGACGAGGTCACCCGCGTGCGCGGCCAGCAGGGCCTCGCGCACGGCCCGGACGGTACGGGGGGCGTCGAGGTGCCGGCGGACGTCGTCGTCGTTCAGCAGGAGCACGGACATCGGCGGACTTCCTTCGCGGGAACGGGAGCGGGAACGGGAACGGGCCGGCAACGCGGGCCACTCCCTCGGCCCGGCCCTCCGGCGCACCCGCACCCGCACCCGGGCGTCCCCGGGTGCGCCCCGGCGGTGACCGCACCGCCGGGGCGCGGTGCCTCAGGCGTTACAGGTGAGCTGGGCGACGCCGCGCCAGACCATCCCGATCCTGGTGCTGAACGGGCCGAAGGATATGTGGCACTGGGCGGCGGTGTAGCCCGCCGCCTCGCCGTCGCGGAAGGCGACGGCCCGTGCGGCCATGCCGGCCGAGAACTGGTCGGAGCCGAAGCCGTAGGCCGTGAACGTGGTCTGCCCGGTGACCGCGGTGTGGGCGCTGGCCGGCAGGGCGCCGACGGTCAGCAGGGCCCCCGTGGCAAGAGTGGTCACGAGCACGCGCTTGAGCGGATTGATCATGGGTCGGATCCTTCTTTCGAAGCCGGTGGCGAAGTCCCCCACGGGCGCCGGATCCGCCCGCGGCGCCGATGCTCCCACACAGCAGTCACACCAGCACCGCGAATTTGCCACAGCTTTTCCAGCAGCCAACTCCCCACCGTGCACGACCGTTTCGGAACAGCCGGCCCGAGCGGAACCGGCTGTCGGCCCGGTGGCGCCGGGAGGCGGCATCCCGGCGCCGTGCGGGTCACCCCGTGGTGCAGCCGGCGGTGGCGCAGGCCCGCCAGGGGCCCCACCCGCCGCCCGGGGTCCGCTCGGAGACCGTGGCGTACATCGAGGGGGCGTTCCACATGTGCGCGACGACCGTCAGCGTCCCGTCGGCCGCCTGCGTCACCGCGGACGGGGTGGCGACGGTGGCCGGGAGGGGGCCGGGGCCGAGGTCCGTCCAGGTGCCCCACGTGCCGGGTGCGGTTTGCTCGTTGACGTACAGCCGGGGGCTGCCGGAGCCCTGGTAGACCTCGAAGAGGGCCAGCGTGCCGTCCGCCCGTCGGAACGCCACCGGCGCCCCGAAGAAGCGCGGCACGGTCGCCCCGCCCGGGCCGAAGGCCTCCGGCGCCGACCACGGGCCGTCCTCGTCGGTCTGGTGGATCCGGACCAGCACGGCCGACTGGTAGCCGATGGTGAACACCTCCAGGCTGCCGTCGGCGTTCGCGGCGGCGGTGAGCACCGCGTTCTGGAAGTTCAGGGCCAGGCCGCTGACCTGGCTCCAGTCGCCGTACGCCGCGCCGGGGGCGCTCTGCGAGCGGTACCAGATGGTCTGGCCGGTCACGTAGTCGGTCGAGAAGACCGACACCTGTGCCCGGGTGCCGTCGGGGCGGGTGACCGTGGTGGACTGCCCCTGGGTGCCCGGCGGCGTGGCGTCGTGCGGCCGGACGACGGCGGACGCCACCGCCGCCACCGTGTGGGCCTGCGGCCGGGGCTGCGCCTGGGCGGCGGGTGCGAGGAGGCCGGCCGCGCCGATGAGTGCGACGCAGACGGCCGCTGCCGCCGTGGATCGCCGTGCGTTCTTGCGCATGGGTGGTCCGTGTCCTTCCGGTCGTTCGCCGAGGCCCGGCCGGACGGTGGCCCGGGCCCCGGCCATCCTGCCCGCCGGGCGGCCGCCGGGTGGACCTGCGCGGGGAATTGGCCGGAACCCGCAGATCGGTCCGGGCCGCCACCGCTGACCCCGCCTCCGCTGCGCCGCGGTACGGTCGTGCGGGGGCGGGTAAAGCCGTTGGACGGTTCGCTGCCGCACATGAGATCTTGAGCGTCGTTCAAGGGCCCGGCCCAGGTGGCGGGCCGCGAGCGCGACGGACGGTCGTCCCCCGACCGGACGGGCCCGGGCGATCCTGCGCCACCGGCCGCGACACCGAGGGAAACCGACGACTTCCGATGCACATCACCACGACCTTCCGGCTGACCGAGGCCGACGTCCGAAGAGCGATCCGCAACAGCCCGTCGGCCCGGGGGATGTCGATCTTCGGCGTGCTGTTCCTCCTGGTGGGCCTGTTCACCCTGGCCGTCGACACCGACCCGAAGATCTGGCTGGTGATCCTCGGCCCGGTGCTCGTGGGCTTCGTCGAGCTGGTGGTCGTCCGCCAGGCCGCGCGCAAGAGCGCTCCGCTGCTGGCCGAACCCTGGACGGTACGGATCACCGAGCAGCACTACGCCCTGGAGACCGCCGTCAGTCAGGCCGAGGTCGACTGGAGCGCCTACCGCCAGGTGACCGCGCGGTCCGGCTACTGGTACCTGCAGCAGACCAACCGGGCCGTCGCCTTCCTCCCGCAGCACGCCTTCGACGAGGCGCAACTCGCCCAGGTGGCGGCCTTCTTCGCCCACCGGCTGCCGCCGCTGAGGCGCCCCTGGTACCGCCCGTTCGGCTGACCCCGCAGCCGGGGGGCTCCCGGCCCCCGGCCCCCGGCCGCGGCAGCGACCTCGCCGCCCTTCCCCTCCGGAGACCGCCCGACGGTAGCGTGCTCCGGCAGAGCCGACACCGTCACCGGCAGAGGGAGCCGTCCCATGAGGCGTCAGGTCAGGTCACGGCTGGCCCTGCTGGCCGTGGCCGGGGCGCTGGCCGTGGCTGCTCCGGCCTCGGCACCCACCGCTGGGACGGCGCTGCCGGTGGTCTCCCCGAACGGCGGGTGCCGACCGACGGACGTCCGACCGGCTTCGGCCTCCCCGGACGCTCCGGCGCCGCAGTGGCACGGCGGCGGGGCCGACCTGCACCGGACGCAGACCCGGCCGAGCCGGGTCGGCGCCTTCGGTGACGGTCTGATGGCCGACGGCCGGACCAACGGGGAGACCTTCCACGACCGGACCATCCGCATGGTCGCCCACACCTCGGTCGCCGGCTCGCTGCCGCGGGTGCGGCTGAGCAACCGCTACGGCGGCTCGCCGTTGACCGTCGGAGCCGTCGACCTCGCCCGGCAGGGCGGCACCGCGGGCACGGCCGAGACCGGCACCCACCGCACGGTGACCTTCGCCGGCTCCACCGGCGTCACCGTCCCCGTAGGGCAGGAGGTCGTCAGCGACCCGGTGCCGCTCGGCGTGGAGGCCGACCGGGACCTGCTGGTCAGCCTCCACCTGCCCGACAGCCCGGCCGGTGCCGACACCTGGCACCAACAGGCCCTCGACACCACCTGGATCTCCACGGCCGGCGACCACACCGCCGACGACGGCACCGCCAACTACCCCGCCACCGCGCAGCACCGGTACGTCCTGGCCGGGATCGACGTGGTCTCCCGGACGGCCACCGGCACCCTGGTCGCCGTCGGCGACTCGATCACCGACGGGGTCGGCTCCACCCCGGGCGCGAACCGCCGCTGGCCCGACGACCTCGCCCGGCGGACGGCCGCGACCGGCGGCGGAACCGGTCGGGCCGTGGTGAACGCCGGCATCGGCTCCAACCGGGTCCTCACGGATGCCGGTACCGGCGGCTACAACAAGTCCCTGATCAGCCGGTTCCGACCGGATGTCCTCGGCCATCCCGGGGTCACGGACGTCCTGGTGCTCGAAGGCATCAACGACATCGGCGACGACGTCGGTTCCGGGGGAGTCGGACCGCTGACGGCGGCCGACCTGGAGCGCGGCCTGCTGGACGTCATCTGCCAGGCGCACGCGGCGGGAGTACGGATCACGGGGGGAACGATCCCGCCCTTCCGGGGCGCCAGGTACTACACGGCCCGGGGCGAGCGGATCCGTACGGCCGTGAACCGGTGGATCCTGACGAGCGGCGCGTTCGACGGCGTCGTCGACTTCGACGCGGCGCTGCGGGCCCCCGGCAACCCGTCGGCGCTCGACCCCGCGTACGACTCCGGCGACCACTTGCACCCGAACGACGCCGGGTACCGGGCGATGGCCGACGCGGTGGACCTGAACGCCTTCGCCCGGTAGCGGACAACGGCCGCTCGACGGCGAACGGGTCGGTCGGGCGGGGTCAGCGCATGTGCGATCCGCCGTTGATGTCGAAGGTCGCGCCGGTGACGTAGCCGGCCTCCTCGCTCGCCAGATAGGCGACGAGCGCGGCGACTTCGGACGGTCGGCCCAGGCGGCCGACGGGGATGCTCTTCGCCGCCCCGGCCACCGCCGCGGCGCCGAGCTCGTCCACCGCGGGGGTCCGGACGGCGGCCGGAGCGACGGCGTTGACGGTGACCCCGTACGGGGCGAGTTCCCGGGCGAAGACCTTGGTGAGCGCCAGGACGCCCGCCTTCGCGGCGGAGTAGTGGGCTCCGGCGAGCGTTCCGCCCTGCTGGCCCGCCAGCGAGGACAGGTTGATCACCCGCCCCCAGCCGCGTTCGCGCATCGGCCCTGCGCACAGCCGGGTCAGGACGAGGACGCTGCGCAGGTTCGTCGTCATGACGGAGTCCCACTCCGCCAGCCCGATGTCCCAGACCGATCCGGACACGGTGCGGGCGGCGTTGTTGACCAGGACGTCGGGCGCGTGCCACCGGCCCGCGACCTCCGCCACCGCCGCCTCGACCGCCGCGGCGTCGTCCACGTCGGCCGTCAGTGCCAGCACGCCGCCCAGGCCGGGGTCGAGCTCCCGGGCCGTCCGGGCGACGGTGTCGCCGTCGCGGTCGAGCAGGGCGACCCGCAGCCCGAGCCGGTGCAGCCGGGCGGCGATCGCGGCGCCGAGGCCACGACCGGCCCCGGTGACCAGGGCGACCCGCTGCGCTCCGGGGCCGGGACCACCGGTGGCCGCGCCCGTGCCGTCGCCTGCCGTGCCGTCGCCTGCCGTGTCGGACACTGTCGGCTTCCTCTCCGCAGGCCGGCTTCACCAGTGGCTCGGTACCCCGCCGGGGCCGTGGCTGCGAGGCTACTGCGGCAGGGTGGCACCGGTCCACTGGAGCGTCCACTTCTGGCTCCCGTGGCCGTTGCACTGCTGGATCACCGTCCAGGAGCCGCTGTAGTTCTCCTCGTGGGACACGTCCAGGCAGGCGTTGGCGAAGACGTTGACGATCGAGGCCGCTCCCGGGTCCTGCGTCCGGACCTGCTCGCCGCCGGGCCCGGCCCGGTTCGGGGCGGCCGTGCGACGCCGTCACCCTGTCCGGCGGGCGACCGTCGGACAGGGGGCGGTTGACGGCCCGTCACGGCACGGGTTTTCCGCCATTCTCGAACGGATCGCCGGAACCGGCCGCGGCCGGGGCGGGGGCCCAGCAGGATGCCTTGCATGTCCACGCTCACCACACTCGTCAGGGCCGGCCTCGCCGCAGCCCTGGCCGCGACCGCCGTCGTCACCGGTGCCACCGCCTCCGCCGCGGCGCCCACCGACGACCCGGCCGCCACCGGCCCGCACGTGGTCCTGTCCCAGGCCGGGAACTACCCCTCCGAGCAGCAGCGGGACGGCGTCTTCTCGCTGTCCTGGGCCTCGGTCGGCACGGAGGACCTGATGGGTCCCACCCACTTCACCGTCGACCTGCCGCCGGGGGTGACCACCAGCGGCGCGATGTTCTACTCCATGCCGCCGGACTACACCTTCACCGAGCACGTCTCCTCCGACGGCCGGCACCTGGAGGCCGTCCTCCTCGGCAACCGCGCCCCCGGCCGGTCCGACTTCATGAAGATCGCCCTCCACGCGAACGGGACCGGGCCGATCACCGGCGCGATCACCGCCCTGGTGGCCAACGCGGACGACCAGGACCCGACCGGCCACCTCTCCACCCACGTGTTCGGCGGCGACCAGCCGGCCCCGGCGCTCCCGGCGGCGCCCCGGGTCGACGCCGTGGACACCGCGACCGGCCCGGGCGCGGGCGGCACGCCCGTCACCCTCTCCGGCAGCGGCCTGGCCGGCGCCATGGTCCTGTTCGACGGCGTCCCGGCGCCCGGCAGCTGTACCGACACCGCCTGTACGGTCACCACCCCCGGCGGCTCCGGTACCGCCGGGATCACCGTGGCCGGTCCCAGCGGCAGCACGGACGCTCCGGCCGACTTCACCTACACCGGCGCCGCGCCGCCGCTCCCGCCCGTACCCTCGAGCCTCCACCTGACCCCCAACGGCAGCGGCCCGGACGGGGCTGAGCTCATCATCGTCGGCTACGACCTGGCCGGCGGTACCGTCGCCTTCGACGGCGACCCCGCCGTGCACTACTCCTGCGGCCCCCAGCTCTGCACCGCCACTGCCCCGCCCGCCGACGGCCCGGGCCCCTTCGACGTCACCGTCACCACGGCGGGCGGCACCAGCGCACCGGTCCCGTTCACCTACCCGTCCTGACAGCACCGCCGGTGTCCGCTCAGATGACCGGGTCCTCCGGCAGCCCGGCGCCCAACAGGGCGCGGCCGTAGATCTCCTGGTTGGTCTGGACACTGAAGGCCGCGTGCCGCGAGGCGGTTCCGACGTCGCGCCAGGCCCGTTGCAGTGCCGAGCCGTCCGCGAAACTGCCGGCCCCGGCGGTGTCGAGCAGCAGGCCCACCGCCTCGCGGGCGCACCGCATGGCGTGGGCCGCGTCCATCCGGGACCGGGCCCGGTCGAGGAGTTCGGGGCGGTCACCGGCGCGGGCCGCCGCGTCGACCTCGTCGGCGGCGCGGCCGAGGTGGAGGCGGGCGGTGTCGACCAGCACCGCCGCCTGCGCCACGTTCAGCTGGTGGGCGGGGGACTCGGCGACCAGCCGGTGCAGCGGCGAGACCGCCCGCCTCCCCCCGGCCGCAGCTGCCACGACCCGGTGCAGGCAATCGGCGGCGATTCCCACCGCCGTCGCCACCAGGGGCAGGTTGATGGAGAGGTGGAAGGTGATCCGCGGCTCCCCGGGATGGCGCCGCCGGTAGCCGCCGTCCGCCATCGTGGAGAGGGAGACCGTCCTGGAGTCCGGTACGTACACCTCCTCGGCGACGGCGGTGTCGCTCCCGGTCCCGCGCATTCCGGCCACGTGCCAGACGTCCTCGACGGTCAGGGCGGACCGCGGGACCAGCGCCATGCCCCGCTCCGTCCCGCCCCGCTCGCCGGCCCAGGCGAAGCCGAGCAGCACCCATCGGGCATGGTGGATCCCGGACAACCAGGCCCACCGGCCGTTCAACACCCAACCGCCGTCCACCCGCAGCGCCGTTCCGGAGGGATTGGAGGAGCCGCAGACCACGGCGTCCGGACTCGCCGCCCAGACCGCGGCCCGCTCCTCCGCCACCAGCTGGGAGGTGAACAGCGCGCCGCCGTAGGCGATGCCGACGGTCCAGGAGGCGGCCGCGCAGCCGTGCGCCAGTTCCTCGCACACCTCGACCGCGGTACGGACGTCCGCGCCGAGCCCGCCACAGGCCGCGGGTGTACCCAGCCGGAGGAGGCCGGACTCCCGCAGTGCGCCCACACTCGCGTCGGTGAGCCTGCGGAGCTGCTCGGTGCGGGGAGCCTCGTCGGCGAGGAGCGGGATCAGCGACCGTGCCGCTGCGACGGGCCCGGGGGCGGCGGGGCCGGGGGTCTCCATGGACATGCTCGTCTCTCTTCTCTCGGGGACGGGCCGGTGGCGCCCACCCGCATCAGTGGGCCACCGTGTTGGCGAGTTCCCGGCCCCCGGCGAACCGTTCGAGCTGTCGGCGGATCAGCACCTCCAGGCGGGGCCACTGCGTCGTGGTGACCCCGCCGATGTGCGGAGTGATCAGCACGCCGGGAAGTCCCCAGAGCGGATGCCCCGTCGGCAGCGGCTCCGGATCGGTCACGTCCAGTGCCGCGCGGATCCGGCCGCCGCGCACCGCCGCCACCAGCGCCTTCAGCCCGGCCGTCCGGAACTCGGGCGCGAGCTGGAGCCTGGTCAGCACCAGGAAGTCCGGCTGGCTCAGCCCGGTCCGCGGCGTCAGCCCACCGGTCACCAGGGCCCGCAGGTCGTCGCCCAGGGCCAGGGCGGCGCGCCACACGGCCCGCTCGCCGTCGGACAGGGGTTCGGCGGAGATCTCATCGGTCATGCCCCGACGCTACTTCGCGCCGCCGCCGGGAGGGGTGCGGGGCCGGCGCCCGGCAGGATCGGCCGGACGGCGGACCTACCGCCGTCCCGCGATCGCCCGGGCGGTGCGGGCCGCCCTGTCCTCGGTGTCCGCGAGGGCCGTGCCGGCCGCTCCGAACAGGCCCTGACGGAGGAACACGGCGAGGCCGTGCGCGGCACCGGCGACGCGGAGCAGCAGGTCGAACGCGTCGTCCGGGTCCGGGGCCAGTCGCCGGGCGACGGGCAGCAGGAGGCCGCTCAGCTCGTCGCCGGCCGAGGCCAGCGCGGGGAAACGGGCTTTGTCGAGGCCCGCGTGGAAGGTGACGTCGAAGAGCGCCGGCTCCTCGGCGGCGAACCGGACGTAGGCGGCGGCGAAGGCGGCCAGCTGCTCCACCGGGTCCTCGCTGCCGCCGACGGCCTCGGCGAAGCGGCTCCGCTGCTCGCGGTACCCCTGCGTGGCGAGTTCGGCCAGCAGCGTCTCCCGGTCGGCGAAGTGCTTGTAGGGCGCGGCGACGCTCACGCCCGCCCGGCGGCTGGCCTCGGCGAGGGTGAAGCCGTGCGGTCCTCGTTCGCCGACCAGTTCGAGGGCTGCGCGCAGCAGGGCGTTGCGCAGGTCTCCGTGGTGGTGGCCGGTGGGGCGGCGCTTGACGGGTGGGCTCATGCCGCTAAAGTTAACACCACTTACCAGGTGAACGGCATTAACCATGGGAGTGGCCATGATCTCCGCCCGTTTCCACCACGTCAGCCTCTCGGTCGCCGACCTCTCCGCCCAGGAGGCCTGGTACGGCAGTGCCTTCGGCCTCACCCGGGTGGACGAGCGCCTGGAGCTGCCCGAGGCCGGCGTCCGCACCGTCGTGCTGAGCAACCCGTCCGGCCTGCGCGTGGAGTTCGTCGAACGGCCCGGTTCCAGCCCGGCCGTGCACACCGACCCCTTCACCGCGACGGCCGTGCAGACCTTCACCCACCTCGCCCTGCACGTCCCCGACCTCGACGTCGCGTTCGCCCGGCTGACCGCCGAGTGCGGCGCGGCCCCGGTGTCGTCGCCCGGGCCCGGCGTCACCGAGGACATGCGCTACGCGTACGTCGCCGACCCGGAGGGCAACCTCCTCGAGCTGATCGGGACTTCGCGCCCCTGACCCCGCACCGTGCCGCACCGAACGGCCCCGCCCCGCACCGCGAGCGCCGGGGCCGGGGCCGGGCCGTTCGGTGCCGAACCGGCCGCCCCCGGTGATCCGGGCGTGTGCCGCGATGTGCCGGGGTGCGCCCCGGTCTCCGTACGGTCCCGGTGTGCGACAGGGCGCCGGGTGCGGTCCGATGGCGGCGATGCCGGTCGGGGTAGGGCTCCTCCGGGTGCGACCGGTCGGCGCGCCCGTCGAGCCGGCGACGGCGCAGTCACCGCGCCACCGCGTGCGGCCGCCGACGGCGGGTGCGTCCGTGCTCCGGGCCGCCCCGCACCGTCCACCGGCGATCCCCCAGCGGAGACATCGTGACCAGGTGCTGCATCGTCCAACTGCCGTTCCCGTCCACCCACGAGCCCGACGCCCGGCTGTCCGCCTACTACCGGGACTACGACCGGCGCTTCCGGGCCTTCCTCCCCGAGTACTTCATCCCCTCCGACGGACTCTGGGAGATCCCGCTGTGGGTCGCCCACCTGACCGCCCTGCTGGAGCAGGCCGGACTCGAATCCGGGTTCCAGGACCTGTCCCGCACCCCGGCCGACAGCGGAGCCTGCGCCGCGCCGGTCCTGGCCGCCACCGCCCCCGGCGACCTCGTCCTGTTCTCACCGCTGGCCCAGAACCTGCGCCTGGCCCTCGACCTCGCCCACGAGCTCCAAGCCGCCGGACGCCGCGTCGTCCTCGGCGGGAACATGGCCCCGCTGGCACCGGAGGGCTCCGTGCACGCCGTGCACCGCGGCCAGCTCGACGCCGGGTTCGTGACCGTGCTGGCCGAACTCGCCGCCGGCCGGGGCGGGCGGACCGAGAAGCCCGCCGTCCTCGGACTGGTGCCCCGGCCCATAACCTGGGCCCCCGACTACCGGCACCTGGAGGGCTACCGCGGCCGGGTCCCGATGCTGCGCCTCAACGCCAGCCACGGCTGCCTCTACCGCTGTGCGTTCTGCGGGGACGCCTGGAGCAAACAGCTCACCCTGGTGGGCGCCGACGCGCTGAAGGCCGAGGTCGACCAACTGGCCGAGCGCTTCCCGGAGACCCGGCTGATCTATGTGGGGGACAAGACGTTCGGACAGTCCCGGGAGGCCGTCGCCAACCTCCTGGCGGTCTTCCGCGCCCGCCCCGGCTACAAGTTCATCGTCCAGACCCACGTGCTCCAGGTGAAGGACCGGGTCGTCGAGGCGATGCTCGAACTCGGCGCCGTCGCCGTCGAACTCGGCTTCGAGTCCGCCGACTCCCAGATGCTCAAACGGCTCGGAAAGCTCTCCCGCGGCCTCGACGACTACACCGCGCGGATCCACGCGCTGAGCGACGCGGGCCTCAACGTGGTCCTCAACATGATGGGCGGACTGGACGAGGAGACGGAGGAGTCGCACGCCCAGACCGTCCGCTGGCTGGAGGACAACCGCCGCGCCCTGTGGCTGTTCAACCTGTACAACTTCGTCCCCTACCCGCTCATACCGGACTTCGAGCGACTGCGGGAACGCATCGTCGACTGGGACTTCGCCCACTGGCGCGAGGACGCCCCGGTGGTCTACCGGCCCAGTCACCTGACGCCCGAACGCAGTTGGGAGCTCTTCCAGGAGAAGATCGCCACCGCCCACCGCATCGTGCGCGGCCCCGACCCCGTCCGCCCCGCCCGCGTCGCCCCGACCATCGCACCGAAGGAGACCGCGTGAACCAGCTCCCCGACTTCGACGCCCTCCAACGCGCCGTCGAACCGAAGGAGTTCGACAGCGACCCGCTGCCCGGCTGGGCGGGCCTCGCCACCCTGTTCGGCGCCCCCGCCGCGGACCCGGCGCAACTCGCCCACGGCACCGACGGCTGGGTGGCCGCCGGCGTCCCCTTCGACGCCACCGCCAGCTCCCGCCCCGGCGCGGCCGAAGGCCCGCGGGCCGTCCGCCAGGCCAGCCTGGTCTTCTCCAGCTACCTCACCAGCCTCGGCCAGTACCGGATGCTCGACACCCGCAGCGGCCGCACCTTCCGCTACCACGCGCCGCGCGTCGCCGACACCGGTGACCTGCACGTCTACCCGACCGACACCGTCCGCACCTTCCAGGCCGTCGCCGCCGGGACCAGGCGGCTGAGCGCGGCCGCCCCGCGCCTGGTCCTCCTCAACGGCGACCACTCCACCACCTTCCCCACCTTCGCCGGGTTCCGGGCCGGCCGACTGGACCGCGGCGCCCGCCGGGTGGGCTTCGTCAACATCGACCACCACTTCGACTTCGGCAACTGGAGCGCCCTGCACGGCCCGCTCTACCACGGCTCCAACTCCCGCCGGATCAGCGAGCTCCCCGGCATGCACCCCGAGGACATCGCCTTCGTCGGCGTCGGCGACGTCACCAAGTACGACCAGCTGCGCGGCCTGCTCGACCGGGGCTTCCACGTCGTCCCCGGTTCCCAACTCCTGCGGCAGGGCGCCGAACGCGCCCTCGCCCCGGTCATCGAGGACCTCGGCACCCGCTGCGACACCGTCTACGTCTCCCTCGACATCGACGTCCTCGACAGCGCCGTCGCCACCGGCACCGGCCACGTCACCATGGGCGGCATCGGCGCCGGTGACCTCCTGGACGTCTACGAGGCGCTGCGCGCCCTGCCCGTCGAAGCCGTCGACGTCGCCGAGGTCGCCCCCCGCTACGATCCCTCCGGCAGCACCGCGCAGATCGCCGCCCGGCTGCTGTTCGAGTTCCTCTTCCGCACCGACGGCGCCGCACCCGACCTGGCCCCGTGGGCGGACCCACCGTCCGGGGACTGACCCGCCGGTCCGGGGACTGACCCGCCCGCACGTGGGGGAGGAGCCCGGTGCCCGGCCGACGACGGAACGGATCGCCCCGCTGATGACCGACATCCCCGCACTCCTCCAGCACCTCGCCGACCGGTGGAAGCTCGGCGGGCTGACACCGGTCGGCGCCGGCCTCGAATTCAGCGTCTACCGCGCGCTGGACCGCGACGGCCGCCCGGTCGCGCTGCGCCTGGCACAGCGCCGTTTCGACGCCAACGCCAACGACCCGCACGTGGACACCCGCGCACTGCTGCGCCAGGAGTACGCGATCAGCCGGCACCTGGCCGCGCACGACTTCCCGGTGGCCGAGCCGCTGGAGCTGGTGCTCTCCCCGGACCCGGACGCGCCGGACGTGCTGCTCTCGCGCTACGTCCCCGACGACGGCTCGCCGCTGGACGGCCACGCCCTCGGTGAGCTGCTCGCTCGCCTGCACCGGCTGCCCCCGCCGCCGGGCCTCGCCCCCGTGGCCGCCGAGGGCCTCACCACCCGTCAGGCGCTGCTCACCCGGATCCGGCGCCGCTGGGAGGAGTTGGGCCGCCACGTCGACGCCTGGCCGGCGCTGCCGCCGACCGCCGTCGCCCGGCACCTCGCCGCGCTCGCCCCGAGCCATCTGGTGCACCTCGACGTCCGCAGCGCCAACATCCGCCGCCACCAGGGCCGGACCACGGCGCTGCTGGACTGGTCGAACGCCCTGCTCGGTGATCCGGCCCTGGAGTTCGGCCGGCTGGCCGAGTACGCCCGCCACCCGGAGAACCAGCTCGACCTGGTGGCGCTGCGGACGGGCTACGACCGGGCGGGCGGCCCGTCCCCGACCCCCGACGGCGAGGCCGGGCCCGTGCTGGCGTGCCGGCTGGACGCCGCGTTGATGCTCGCCCTGGTCTTCCTCTCCGAGGCCCCCGACCCGGCCAGGAGCCCGGCGGCCGTGGAACGCGTCCGGGAGCTGGCCGCGCTCCTCGACCGGACGGGCTGACGGTCGGACGCCCGTCGCTCAGGCCCGTCGCTGAGGTCCGTCGCTGGGGCCCGTCGCTGGGGCCCGCCGGTCAGGCCTGTCCGGGCGGAGCGTCCATCCGGCGCCCCAGCGCCAGGTAGCCGGCGGCGGCCAGCAGGCCGAGCAGGGCGCAGCACCCCCACACGGCCTCGCGCCCCGCGTGGTCCAGCAGCAACCCCCCGGCCGCCGGCCCCAGGAAGGAGGCGGCCGACCAGGCGAAGGAGTTGACGCCCTGGTAGCGCCCGCGCGCGTGGGTGGCCGACAGCTCGCTCACCAGGCTCATGCTCGCCGGCGCCTGGACCATCTCGCCCAGGGTCCACACCCCCACCGTCAGCGCGTAGCGCGGCGCCGAGGACCCGGCGAACGCGGTGAGCCCGAAGCCCGCCCCGGTCAGCAGCGCGCTCACCAGCAGGACGGTGCCGCGGTGCTGGTCCCTGGTCAGCCGGGTCACCGGGATCTGCAGCAGTACCACGAGCAGGCCGTTGATCCCGATCACGGCCCCGTACGCCACGCTGGTCAGACCGGCCCGGCCCATGTCCACCGCGAGGGTGGTGTTGCCCTGCTGGAGCATCAGTCCGAAGGCGAAGGTCAGGGTGGTCAGCGCCATGAACCGCCGGTCCCGGAACACCGTGGCCAGTCCCGGGCCGACGCCGCCCGACGCGGTCGGGGCCGCGGCCGGGAGGGGCGGTGTGGTCGGGCGGGTCTCCGGGACCTTGACGAAGACCACCGCCGCGCACAGCAGGGTGGTGAGGGCGTCGACCAGGAACAGCGGCCGGTAGCCGCGGGCGGCGATCAGCCCGGCCAGGGCCGCCGAGACGCCGAACCCGATGTTGATCGCCCAGTAGTTGAGCGCGAAGGCGCGGGCCCGGTCGGGGCCCGGCACCAGGTCGGCGATCATCGCGGAGATCGCCGGCCGCGAGGCGTAGCCGGTCAGCCCGACCAGGAAGGCGGCCGTCGCGATCGCGGTCCGCCCGTCGGCGGAGCCGAGGACCACCGTGGTGAGCGCGGTGAGCACCTGCACCGCCAGCAGGGTCGGACGGCGGCCGATCCGGTCCGCCAGCACTCCGCCGACCAGCGCGGCGATCGCCGAGCCCAGGCCGATGAGGGAGGCGACCAGCCCCGCGTAGGAGGCGGAGAAGCCGCGTTCGGCCGTGAGGTACAGGGCCAGGAACGAGACCACCCCGCCGAGCCGGTTGACCAGGGTCGACACCCACAGCCACCAGAAGGCCTCGGGCAGCCCGCCGAGCGAGTCGGCGGTGGAGCGGTGCAGCCGGACGAGCAGGCTGGCTTGCGCGGGCACGGGCGGACTCCCGGCGGTAGGCGCCCGCCCGACGCGGGGCGCTCGGGGGACGGCCGGGCATCCCCGTGGCCGGGCATCCCCGCGCCCGCTCCCGCAGGGGTCGGGGGACGGCAGCGGTGCCCCGGCCCGGCACGGCGACGACCGCGCCGGGCCGGGGACGTGGTGACGGGTACTCGGGCCGGCCGGGCCGCGCCCATCCTCCACCACCGGCCGTCCTTCGTGCACGTCTCGGCGAGTTGCTCGAATCCGCCCGTCGGGCCTGCTCGCGGTCGCCGGCCCGGGACGGCCGGCCCGACCTGCCGGGACCTCGGGCGAGTCGGTGGTGGGCCGCCGGCAGACCGCGCTCGGCCGCACCCCGTCCCGTGACGGAGTCGCGACCCTCAGGCTCCTCGCGTGGTCGCCTGACGGGCGATGTGCGCGATCACCGTGTCGAGGCCGGCTTCGAGCGCGGTGGAGTCGCGTTGGGTCTGGCCGAGCAGCAGGCCCCCTTGGAGGGCGGCCAGCAGCGCGAGCGCGAGGGTGTCCGGATCGGCCTCCGGCCCGAGCGCACCGCGGTCGACCATCCGGCGCAGCCCGTCGCGGATGGCCCCGGACCAGCGGGTGAAGGCGGCGGCCAGGGCGGTGCGGGCGTCGGGTTCGTGGTCGACGAGTTCACTGGCCAGGGAGGCGAGCGGGCAGCCGCCCGTGTAGTGCAGCGCGCGCTGGGTCGCGACGACGGCGTCACGCCAGGCGCGCAGCGCGTCGAGGCTGTCGAGCCGTCCGAGTAGCTGCTCCTGGCCGCCGACGATCGCCTGGGTCTGGTGCTCGATGACCGCCCTGGTCAGGGCCTGCTTGTCGGCGAAGTAGTGGTAGATCTGGGAGGAGCTGACGCCTGCGGCCTCCCGGATGGCCGGCGTGCTCGTCCCGGCGACCCCGCGCTCGAACATCAACCGGGCGGCGGCGCGCACGATGCGTTCGCGGGTCTCCTGGCCCTTGCCGGTGGGCGGTGCGGACGCATCGGTGCTCATGCCCCGATGCTACCGGACTCTGGATTGACCTATCCATAATCCTGGCAGCAGAATGGATTGAGCAATCCACTCCCATCGAAGGGGCCGGACATGTCGAACCACACGGACTCGCTCGCCGACCAGGGCGCCGCCCTGCGCCTCGCCTCCGCCGGGCGTCTGCCCGAGCAGGTCGCCGCCACGTTCGAGGCGGAACGGGAGGCGATGATCGGCCGGGGCGTCCCCGACCGCACGGCTGCCCCCGGCACCGCCATGCCGGACGGCGAACTGCTCGACGTCCACGGCGAGCCCACCACCCTGACCGCGGCGCGCGCCGGGCGTCCGGCCGTGGTGGTCTTCTACCGCGGCGCCTGGTGCCCCTACTGCAACCTGACCCTGCGCCACTACCAGGCCACCCTGGTGGCCGAGCTCGAGGCCCGCGGCATCGTCCTGGTGGCCGTCAGCCCGCAGACCCCGGACGGATCCCTCTCGGTCGCGGAGAAGAACGAACTGACCTTCACCGTCCTCTCGGACCCGGGCAACCGGATCGCCGACCGGCTCGGCCTCACCTTCACCCCCGGCGCCGACGCGCGCGCCGCGCAGCAGCGGCTCGGGGTCGACCTCGCCGACCTCAACGCCGACGGCACCGCCGTGCTGCCGCTGACCACCGCGGTCCTGGTCGACGCGGCCGGCACGATCCGGTGGATCGACGTGCGCCCCGACTACACCTCCCGCAGCGAGTCCGCGGAGATCCTGGCGGCGGCGGACGCGCTCTGAAACCCGTTCGGCCGGGGAGCACCCGGTACGGCCGCCCTCGCCGGGCGTGAACCGGACCGGGTGCCGCCCGGCCGCGTGGTGGCAGGCCGTCCCCGGCGGCCGCAGACTGGCCCCGTCACGGCAGCCGACCGCTGACCGACGGGCCCCGCACAGGGAAGGACGGCGTCACCATGGACCAGCCGACCGCGGAATCGAACGGCAGCACCCGACTGGCGTACATCCTCGGGGTTCCGCTCGCCGACGACGTGGTGCGCCAGTGGCCGCAGATGGGCGAGGCCGTCCGCACCAGCAGGCTCGTCGGCGAGGTCGAGGGCGGCTTCCCCGGCCTCACCCTCGCGGTGGGCCGCCGCCTCCACCTGGACGGCGACGTGATCGTCGTCGAATGGACCTGCGACTACGGTGACGGCCGCCTCTACCGCAACGTCAGCATCGCCGAACTGCGGGACGGCCAGGCGGTCCGGGTCACCGACTACTGGGGGGAACCGGCCACCACGCCGGACTGGCGACGCCCGCTGACCGACCGCCTGGAGATGTCCGCGGACGGCGTCTGGCCCGACGCACAGCACCTCGGCCACCGCTGATCCGGCGTATCCGGCCGGGCGGGCGCGCCCGTGCTCTGCGAAGGTGGGCGCACCGGTGCCCCGGCGCCCGGCGGTCCGCCGTCCCCGGGCCGTAGCCACCCGATGGCACCCGTTCCCCTTCCCGGTGAGAGGACCCGCCGCCATGTCCGCGACCACCGAGCACGCCGGGCCGGGCCAGGACGACCCGCGGCGCTGGACCGTCCTGGCGGTCCTGTCCGGCAGTCTGCTGATCATCTCGATGGACACCACGATCCTCAACGTGGCCTTCCCGTCCATCGTCGAGGACCTCCGGCCGGGCGCCGTCGAGCAGTTGTGGATCGTCGACAGCTACGCCCTGGCCCTGTCCGGACTGCTGATCACCGCCGGCGCGCTCGGCGACCGCTGGGGGCGCAAACGCCTGCTGCTGGTCGGCTTCGGGATCTTCGCGCTCGCCTCGCTGCTCGCCGTCTTCGCCGTCGCACCCTGGCAGCTGATCGCGGCCCGCGCGCTGCTCGGCGTCGGCGGTGCGGCGATCATGCCCTCCACGCTGTCCATCCTGCGGCACACCTTCTCCGACCCCGGCGAGCGCGCGTTCGCGTACGCCGTCTGGGCCGCCGTGTTCGGGGCGGGCATGGCGCTGGGGCCGGTCATCGGGGGGCTGCTGATCCAGGCGTACGGCTGGCACTCGGCCTTCCTGGTCAACCTCCCGATCGCCGCCGCCGTCCTCGTGCTCGGCTCCTGGCTGCTGCCCGAGTCCCGCTCCGCCGCCGTCGGCACCGGCTGGGACTGGTGGGGCGTCGGTCAGTCGATCGTCGGCATGGTCGCGCTGGCCGCCGGGATCAAGGAACTGGGGCACAACGGAGTCTCGGAGCCGCTCAGCTGGGTCCTGCTGGCCGTGGCGGCCCTGTCCCTGACCGTCTTCGTCCGCCGTCAGCTGCGGCTGGCGAACCCGCTGCTCCAGGTCCGGCTCTTCACCCGGCCCGCGTTCAGCGTGGCGGCCGTCGCGATCCTGCTCGCGATGATCGGGATGGGCGCGGTCCTCTTCCTGGTGACCCAGTGGCTCCAGTTCTCCGAGGGCCACAGCCCCTTCCAGGCGGGGGTACGGCTGCTGCCGGCCCCCATCGCGCTGATCCTCGCCTCCGTGGCCACCCCGGCACTGATGCGCAGCCTGCCGATCCGGTTCGTCCTGGCCGCCGGGATGACGGTGATGGCGGCCGGGCTCGCGCTGCCCTGGATCCTCCAGCGCTCGACGGAGATCGGCTACCCCGCCTTCGCGCTGAGCCTGGCCCTCCTGGGCCTCGGCGCCGGGGTGGCCACCACCGTCGCGTCGGTGACCATGATGGCCCTCACCCCGCCCGACGAGGTCGGCGGTGCCGCCGCCATCGAGGAGACCGGCTACGAGCTGGGCGCGGCCTTCGGGGTCGCCATCATCGGCAGCCTGGCCTCCGCGCTCTACCGCTCGGACCTGGACGTCACCCGGCTCGACCCCGGGGCGGCGCGGACGGCGCGCGACTCGGTCGCCGAGGCGGCCCGGATCGCCGGGGAGCTCGGCGGCGAGAGCGGCGCCCTCCTGCTGCGCAGCGCCGCGCACGCCTACACCGAGGCCATCACCCCGGCCTTCCTGACCGCCGCCTGCCTGGCGCTGGCCGCGGCGCTGGCGGCGCTGCTGTGGATCCCCCACGACCTGCGCCCCACCGAGCGCACCCACTGAGCGTGGCGCCGCCTCAGCGGACCGGGCGGGTCGGGAGGTTCCAGCCGAGGACGACCCGTCGGCCGCGGTCCGCGCCCAGCCGGCACAGCGCCGCGGTGGCCATGGTGAACAGCGCCCCGTCGGCCGCGGGCAGGCCCAGGTAGCGGGCGGTCAGCACCCGCAGGAGGTGGCCGTGCGAGACGAGCACGACCGCGCCCCCGGCCTCGGCCGTCCCGCCGTCCAGGAGCGGCGCGATCCCGGCCAGCACCCGGTCGCAGCGGGCGGCCACCTCGGCGGGGCTCTCGCCCGGGTGCCGGTGGTCCCCGGGCAGGACGCCCTCGGTCCACAGGTCCCAGCCGGGCCGCGCGCGCCGGATGTCGGCCGTCGTCACCCCTTCGTAGCCGCCGTAGTCCCACTCCCGGAGGTCCGGCTCGATCCGGAGGTCGGAGAAGCCGGCCAGCTGGGCGGTCCGGACGGCCCTGCGCAGCGGGCTGACCAGCACGCGGGCGGGTTCGAGGACCGTCAGCGCGCCGGCGAGGGCGTGCGCCTGGGCCTCCCCGTAGCGGGTCAGCGGCAGGTCGGTGGAGCCGGTGTGCCGCCCCTGGCGGCTCCACTCGGTCTCGCCGTGGCGGATCAGCAGCAGGTCGCCCATGTCGGAGGTCCTCCGTCGCTCGTCGTCGGGCCCGGCCGGGGCCGGGTGGCCCGTCCGCGGGGATCGCGGCGGACACCGGCCAGCCTGCGCGGGCCCGCGGGCCGGACGGGTCGGCCGATCGGGGGAGCGGGTGGACGACGTCGCGACCGCGGGTCGGGGCGTGCTCACCCGGGGCGCGGCGGCGCCCAGTCCAGGACCAGCAGCGTCGCGTCGTCGAGGTGGCCGGTCGAGCCGGACGACTCGATCAGCGCCCCGGCCAGCTCCTCCGGCCCTCGCGACCGGTGTTCCGTCACGACCTTCCGCACCCGCTCCAGGCCCGCGTCCAGCTCCTCGTCGGGGCCCTCCACCAGCCCGTCGGTCAGCAGCGCCAGCACCGACAGCCGGGCCAGCGGTTCGCGCGCCACCGGGTACTCCGCGCCCGGCAGGACGCCCAGCGGCGGCCCCGGCTCGGGTGCGAGCAGCGCCGTCCCGCCGCCCGCCAGCCCCAGCACCCCCGGGACGTGACCCGCCGAGGCCGCCTCCAGCACGCCGGCGACCGGATCGACCACGGCGTAGCTGCAGGTCGTGAACAGGACCCCGCCCAGCGAGCACACCAGTGCGTTCGTCGCCGTCAGCACCCGCTCCACGCCCGCCCCCGTCCACGCGTACGCGCGCAGCGCCGTCCGCACCTGCCCCATCACCGCCGCCGACTCCACCCCGTGCCCCTCGACGTCACCGATGCTCACGCCCAGACCGCCGCCGGGCAGCAGGAACACGTCGTACCAGTCACCGCCCACCCCCGCCCCGTCCCGGGCCGGCTGATAGCGGCAGGCGATCCGCAACCCGGCCAGCCCCGGCACGTCCGTCAGGTCCGGCAGGTCCGGCGGCAGCAGCGCCTGCTGGACCGCCTGCCCCAGCGCCAGCCGGTCCTGGACCAGCGCCGACCGCTCCAGCGCCTGACTGGTCAGGCCCGCCAGGGCCAGCAGGGTCGCCCGCTCCTCCGCGGAGAAGTCGTGCCGGGTCGCGTACGCCAGCACCAGCGCCCCGGTCGCGTCACCGCCGCACCGCAGGGGCAGCAGCGCCCACGACTCGCCCGGCGCGGAGCCGACCCGCTCGTGCGGTTCACCCCGGCACAGCGCGCGCAGCTGGTCGCGCGAGGAGGCGAAACGGGCCCGGCGCTCCTCCAGCACCCGGGTCACCGGAAGCGACGGGTCGTCGACCCGCATCCCGGTCAGGACCTGCGCGGACCCCACCCCGGTCCCGGAGGCGGCCAGCGCGACGAGCCGCCCCTCCTCGGGGACCAGCACCACCGCCCCGGCCGCGTCGACCGCCTGGTGGAAGGGGCCGGTCACGGCGGACGCCACGTCCGCCACCGTGGAGGCCCCGAGCAGTGCGGTGGCCACCTCCTCGATCATGGCGGACCGCTCCGACTCCGAGAGCAGCCGCTGCCGCAGCCGACCGCTGCGGCGCACCTCCTCGGTGACCTCGCGGGTCACCCCGACGAGCCAGCGGTGGGGCGGGTCGCCCAGCTCGTGCACCCGGCCCTCGACGTGCATCCAGCGCAACCGCCCCCGGCCGTCGCGCATCGCGTACCGGGTCTCCAGCCGGTCCGAGCCCTGCGCGATCCGGGAGGAGACCCCCAGCATCCGCTCCCGGTCCTCGGGTTCCATCGCCGCCAGCACCTGCTGTCCGGTCCGTCCGGTGGCCGGGTCCATCGGCAGGCCGAACAGGGACTGCGAACCGGCGAACCACCGTTCCTCGCCGGTCTCCAGGTCGTACGCCCACACCGCCACCCCGGCGGTCAGCAGCGCCAGGCGCAGCGTCGGGTCGAGGGCCTCGTCGGCTTCGGTCAGCTCCCGGACCTGGGCCAGCCAGTGGGCCGGCGGGCCCTCCGGTCCGCTCCCGCCGCCCGGTGGGGCGGGCTCGATCCGGCGCACGGACAGCAGGACGGACCGGCCCCGCCCGGCCGTGCCGTGGCGGGGCGGCAGCCGCAGCACCGTGGCGGCGGGGCGTTCGGGGGTACGGGCCGCCCGCGCGGTGGCCCGGGCCGAGACCCGGGCCCGGCCGGACAGCCGGGCGGTCCACTTCACGGGTGTCCCGCCCTCCGGCGGATCACCCAGCAGGGCCGACCAGGCGGTGTTGGCGGCCAGCTCCCGGCCGTCGCGGTCCAGGACCGCGAGGCCGATGGAGGTGTGCTCGAAGGCCAGCCCGGCGAGGTCCGCCCCGGTGGTCGGGCCCGCCACGGGGGGTGTCGTCGGTCGGCGCGGGACGAGCGGTGGCGTGGTCCGCCGGGGTGTCCGGCCCATGGCTGCCCTCCACGTGGTCGCCCGGCCCGCCCCGGGGGGTGCGGCCGCCCGCGGCCCGGCGCGGGCGGCCCGGAGGGCGGGGCGGGCGGGTGGCCGGTTCGTGGCTCCAGCGTGGCACGCGGCGACGGCGGACGCAGATCGGCCGGGCGGCGTGCGGGCGCCGTGCCGGACGGCTCCCGGGCGCGGGCGTCATTCGAGCAGGCCGCGCCGCATGGCCTCGGCGACGGCGGCCGCCCGGTCGGAGACGCCGAGCTTCTCGTACAGCCGCTGGGCGTGGGTCTTCACGGTGCTGGCTCCCAGGTACAGCTCGGCCGCGACCTGGGGGATGCTCTGGCCGGCGGCGAATCCGGTCAGCACCTGCCGTTCGCGCTCGGTGAGCACGGTGGTGTCGCGGTCGGCACGCATCCTGATCTCCTCGACCAGGCCGCCGGCCAGCTCCGGGGCGACGACCTGCTTGCCGTGCGCGACCTTCAGCACGGCGTCCACGATCTCGGAGCGCCGCGAGTCCTTGGCCAGGTAGCCGCTCGCGCCCTCCTCCAGGGCCCGGAAGACCACGGCGCTGTCCGTGGTCGCCGACAGCAGCAGGACCCGGGTGGGCAGGTGGTCGCGGGCCACCGCGTGCGCCACCGCGATGCCGTCCAGGCCCGGCAGTCGGTAGTCCACCAGCGCCACCTGGGGCGCCAGCTCGCGCACCGCCGCCAGGGCCGCCCGGCCGTCCTCCGCCTCGGCCACCACCGTGATCTGCCCGCTGGCCTGGAGACCGCGGGTGATGCCCTCCCGGTACACCGGATGGTCGTCCGCGACCACCACGGTGACCCGCTCGTCCGTCATCGGCATCGCGCACCGCCTCGCCTCGCGCCGTACGGCGCACCCGTGCGCCGCAGGCTCTCGCCACCACCATAAGGAGCCCCCGGCGCCGCTGCCCGTCCCGGACCGCGGCGGTGCCCGGGACGTCCTCGGGCCCCGGCGGTCAGCCGCCCGGTCCACCGATCGTCGGACCGACCGGCCCCCCGGCCGTCCCTAGCCTGGGGCCGACGGCCCGGACCGGACGACCCGAGGAGAGGCGGCGCGCGATGAGCACACCCAGCGGCTCGAAGCTGTCCCTGCGGCAACTCGAGTACCTCGTGGCCACCGTCGAGGAGGGCCGCCTCACCCGCGCCGCCCAGCGGCTGCACGTGACCGAGCCGACGCTCTCCCAGCAGCTCCGGGCGCTCGAACGCGCGGTGGGCGCGAGGCTGCTGGTGCGCGGCGCCGACGGCGCCCGCCCGACCCCGGCCGGCGAGGCGTTCCTGCCGCACGCGCGGCGCGCGCTCCACAGCGCGGAGCGGGCCCGCGCCGAGGCCCGCTCCGCCGAGGCCGGGTGCGGGCGCATCCTGCGGGTGGCCGTCCCACCCTCGTACCTACCCGGGCTGCTGCCCGCGCTCGCCGTCTGGGCACGGGCGGACACCGGGACCGACCTGCTCGTCGAGACACCGTCGAACGGGCGCCGACCGCACCACCAAGTCCTCTCCGGGCAGGCCGACTTCGGTGTCGGCAGCCGGCCGAGGCACTGGGCCGGAACGCTGTGGCCGCTGTACTCGGAGGAGCTCCTCGTGGTCTGCGCGCCGGACGACCCGCTGCGCGGCCGGCGGGTGACGCCGGAGGATCTGAACGGCCGGCGCTGGATCCGCTACGACGAGGACTGGCCGCCCTTCCCCGACGCCGGGAACACGGCGCTGCCGCCCGGCTCGGTGATCCGGGTGCCCGGCGTCCAGGCCGCCGTCTCGCTGGCGGCGCGGGGAGCGGGGCTCGCAGCCGTGCCGGCGGGCGCCGTCCCCCCGGCGCTGCGCCGGCACGCTGCCGTCCCCGAGCCGGTCAGCCGCCGGGAGGTCGTCCTGCTCGCGGCGCCGGGGGCGTCGGCGGCGGTCACCGAGAGCGCCGCCCTGCTGCACCGGTCGGTCCGTGGGATCCACGGGCGGGACGGCGGAGGCGGTGACGGGGTGCAGGGGTGAGCACGAGGCGGTCGCCGGTGGCCTGCCACGGGCCGGTACGGAGGCACCGGTAGAAGACGTCTATCGCTTCTTCGGTTTCCGCCGTCCGGTCTGGATCGCGGCCCGAAGGCCCTGTTGGCTTCCTTCGTGAGCCGCCGACGGCCTCCGTCGCCTCGGAGTGAGGACGCCGGAGCCGGCGGGCCCGTCGGCGGCTCGTCCCCGCTCCGGGACGGAGCGTCCTGTTACCCGGAAGGCGTCGTGGTCGGCGCGGACGAGAGGGATGTCCCATGGTGAAGCGAGTGATCGGAACCCGAGGCACGGCGGCCGTGCTCGGGACGGCGGGCCTGGTGGCGGCCGTGGTGGCCGGGTTCCCCGGCAGCGCGTCGGCCGCGGGCGAGGCCGGGAAGCCCACCCGGCAGCAGCTGATGGCGGACTGCGCGAGCGGGACCGGCAAGTGCACCTTCAACGACCCGGTGGTGCAGAAGTCCTACCTGGGCGACTACCGGCAGGTCTCCGACACGCTCTACAACTGCAGCAGTTCCCCGGTGACACAGGGGATGAGCTGGTCGGACACCGTCGGCTCCACCGACTCGCTGGACGTCTCCGTGACGGTCGGCGGCAAGATCGCCGGGATCGTGGACGCGAGCGTCACGGCCAAGTACGGCCACACCTGGTCGACTTCGCACACCGAGGGCGGATCGCTCGGGACCACCGTCCAGCCGGGAGAGGTCGGCTGGATCTCCCGCGCCCAGGTGATGCACCAGGTCTCGGGGATGTGGCAGACCCACTACGACAACCCGCACTGGGGGCACTACTACTGGTACTGGGGCGACACCGTCACCAGCCCGGCGCCCAACGGGACGGACGGGGTCAACAACGCCGTGGTGGTCAGGTCCCGGCCGATGACCGCCGACGAACAGGCCTCCTGCAAGGCGGGCAACGCGCGGGTGAGGGTCGGACCGAACCTGCACCAGACCGACCGCACCAAGGGGGCCCCGCAGGCCCCCGCCCCCGAAGCGCCCCGGCCCGGCGACGACCTGCCCCCGGCCCAGGACCGGAAGGAGGACGGGGCCACCGGCCGGCCGACCCCCACCGGGTGACCCACCGGTTCACGCCGATCGGGGCAGGTCCTGCTCGGCCGGATCCTGCTGGGCCGGATCCTGCTGGGCCGGATCCTGCTGGGCCGGATCCTGCTCGGGCAGGTCCTGCTCGGTCCAGATGGTCTTGCCGTCCGGTGTGAACCGGGTGCCCCAGCGCCGGGTGAGCTGGGCGACCAGGTACAGGCCGCGCCCGCCCTCGTCGTCCGCCCCGGCCCGGCGCAGCCGCGGCGCCGTCGCCCCGCCGTCGGAGATCTCGCAGATCAGCCGGCGGTCGCGGATCAGCCGCAGCCGGACGGGCGCCCGTCCGTAGCGGATCGCGTTGGTGAGCAGCTCGGTGACGACCAGCTCGGTGGTGAACACCGCGTCCGCCAGCCCCCACCGGGCGAGCAGGCCGCCCAGCTCGTGGCGGATCCGGCCGACGGCCTCGGGATCCGGCGGGACGTCCCAACCGGCCACCCGCGACGCGGGGAGCCCGTGGGTGCGGGCGGCGAGCAGTGCGACGTCGTCCTCGTCGCTGCCCGCCGGCAGGGCCCGGAGCACCCGGTCACAGCCGGGGCCGAGGTCGTCGGCCGCGCCGACCGCGGCCAGGGCCCGGCGGACGGTCTCCGGTCCGGCCTCGCCCGCGCCGTGGATCCGGCCGCTGTACACGGCGAGGACGGTGGCGTCCGGAAGGTCCACGTCGATGCTCTCGAAGGTGATCCCGCCGGTCCCGAGGGGAGGCCCGGCGGCCACCGGGAGGGGTTCCGGCGCCCGGCCGGGGCGGTGGAGCACGGGGGCCGGGTGCCCGGCGCTGGCGGCGCAGAGCCGGCGGGAGACCGGGTCGTAGACGGCGTAGAGGCAGGTCGCGCCGGTGCCAGAGGCGGGGTGGCCGCCGAGCCGGTGGGCGTCCGACCTTTCCTCGTGGGCGAGTTGGGTGACCAGGTCGTCGAGGTGGGCGAGGAGTTCGTCGGGGGCGAGGTCGAGGTCGGCCAGGGCGCGGACGGCGGTGCGCAGGCGTCCCATCGCCGCCGAGGCGTCGACGCCTCGGGTGGAGACGTCCCCGGCGACGAGGGCCACCCGGGCGCCCGACAGCGGGATGACGTCGCACCAGACGCCGCCGATGTCGCGTCCTTCGTGCCCGGGGCGGTAGCGCAGGGCGAGCTCCAGCGCGCGCTGGTCGGGGACGTGACAGGGCAGCAGGGCCCGTTGCAGGGCCAGCGCGATGTCCCGCTCGTGGGCGTACCGGCGGGCGTTGTCGATGCTGATCGCGGCGCGTTGGACGATCTCCTGGGCGAGCAGCAGGTCGTCGCGGTCGAAGGGCTCGGCCTGCGGGCCGCGGGCGAGGGTGGCCAGGCCCAGCCGTTCGCCGCGGGCGGTGATCGGCACCAGGACGAGGGAGTGGCCGGCGGCCGCGCCCAGGGCGGGCGGGAGGTCCTCGGCGGGGTCGGGCCGGCACCGGTGCAGGCCGCCGTCCTCGAGCGCGCGGGCGAAGGGGGAGCCCGGCGGGTACGCGACCGGCTCGCCCGGCCGCGGGGCCGTCCCGGGGGAGCCGCCGAGCAGGGAGGCGTGGGCCCGGCGCAGCGTGGCGGTCCCGGCGCGGTCGGCGGACCGGCCCTCGCCGGGGCGCGGCGCGTCGTAGAGGTCGACCGCGGCGAAGTCGGCGAACCCGTCGGTCCCGTCGGTGAGGGTCTCGACGAGTTCCCGGGCCGTGCGGGTGGCGTCCAGGGTGCCGCCGATCCGGTCGCAGGCGGCGTTGGCGAGCAGCAGCCGACGGCGCGCCCGGGCCTCCTGGGTGACGTCGATGATGGCGACGCCCAGGCCGTTGACCCGGCCGTCCCCGGTGCGCAGCGGGGTGACGCAGACGTCCCAGGTGCAGGCCGGGCCGCCGCCGGGCGGGGCGCCGTCCAGCCGGGTGCGCACCGCCGTGGCGGTCGCCAGGACCTGCTGCTGCAGCGCGCCCAGTTCGAGGTACGGCGGGTAGGGGTGGATCTCCTCCAGGGCGAGTCCGCGCATCCGCGCCAGGCTCTTCCCGGCCAGCCGGACCAGTGCGTCGTTGGCGTGCAGGAGCCTGCCCGCGTTGTCGTAGGCGGCCAGGGCGATCGGCGACTGGGTGAAGGCGCGGCCGACGAGGCGTTCCTCGGTCCGGCGGTCCGGCTCGACGAGCAGGACCCACCGCCGGCTGCCGTCGACCTGGGGGCACGGGTGCGCCTCGACGCCCAGCTCGACCGGGTGGCCGTCGCGGTGCCGGGCCCAGAGCAGGCCGGACCAGGCCCGGTGGGCCGCGACGGCGCGCAGGACCGGGACGGGCAGCGGGGCGGCCAGCAGCCGGGCGGCCGGGTGGCCGGTGACCTCGTCGGGACCGTAGCCGAGCAGGTGGCGGGCGGTCGGGGTCCAGAGGGTGATCCCGCCGTCGTCGTCGACCACGGCGGCGGGCCTGGCCCGCTCGGGATCGGTTCCGGGGGTGCGGGCGTCGGTCGTGCTCATGGAGGGCCTCCGTTCTCCGGGCACTCCGCTCGGTCCTGCGCCGGGCGGCAGGTGTCCAGGTGGCAGACCCGCATCATGATGCAGCCGGAGACGACCAGCGGGGCGGTGGCGAAGCCGAACTCCTCGGCACCGAGCAGCGCG
>NZ_JBFBGS010000060.1:0-62526 GCF_040684795.1 Kitasatospora sp. NPDC089797 | reverse complement strand
GTCCGCACCGCCGTGCGGGGCTACCACAACATCCGGGTGGAGGACCTGCGCTGGGTGCTGGTGGAGGCCACCGACCGCCTCGCGCGCGCCACCACCCACCTGCTCTCGCTGCAGTCCTCCGAGGGCTGGTGGAAGGGCGACCTGGAGACCAACGTCACCATGGACGCCGAGGACTTACTGCTCCGCCAGTTCCTGGGCATCAGGACGGAGGAGCTGACCGGGGCCACCGCCGAGTGGATCCGCTCCCAGCAGCGGGAGGACGGCACCTGGTCCACCTTCCACGGCGGGCCGGCCGAGCTGTCCACCACCGTCGAGGCCTACGTCGCCCTCAAACTGGCCGGCGACGACCCGGACGCCCCGCACATGCTGGCCGCCGCCCGCTACGTCCGTTCGGCCGGGGGCATCGCGGCCGCCCGGGTGTTCACCCGGATCTGGCTCGCGCTCTTCGGCTGGTGGCCCTGGGAGCGGTTGCCCGAGATGCCACCCGAGATCATCTTCCTGCCCAAGTGGCTGCCGCTGAACATCTACGCCTTCGGCTGCTGGGCCCGCCAGACCATCGTCCCGCTGACCATCGTCTCGGCCCACCGCCCGGTCCGTCCGGCCCCCTTCGCGCTCACCGAGCTGCACACCGACCCGGACCACCCCTTCACCGACCGGCCGCTCGCCCCCGCCACCAGCTGGGACGGCCTGTTCGAGCGCCTGGACAAGGTGCTGCACGCCTACCACCGCCGGGCCTTCCGGCCGCTGCGCCGGCTCGCCGTCGCCCAGGCCTGCCGCTGGATCGTCGAACGGCAGGAGGCGGACGGCTGCTGGGGCGGGATCCAACCGCCGGCCGTCTACTCGCTGATCGCCCTGCACCTGGAGGGCTACGAGCTGGAGCACCCGGTGATGAAGGCCGGGCTCTCCTCCTTCGACCGCTTCACCGTGCACACCGAGGACGGCATGCGCTGGATGGAGGCCTGCCAGTCCCCGGTCTGGGACACCTGCCTGGCCACCATCGCGCTGGTCGACGCCGGGGTGCCGGCCGACCACCCGGCGCTGGTCTCCGCCGTCGACTGGATGCTCGGCGAGGAGATCCGCAAGCGCGGCGACTGGGCCGTCCAGCGGCCCGGGCTCCCGGCCGGCGGCTGGGCGTTCGAGTTCGAGAACGACACCTACCCCGACATCGACGACACCGCCGAGGTGGTGCTCGCGCTGCGCCGGGTCGCCCACCCCGACCAGGGCAGGGTCGACGCGGCGGTGGACCGGGGCGTGCTGTGGAACCTCGGCATGCAGTCCAAGAACGGCGCCTGGGGCGCCTTCGACGTCGACAACACCAGCCTGCTGCCTAACAAGCTCCCGTTCTGCGACTTCGGCGAGGTGGTCGACCCGCCGTCCGCCGACGTCACCGCCCACGTGGTGGAGATGCTGGCCGAGACCGGCCGGGCCCGGGACCCGCGCACCCGGCGCGGCATCGAGTGGCTGCTGCGCAACCAGGAGGCGGACGGCTCCTGGTTCGGCCGCTGGGGCACCAACTACATCTACGGCACCGGTTCGGTGCTGCCCGCGCTGGTCGCGGCCGGCGTCCCGGACGAGCACCCGGCGATCCGCCGGGCGGTGCGCTGGCTGGAGGACCGGCAGAACGCCGATGGCGGCTGGGGCGAGGACATGCGCTCCTACGACGACCCGGCGCGCTGGGCCGGGCGCGGCGACTCCACCGCCTCGCAGACCGCCTGGGCGCTGATGGCGCTGCTCGCGGCCGGCGAGGGCCCGGACGACCGGGCCAACCCGGCGGTGGAGCGCGGGGTGGAGTGGCTGGTGCGCACCCAACTGCCCGAGGGCACCTGGGACGAACCGCAGTTCACCGGCACCGGCTTCCCCTGGGACTTCTCCATCAACTACCACCTGTACCGGCTGGTCTTCCCGGTCACCGCCCTCGGCCGCTACCTCAACGGCGCCCCGGGCATGGTGCCGCCGGGCGGCACCCCGACGATCGGGGCGGCGCGGTGACCACCGCCCCCCTGCTGGTGCTGTGCGCCCTGGGCCCCGAGGTGTGGGCCCTGCGCGGCGGTGACTGGCGCGGCTCGGCCGGCGGCCCGCCGGTCCTGGTGCGCACCGGGGTCGGCCGGCGGCGGGCCGGGACGGCCGTCCGGCGGCTGCTCGGCTCCGCCCCGGGCGGCTACGGCGCGGTGGTGGTGGCCGGTTTCGGCGCCGCCGTCGGGCCGGGGGTGGCGCCGGGCGACGTGGTGGCCGCGGACGGCGTGCGCGACGCCGAGGGCCACCTCTACTCCGTCGGCTCCGGACCGGAGCTGGCCCGGGCGCTCAAGGAGCAGGGCCTGACCGCGCACACCGGGGTGCACCACACCGCCGACCACGTGGTGCGCGGCATCGAGCGGCGCGCCCTCCACCTCCAGGGCGCGCTCGCCGTCGACATGGAGGCCGCCGCGGTGCTGGCCGCGCTGCGGGAGGTGCGTCCGGCACTGCCGGTCGCGGTGCTGCGGGTGGTGGTCGACACCCCCGAGCACGAACTGCTGCGGCCGGGCACGCTGCCGGCCGGGGTGCGCGCCTGGCGGACCCTCCGGGCGACGGTACCCGCCCTGGTCGACTGGTACCGGCAGGAGCACGACACCGGCTCCGCAGTCCTGAACCACCCCACATCCTCGATGCTCCCCCAGGAGGCGAGCTAGCCATGGCCATGCCGTTGCGCCAGACCGTGCGGGTCGGCACCTACCTGATGCAGCAGAAGCTGTTCAAGCGGCGGGACAAGTTCCCGCTGATCGTCGAACTGGAACCGCTGTTCGCCTGCAACCTCGCCTGCGAGGGCTGCGGCAAGATCCAGCACCCGGCGGGCGTCCTCAAGCAGCGGATGCCGGTCGCCCAGGCGGTCGGCGCGGTCCTGGAGTCGGGCGCCCCGATGGTCTCGATCGCCGGCGGCGAGCCGCTGATGCACCCGCAGATCGACGAGATCGTCCGACAGCTGGTGGAGCGCCGCAAGTACGTCTTCCTCTGCACCAACGCGCTGCTGATGCGCAAGAAGATGGACAAGTTCAAGCCCTCGCCGTACTTCACCTTCGCCGTGCACATCGACGGGCTGCGCGAGCGGCACGACGAGTCGGTGGCCAAGGAGGGCACCTTCGACGAGGCGGTGGCGGCGATCAAGGAGGCCAAGCGGCGGGGCTTCCGGGTCACCACCAACAGCACCTTCTTCAACACCGACACCGCGCAGACCGTCATCGACGTCCTGGACTACCTCAACGACGAGCTCAAGGTCGACGAGATGATGATCTCCCCGGCCTACGCCTACGAGAAGGCCCCCGACCAGGAGCACTTCCTCGGCGTCGAGCAGACCCGGGAGCTCTTCCGCAAGGCCTTCGCCGGCGGCAACCGCAAGCGCTGGCGCCTCAACCACAGCCCGCTCTTCCTGGACTTCCTGGAGGGCAAGGCCGACTTCGAGTGCACCCCCTGGGGCATCCCCAACTACTCCCTGTTCGGCTGGCAGCGGCCCTGCTACCTGATGGCCGACGGCTACGTGCCGACCTACCGCGAGCTGGTCGAGAAGACCGACTGGAGCAAGTACGGGCGCGGCAAGGACCCGCGCTGCGAGAACTGCATGGCCCACTGCGGCTACGAGCCGACCGCCGTCCTCGCGACCATGGGCTCGCTCCAGCAGTCGCTGCGCGCCATCACCGAGACCGTCAGCTCCAACCGCGGGCGCTGAGACCGGGCCGACGCCGCCCGGTCCCGCAGCCGACCGCGTCCTGAGCTCCCGTCCGGCCCGGGCCCTCGCGCCCGGGCCGGCCCCGCCCCCCGGTGGGCGGAGGCACCACCGCTCCGAGTCGTGAGGTGTACCCGTGTCACTGCTCTCCCGCGTCACGTCCCCGGCCGAGCTGCGCAAGCTCCCCGCCGCCGAACTGCCGCTGCTCGCCGACGAGATCCGCGACTTCCTGATCGACGCCGTCACCCGCACCGGCGGCCACCTCGGGCCCAACCTCGGCGTGGTGGAGCTCACCATCGCGCTGCACCGGGTCTTCGACTCGCCGTACGACCGGATCGTCTTCGACACCGGGCACCAGAGCTACGTCCACAAGCTGCTCACCGGGCGCCAGGACTTCTCCCGGCTGCGGATGAAGGGCGGGCTGTCCGGCTACCCCTCGCGGGCCGAGTCCGAGCACGACCTGGTCGAGAACTCGCACGCCTCCACCGCGCTCTCCTACGCCGACGGCCTCGCCAAGGCCGCCCAGCTGCTCGGCCAGCACGACCGGCACACCGTCGCGGTGATCGGCGACGGTGCGCTCACCGGCGGGCTCGCCTGGGAGGCGCTCAACAACATCGCGGAGGCCCGCGAGCGGCCGCTGGTCATCGTCGTCAACGACAACGAGCGCTCCTACGCCCGGACCATCGGCGGCCTGGCCAACCACCTGGCCACCCTGCGCACCACCCAGGGCTACGAGCGCTTCCTGGCGATCGGCAAGGAGGCACTGCAGCGCACCCCGCTGGTCGGGCAGCCGATCTTCGACGCGCTGCACGGGGCCAAGAAGGGCTTCAAGGACGCCTTCGCCCCGCAGGGCATGTTCGAGGACCTCGGGCTCAAGTACCTCGGCCCGATCGACGGCCACGACCTGGGCGCGGTCGAGCAGGCGCTGCGCCAGGCGCGGAACTTCGGCGGCCCGGTCATCGTGCACTGCCTCACCGTCAAGGGGCGCGGCTACCGGCCCGCCGAACAGGACGAGGCGGACCGCTTCCACGCCGTCAACCCGATCGACCCGTACACCTGCCTGCCGATCTCGCCCAGCGCCGGGGTCTCCTGGACCTCGGTGTTCGGCGAGGAGATGGTCGGGCTGGGCGCCGAGCGGCCCGACCTGGTGGCGATCACCGCCGCGATGCTCCAGCCGGTCGGGCTGGCGCCGTTCGCCAAGGAGTTCCCGGACCGCATCTTCGACGTCGGGATCGCCGAGCAGCACGCCGTCACCAGCGCGGCGGGGCTGGCCACCGGCGGACTGCACCCGGTGGTGGCGGTGTACGCGACCTTCCTGAACCGGGCCTTCGACCAGGTCCTGATGGACGTCGCCCTGCACCGGCTGGGCGTCACCTTCGTGCTCGACCGCTCCGGGGTGACCGGCGCGGACGGGGCCTCCCACAACGGGATGTGGGACCTCTCCATCCTCCAGGTCGTTCCCGGACTGCGGCTGGCCGCGCCGCGCGACGCCGAGCAGTTGCGGGCCCAACTGCGCGAGGCCGTCGAGGTCCGGGACGCGCCGACCGTGATCCGCTTCCCCAAGGGGAACGTCGGGCCGGTCGTCGAGGCGGTCGAGCGGATCGGCGGGACGGACGTGTTGCTGCGCAGCGGACGGGCACCGGAGATCCTGCTGGTGGCCGTCGGCGCGACCGCCTCGGCCTGCCTGGACGCCGCCCGGCTGCTGCTCGCCGAGGGCTTCACCGCGACCGTGGTCGACCCGCGTTGGGTCAAGCCGGTCGACCCGGCGCTGGTCGAACTCGCCGCCGCCCACCGGCTGGTGGTCACCGTCGAGGACAACGGCCGTACCGGGGGCGTCGGTTCGGCCGTCGCCCAGGCGCTGCGCGACGCCGACGTGGACGTGCCGGTGCGGGTGCTCGGGCTGCCGCAGGAGTTCCTCGGGCACGCCGCCCGCGGCGAGATCCTGGAGGAGGCCGGCCTGAGCGGCACCGGGGTCGCGGCCCAGACCGCCGTCTTCGCCAAGAACCTGCTACCGACCCGAGGAGCGAACCCGCGCCATGCCGGCTGACCCCGCTGTTGACCGCCCCGCCTTCGACCTCGCCGCCCTGCTCGCCGAACGGGGCGGTGAGCGCTACGAGTTGCACAGCCGCCACCTCAACCCGCAGTTGCCGAGGATGCTCCGCACCATCGGCTTCGACAAGCACTACGAGCGCGCCCGGGGCCAGTACTTCTACGACGCCGAGGGCAACGAGTACCTCGACATGCTGGCCGGCTTCGGCATCTTCGCGCTCGGCCGGCACCACCCGGTGGTGCGGTCGTCGATCCAGCAGGTGATGGACCTGGACCTGCCGGACCTGGTCCGCTTCGACTGCTCGCCGCTGCCCGGGCTGCTGGCCGAACGGCTGCTGGCGCACGCGCCCGGCCTGGATCGGGTGTTCTTCGGCAACAGCGGCACCGAGGCGGTGGAGACCGCGCTGAAGTTCGCCCGCTACGCCACCGGCCGTCGGCGGATCCTCTACGCCGACCACGCCTTCCACGGGCTGACCACCGGCTCGCTCTCGGTCAACGGGGAGAGCGGCTTCCGCAAGGGCTTCGACCCGCTGCTGCCGGACACCGCGATCCCGCTCGGCGACATCGGGGCGCTGGCCAAGGAGTTGAAGCGGGGCGACGTCGCGGCGCTGATCGTCGAGCCGATCCAGGGCAAGGGCGTCCAGGCGCCGCCGCCCGGCTGGCTGCGGGCCGCCCAGGCGCTGCTGCACGAGCACAAGGCGCTGCTGATCTGCGACGAGGTGCAGACCGGGGTCGGCCGCACCGGCGAGTTCTTCGCCTACCAGCACGAGGAGGGCGTGCTGCCCGACCTGGTGTGCGCCGCCAAGGCGCTCTCCGGCGGGTACGTGCCGGTCGGGGCGACGCTCGGCAAGAGCTGGATCTTCGAGAAGGTGTACTCCTCGATGGACCGGGTGCTGGTGCACTCGGCCAGCTTCGGCTCGAACGCCCAGGCGATGGCGGCCGGGCTGGCGACCCTGGAGGTGATGCGCGACGAGAAGGTGGTGGAGAACGCCCGGCAGGTCGGCGACCGGTTCCGGGCGCGGCTGACCGGGTTGATCGACCGCTACGAGCTGCTGGCCGAGGTGCGCGGCCGCGGACTGATGATCGGCATCGAGTTCGGCCGGCCCAAGTCGCTGAAGCTGCGCACCGGTTGGACGGCGCTGCAGGCGGCCCGCAAGGGGCTGTTCGCGCAGATGGTGGTCGTGCCGCTGCTCCAGCGGCACCGGATCCTGACCCAGGTGTCCGGGGACCACCTGGAGGTGATCAAGCTGATCCCGCCGCTGATCATCACCGATCGGGACGTGGACCGGTTCGTCGACGCGTTCACCGAGATCATGGACGAGGCCCACCGGGGGAACGGCCTGATGTGGGACTTCGGCCGGACCCTGGTGAAGCAGGCGGTCGGCAACCGGTGACGGCGGCGGGGTGGGAGGTCGGCCCGGCCGGCTTCCCACCCCGTGGGAGACACCGCGTCAGAGCTCGGTCCGGCGGCGCCGGACCACCACCACGAGGTCGACGACGGCGAACAGGGTGAGCAGCCCGAGGGCGATCGCGAAGCCGGTGAGGGTGCCCCGGCCGGGCGCGCCGTCGACGGGGGAGGTGGCCGCCCAGTAGGCGAAGCCCGCGGTGCCCAGCGCGAACAGCGGGGTGAAGGTCAGCGAGAGCAGGTAGCGGAGCTTGAGGTCGCTGCGGGCGGTGGCCGGCTCGGTGCCGCTGCGCCACCGCCGCCGCGGGGTCGTGGTGCGCATCGCCGTTCACCTCCGGGCTGCGCGGGCGGCGGCTACGATTCCAGCGTACGTCCGAGGGGGAGAGCCGGGGAGGCACGATGACGGGGGCGGACGCCGTGGGCGCGGGCACGACGGGCGAGGACGCCGAGGGGTACGCGGGGCTGCGGATCGAGCGCGCCCGGGAGCTGGCCCGGCGGCACGGCTGGGCCTCGGTCCGGGTGCTGGAGCCCGGGCAGCTGATCACCATGGAGTACCGCGGGGGGCGGCTGAACCTCACGGTGCGCGACGGTGTGGTCGAACGCAGCTGGGAGGGCTGATCCCCGGCGGTGCCGCGGGGGTCGGTGCGCTGATCCGGGGGCCGCGGGGTTCAGCGCGCGAACCGGCGGTGGAGCCGCTGCTCGGCGACGGCGACCAGGGGTTCCAGCAGCGGCAGCGAGAGCAGGACCAGCAGCCCGGCGGCCCAGCCGGCCAGCACGTCGGAGACCCAGTGGGTGCCGAGGTAGACGGTGGTGAGGCCGATCGAGCACGCGGTGCCGGCGGCGATCACCGCGCCGGTGCGCCGCCAGCGGACGGCGAGGTAGGCGAGCACGCCCCAGGTGACCACGGCGTTGGCGGTGTGGCCGGAGGGGAAGATGGTGCCGCCGGAGAACAGCTCGGGCGAGCCGACGTACTGGGCGTAGTGCGGGCCGAGCCGGCCGGTGACGATCTTGACGGCGCCGACCGTGACGTTGAGCAGCAGCAGGGCGACGCCCATCACCAGCAGCGGGCGCAGCCGGCCGAGCCGGTGGGCGCGCCAGAGCAGCCAGGCGAAGGCGGCGATGGCGCTGGGCCCGCGCTGGCCGGCGACCACCCAGGTGTTCAGCAGCGGCTCCAGGCTGGGCCACCGATCGTAGGGGCGGAGCAGCCGGACCGACCAGTCGAGGTCGACCAGGTCGGTGTTGAGCAGCACGCCGGCCAGCACCAGCAGGTAGACGGCGAAGGTGGCGGCGAACAGCGCGGCCCGACGGCGGCTCATCGGGGGCCAGCCGGGCTCGCCGCGACCGGGGGCGCCGGGGCCGGGGCCGAGGGCGGGGGCGCAGGCGCCGTGGACTCGGTCGGGGCCCGGATGTTCCCGAGGGGCGCCGGCGCGGCGTTCCGGCTGCTGTCGCGGAATGCGGGCGGCGGTACTCCTGGATTGCACGGGGCGACCATACCCAGCCGACCGGGGGTATTCCCGGGGGAATTGTCATTTTCCCGGGAAATCGACAATTGGGTGCTTCCGGGGTGACCCGGGGAGTGATTTCCAGTATTCCAGGATCGAATGCCAGTGTGGTCTTCGAATGATTCTGCAAAAGCCCCGGTAAAGAAAACGGAGCGGGAGGCCGGTTCGCCCGGCTTCCCACTCCGTGGTAACCCTGTGTAGGTTCAGTGCTCAGTCGAGGGGGCCGCCTGCGACGTAGATCACCTGTCCGGAGACGAAGCCGGCGCCCTCGCCGGCGAGGAACGCGATGGTGTTCGCGACGTCCTCGGGCTCGCCGACCCGCTGGACCGGGATCTGGGAGGCCGCAGCGCGCTTGAAGTCCTCGAAGTCCATGCCGACCCGGGCGGCGGTGGCGGCTGTCATGTCCGTGGCGATGAAGCCGGGGGCCACGGCGTTGGCGGTGATGCCGAACTTGCCCAGCTCGATGGCCAAAGTCTTGGTGAAGCCCTGCAGGCCGGCCTTGGCGGCGGAGTAGTTGGCCTGGCCGCGGTTGCCCTGGGCGGACGAGGAGGACAGGTTGACGATGCGGCCGAAACCGGCGTCCACCATGTGCTTCTGCACCGCGCGGGTCATCAGGAAGGCGCCGCGCAGGTGCACGTTCATGACCGTGTCCCAGTCGGACTCGGACATCTTGAAGAGCAGGTTGTCGCGGAGCACGCCCGCGTTGTTGACCAGGACGACCGGGGCACCGAGCTCGGCGGCCACGCGGTCGACGGCGGCCTGGACCTGCTCGGCGTCCGAGACGTCCGCGCCGACGGCGAGCGCCCGGCCGCCGGCGGCGGTGATCCGGTCGACGGTGTCCCGGCCGGCGGCCTCGTCCAGGTCCAGGACGGCCACCGCGTAGCCGTCGGCGGCCAGCCGCACGGCGGTGGCGGCGCCCAGGCCGCGGGCGGCGCCGGTGACGACGGCGACCCGGGGGGCGCTGCTCTGCTCGGTCATGCTCGCTCTCGTCTCTCTCGGGGTGCCTCCGGGGGAGCGCCCCCGGAGGAGGGTGCCCATACCCTACCGGCGGGTAGGGGAGGCGGCCAGGGTGGAGAGACGCAGGTGACGGTCGGTAAGGACCGACCGGTCGGCTTTCTGCTGAGAACGAGTTACTACAAGGCTGTGGAAGCGCGTAAATATGCCAATGTTGCCGAACCTGCGTCTACTATCCGCCCCCGCCTGCCAGCAAGGGCCAGCCGTTTGTATAGTGTCCGCCAGCAGCCACCGGCTGCACGGCTGGAGCGCCCTCCCTCATAGCTGGACGCCCACTCGCCGTTACTGCCCCACCCGGGTGTCCCACACACACCGGGTGTGACATCGGGACGGATACATGGTGCTGGGGGAGATCCCGACAACCCGCGTGTCCGCGCGACTGCAGCAGTCGCCCGGACACCTCATTCGCGTTGCACAGCAGGTCCACACCCGGCTGTGGTCCGAGCACGTCGGAGCCGATCTCACGGCTCCGCAGTTCGCGGTCCTGCTGGTGCTCGCCCTCGAACCGGGCGCGGACCAGCGCACGGTCGGCGAGCGTGCCTCGCTGGACAAGGCCACGATGGCGGAGATGGTCGCGCGGCTGGTCCGCCGCGGCCTGGTGCTGCGAAGGCGCGACCCGGCCGACGGCCGGCGCAAGCTGCTCGCCCTCTCCCAGAGCGGCGCCCAGGCGGTGCGCGAGGCCACCGGTGGTGTGGTCCGCGTCCAGCGGGTGCTGTTCGAGCCGCTCACGGCGGAGGAGCAGGTGGAGATCGTCCGGGTGATGGCCAAGATAGCCAGGCTGGAACCCGCGGCGGTCGCCGTCGTCACCGACACGCGGCCGATACTGGACGCCCAGCGGGCGATCGGCTACCTGATCAGGGTCGGCCAGCAGGTGCACACCAAGCTCTGGTCGGAGCACGTCGGCGCGGACCTCACGGCCCCGCAGTACGCCGTGCTGGACGCGCTGGAGCTGGAACCGGGCGCCGACCAGCGCACGGTCGGCGAGCTGGCCTCGCTGGACAAGGCCACGATGGCCGAGATGGTCAGCCGACTGGTGCGCCGCGGTCTGGTGCAGCGCCGGCGCGATCCCTCGGACGGGCGGCGCAACCTGCTGTCGCTCTCGCCGGCGGGTCAGGACCTGCTGCACCGCTCGGCCGCCGGAGTGGCCGAAGTCCAGCGCCTGCTGCTCGCGCCGCTGGCGGAGGAGGAGCACGAGGCCGCGCTCACGTTGATCGCCAAGGCGGGCAGACTCTAGTCCAAGCTTTGGTAACAACAGCCAAAACGATTCACCAAGGCGCCTGAGGCCCACGGCCGTTGGCATCGGCCGCCCCTGGGCGGCGGTGAATCCGGGCACACCGAAGTGCCGCTCGTCCCTGACCGGAACGGGCGGTACTTCGATATGACCGACACTCAGAAATGTCGTTGTCGGGGGCGCCGGGCCTGATCGGCCGACGCCCCCACTGCGGTCATCAGTTCCAGTCGAACCCCTGCGGGTCCGGGCCGATCCGCTTGCCGGTCGCGACCCCGGCGACCGCCGCGAGGTCCTCGGCGTCCAGCTCGAAGCCGGCGACGTCCAGGTTCTGCCGGATGCGGGACGGGGTGACCGACTTCGGGATCGCGATCACGCCGCTCTGCAGGTGCCAGCGGAGCACCACCTGGGCGACCGTGCGGCCGTGCTTCTCGGCGACCTTCGCCAGCGCCGGCTCGGCCAGCAGCTCCCCGCCCTGGCCCAGCGGGCTCCACGCCTCGGTGGCGATGCCGTGCTCGGCGTGGAAGGCGCGCAGCTCCTCCTGCGGGAAGTACGGGTGCAGCTCGACCTGGTTCAGTGCCGGGACGACCGAGGCCTCGTCCAGCAGTCGGGTCAGCTGCTCCTGGCCGAAGTTGGAGACGCCGACCGACTTGACCCGGCCGCCCTCCTTCAGCTGCTCCAGGGCCTTCCAGACGTTCAGGAAGGTGCCGTGCATCGGGCGCGGCCAGTGGATCAGGTACAGGTCGATGTAGTCGAGTCCGAGCTTCTCCAGGGAGGCGTCGAACTCGCGCAGCACCGCGTCGCGGCCCTGCTCGCCGGACCAGTCGCGGGTGCCCGAGTTCCACAGCTTGGTGGTGACGTAGAGGTCCTCGCGGGCGAGGCCGCCCGCCAGTGCCTCGTTGATGGCCGCGCCGGTGCCGGTCTCGTTCTCGTAGATCGCCGCCGTGTCGATCGAGCGGTAGCCCGCCTCGAGCGCGACGCGCACGGCGGGCGTCGCCTCGGCGTCGGGCACCTGCCACACGCCGAAGCCGAGCTGCGGGATCTGAGCGCCGTCGTTCAGGGTGACGCTGGGGATGTTGCTCACGGGAAGGGGTGCCTTCCTGGTCGTCCGTTGGTTCCAGAGGGGGCAACTGGTGCCCCGGCACGATTGTTCCCGCCGTTCGGGCTAATCTTTGGCGAAGCTTTACGGCGGCGTGGCGTGCGGCCCGGGCCGGGCGGGCGGGGGAGCCTGCGCGGGGTCGTGGAAAACCTGTTGCGCGGATCACAGCGGGCTTGGCAGGCTCGCGAGCATGGCCTCCTGACATCCGGGTCCTTCGCACCCGACCCCACGCGTCCGGCGCCCCCAGCGGGCGTCGCGACGCCGCCGCGCCGCCGCGCCGCGTGTTCCCCGCCCATGCCTTCGCGTGAGCGGGAGGTCCTCGCCGTAGGGTCCGCGCCGGCGCTCCCGCGTCCTCAGCTCCCGTACCTCCAGCAGCTCCCAGCACCGCCTGCTCCTGTTCGTACCTCCAGCCCTGCCACGCACCTCCAGCACCTCCCGTGGTTCCCGCACCTCCCCTGCATCGGAGTGTCATGCCGCTCACCCCCCTGCCGCTGGCCGATCCCGGCAGCCCCGACCTCTCCTCGGCGCCGGCCTTCCTGCGCTGGCTGCAACGCGCCCAACGGCCCGGGCAGATCCGGGCTACCTGTTGGGCGCTGCTCGAAATGGGCGCCCAGGCCGCGCTGCCGATACCGCTCGGGCGCGGTGTGCAGGCCGCCGTCGACGGCGATGCCGGCGGGATCTGGCGGGCCGGAGCGCTCGCTCTGCTGCTGGCCGCCACCGCCTCGCTCGGCACCGTGCTGCTGCACCGGCAGGCGGTCTGGAACTGGATCCACGGTGCCTGTCACGTACGGCAGTTGGTGGCCCGGCAGGCCTCGCACCTGGGGGCCGGGCTGTCCCGGCGGATCGCCACCGGCGAGGTGGTCGCGGTCGGCAGCGGCGACGTCGAGCGGATCGGCTGGTACGTCGAACTCGTCGCCCGGGTCCGGGCCGCGGTGATCGTCTGGCTGGCGGTCAGCGCGGTGGTGCTGACGGTCGAGCCGGTGCTCGGGATCGGGGTGCTGCTCGGCGTCCCGGTGCTGGCCGCCTCGGTCTGGCCGCTGATCGGGCCGTTCGAGCGGCGCTACGCGAAGCAGCGCGAGCTCGGCGGGAAGGCCACCGAGCTGGCCGCCGACACGGTCGCCGGGTTGCGGGTGCTGCGCGGCATCGGCGGCGAGGAACTGTTCCTGGAGCGGTACCGGGCGGCCTCCCAGAAGGTCCGCTCGGCGGCGGTCCGCTCGGCCCGGCTGTGGTCGCTCATGCAGGCCCAACAGGTGCTGCTGCCGGGCCTGTTCGTGGTCGGGGTGACGTGGTACGGCGCCCGGCTGGCGGCCTCCGGCGAACTCGGCGTGGGCACCCTGATCGCGGTCTACGGCGCCACCGCCTTCCTGGCCGCGCCGCTGCGGATCCTGGGCGAGGCGGCGCACGCCTGGAGCGTCGCCCGGGTCTCCGCCGGGCGGGCCGTGCGGGTGCTCTCGCTCCGCCGCACCAGCGGCGCGGCGGAGGGCGGGCTGACCCGGCCGGACCGCTCCGACCTGCACGACCCGACCACCGGGCTGACCGCCCGGGCCGGCGAACTGACCGCGGTGGTCTGCGGGGACCCGGACTTCGCCGGGGCGCTCGCCGACCGGCTCGGCGGGCACGTCCCGCTGGCCGAGGACGAGCAGCCGCTGCCCTCCGTCCGGCTCGGCGGCACCGAGCTGGACTCGGTGCCGCTGGCCGAGGCCAGGGCGGCGGTGCTGGTCCACGACAAGGGGCCGGTGCTGCTCTCCGGCACGCTGGCCGAACTGCTGGACATCCCCTCCTCCGGCCGGGTCCCGGTGGCCGAGGCGCTCGCCGCGGCCCGCTCGGAGGACGTCCTGGCGGCCCTGGTGGACGGCTCGCCGGACTGCGCGGGCGACCCGATGCGCGCCCGGCTCACCGAGCGCGGCCGTTCGCTCTCCGGAGGACAGCGCCAGCGGCTCGCCCTGGCCCGCGCCCTGCTGGCCGACCCGCCGGTCCTGGTGCTGGACGAGCCCACCAGCGCGGTGGACGCCCACACGGAGTCCCGGATCGCCGCCGGACTGCGGGACACCCGGGCCGGGCGCACCACGGTGGTCTTCGCGACCAGCCCGCTGCTGCTGGACCAGGCGGACCGGGTGGTGCTGCTGCGCGAGGGCCGGGCGGTCGCGACCGGACGGCACCGCGACCTGATGCGCACCGAACCGGCCTACCGGGCCGTGGTCACCCGGGACGAGGCGGCGGTGTCGGTATGAGCACCGCCTGTCGCAGCACCGCCGCCCTTCGGAGCACCGCCGCCCTTCGGGGCACCGCCCGTCCGAGCACCGCCGTCGACCGCCCGGCCCCGTACGCGAGGAGTACGTCATGAAGCCCCCCGTCCATCAGGAGCAGGGGCCGGCCGCCACCCTGCCGGTCGGCTCCCCGGCCGCCGTGCGCGGGTACCTGGGGGTGCTGGCGAGGCGGCACCGGGGCGGGTTCGCCGCGGTGGTCTCGCTGCACTCGGTGGCCACCCTGGCCGGGCTGGTCGGGCCCTGGGTGCTCGGCGGCCTGGTCGACTCGCTGGCCACCGGCACCGCCGGGTCCACCATCGCGGTGGCGGTCGGCTGGTACCTGCTGGCGCTGGCCGTGCAGTCCGCGTTCACCGGGTGGTCACGGATGCGCGGGGCCGTGCTCGGCGAGCGGGTGCTGGCCGACCTGCGCGAGGACTTCCTGGTCCGCTCGGTCGCGCTGCCGACCGGGGTGCTGGAACGGGCCGGCACCGGGGACCTCGTCTCCCGGGGAACCACCGACATCGACCGGCTGGACAAGTCGGTGCGCGAGGCGGTGCCCGAACTCGCCGTCGCGGTGGTGTCGTTGCTGCTGGTGCTGGTCGCCCTGCTGGTCACCTCGCCGCTGCTCGCGCTGACCTCGCTGGTCGGGCTGCCGCTGCTGCTGGTCAGCTCCCGCTGGTACTTCCGGCGCGCGCCGCAGTCCTACCGCAACGAGGCGGCCGGGTATGCGGCGGTGAGCAACGTGCTGGCCGAGACGGTGGACGCCGGGCGGACGGTCGAGACGCTGCGCCTGGGCGAGCAGCGGGTCCGGCTGACGGACCGCAAGCTGCGCGAGTGGCTGGCCTGGGAGCGCTACACCCTGTGGCTGCGCTCGGTCTGGTTCCCGACCATCGACGCGTTCTACACCCTGGCGGTGCTGGCCACCCTGGTGGTCGGCGGGCTGTTCACCCTCAAGGGCTGGCTCACCGTCGGCCAGTTGACCACCGGTGTGCTGTACGCGCAGATGCTGACCGGCCCGGTGGACCTGATCCTGCGCTGGTACGACGAACTGCAGATCGGGCAGGCCTCGTTGGCCCGGCTGGTCGGCGTCCGCGAGGTGCCGGAGCACGAGGGGGACGAGTCGGCCCGCCCGGACGGCCGGCGGGTCGAGGCCCGGGACGTCCGCTTCGGCTACCGCGAGGGCGCGGACGTGCTGCACGGGATCAGCCTGGACGTCGCCCCGGGCAGCAGGGTCGCGCTGGTCGGCCCGTCCGGGGCGGGCAAGTCGACGCTGGGGCGGCTGCTGGCCGGGATCTACGCGCCGGGCCGCGGCTCCGTCACCCTCGGCGGGGCGGCGCTGTCCCGGATGCCGGCCGAGCGGGTGCGGACGGAGGTCGCCCTGGTCAACCAGGAGCACCACGTGTTCGTCGGCACCCTACGGGACAACCTGCGGCTGGCCGCCCCCGGGGCGGACGACACCGAACTGCGCTCCGCGCTGGACGCGGTGGACGCCGGGGGCTGGGTGGAGGCCCTTCCGGAGGGGCTGGACACCGAGGTCGGCTCCGGCGGCACCTCGCTGACCCCGCCGCAGGCCCAGCAACTCGCGCTGGCCCGGCTGGTGCTGGCCGATCCGCACACCCTGGTGCTGGACGAGGCCACCTCGCTGCTGGACCCGCGGGCCGCCCGGCATCTGGAACGCTCCCTGTCCCGGGTGCTGGAGGGGCGGACGGTCATCGCGATCGCCCACCGGCTGCACACCGCGCACGACGCGGACGTGATCGCGGTGGTCGAGGGCGGGCGGATCAGCGAGTACGGCAGCCATCCGGAGCTGGTCGCGGCCGACGGCCCGTACGCGGCGCTCTGGCGCTCCTGGCGGGACGAACGCTAGAGCCGCACCGCTGCTCGGCGCCTCGGGGGAAGGGGCGCCGAGCGGCGGACCGGAGTGGGCCCGGCAGGGCGTCGGCGGTTCGAAACCCGTTCGGGGCCGGATTGCCCCGTGCGGGTTACTCCCCTGCCCGTAAGGGCGCGTAACCGGGCAAATCGGCGGCCCGGCCAGCACACTGCTCCGGTGACCAAGACTTCAGACGGCTCGTCCCGGACCCAGCGCAGTGAGATCGGCGGGATCCCCACGCGGTACATCGGGATCGGCGTGATCGTGATCCTCGCGGTGTGGTTCCTGTTCGCCAACCTCGACAAGGTCAAGATCCAGTTCTGGGTGTTCACGGTGACCGCGCCGCTGTGGATCGCCCTGCTGGCGACGCTGGTCGCCGGCGGTGTGCTGGGCTGGCTGCTCAAGGGACGGCGCGGCCGGTGAGCACCGCCCCCGAACCGGCGCCGGCCGGCTCCCCGGCCTTCACTCCGCTGATCGAGCTGCGCGGGGTCAACAAGCACTTCGGCGAGCTGCACGTGCTCCAGGACATCGAGCTGACGGTCGGCCGCGGCGAGGTCGTGGTGGTGATCGGCCCGTCCGGCTCCGGCAAGTCCACGCTCTGCCGGGCGATCAACCGGCTGGAGCCGATCGAGCGCGGCACCATCCTGATCGACGGTCAGCCGCTGCCCGAGGAGGGCAAGGGGCTGGCCCGGCTGCGGGCCGAGGTCGGTATGGTCTTCCAGTCCTTCAACCTGTTCGCGCACAAGACCGTGCTGCAGAACGTCTCGCTCGCCCAGATCAAGGTCCGCGGCCGGGCCAAGGCGGAGGCGGAGACCAAGTCCCGCGCGCTGCTGGAACGGGTCGGCCTGTCGGCGCACGCCGACAAGTACCCCGCGCAGCTCTCCGGCGGCCAGCAGCAGCGGGTCGCCATCGCCCGCGCGCTGGCGATGGACCCCAAGGCACTGCTGTTCGACGAGCCGACCTCGGCACTCGACCCCGAGATGATCAACGAGGTGCTGGACGTCATGCGCCAGCTCGCCAGCGAGGGCATGACGATGGTGGTGGTCACCCACGAGATGGGCTTCGCCCGGGCCTCGGCGAACCGGGTGGTGTTCATGGCCGACGGCCGGATCGTCGAGGACCGCGCCCCGGAGGACTTCTTCAGCGCCCCCGAGAGCGAGCGCGCCCGGGACTTCCTGTCCAAGATCCTGAAGCACTGAGGGCGGCGCCGTGAACCGTAGGACGACGCCCGTCGGACGCGCTCGCGGCCGCCTGGCCGCCGCCGCACTGCTGCTCGCCGTCCTGGCGACCGGCTGCGGCAAGGCCGGCACCCCGCCGCCCAAGGGCCCGCAACCCAGCGCGCTGCCCAGCTACCAGATGCAGGACGCCTCCGCGATCACCGGCTCGCCGACCCTGGACGCCGCCCGCAGTCGGGGCCACCTGGTGGTCGGCGCCAAGGAGGACCAGCCGTACCTGGGCCAGAAGAACCCGGCGACCGGGGTCTACTCCGGCTTCGACATCGAGATCGCCAAGATGGTCGGCGCCTCCCTCGGGTTCCCGGCGGACCGGATCCAGTTCAAGACCATCGCCTCGGCCAACCGCGAGACCGCGCTGCAGAACGGCCAGGTGGACTACTACGTCGGCACCTACACGATCAACGACAACCGCAAGAAGCTGGTCGGCTTCGCCGGGCCGTACTTCATCGCCGGGCAGTCGCTGCTGGTGCGCAAGAACGACAACAGCATCCACGGCCCGCAGGACCTGAACGGCAAGAAGGTCTGCTCCGCGGCCGGCTCGACGCCGTACCAGCGGATCCAGTCGCAGTACCCCAAGGCGCACCTGATCGGCTACGACACCTACTCGGCCTGCGTGGACAACCTGATCACCGGCCAGGTCGACGCCGTCACCACGGACAACGCCATCCTGCTGGGCTACGCGGCCAAGGTGCCGGACGAACTCAAGGTGGTGGGACCGCTGTTCTCGACCGAGCCGTACGGGATCGGCACGCCGAAGAACGACACCGTGCTGCGCGGGGCGCTGGACGACGCGCTGGTGCACCACGAGCAGAACGGTGACTGGAAGAAGGCCTTCGACGCGACCCTCGGCCTGTCCGGGGAACCCGCGCCCACCCCGCCGCCGATCGACCGGTACTGAGAGGGCCGCGCCGTGAAAACCCTGACCGACAACTGGTCGACCTACTGGGACGGCTTCCTCGGCACGCTCTCGCTGTTCGCGGTGAGCGCGGTGCTGTCGCTGGTGCTGGGCGTGCTGATCGCGGGCTTCCGGGTCTCGCCGGTGCGGCCGCTGCGGCTGTTCGGGACGGTGTGGGTGACGCTGCTGCGCAACACGCCGCTGACCCTGCTGTTCTTCATCGTGGTGCTGGGCCTGCCCCGGTTCAACATCACGCTGCCCTTCTACACCTTCGCCGTGCTGGCCCTCGGCTGCTACACCTCGGCCTTCGTCTGCGAGTCGATGCGCGCGGGCATCAACACCGTGCCGCCCGGGCAGGGCGAGGCGGCCCGCAGCCTGGGGATGAGCTTCGGACAGACCATGGGCCTGGTGGTGCTGCCGCAGGCGTACCGCTCGGTGGTGGCGCCGATCGGCAGTGTGATGATCGCCCTGGCGAAGAACACCGCGATCGCCGGGTCGTTCAGCGTCACCGAACTGCTGGGGACCTACCGGACGCTCAACGAGCTGGGCTACAGCATCATCTGGACCTTCGTCTGGATCGCCGTCGGCTACCTGATCATCACCCTGGCCATCAGCGCCGTCTTCAACCTGCTGGAACGACGAGTGGCGGTGTCCCGATGACGGTCGAATCCTCGGCGCTGTACGACATCCCCGGCCCGAAGGCGCTGGCCCGGCACCGGCTGTACGGCGGGATCGCGCTGCTCCTGATCGCGGCGCTGATCGGCTGGGTCGTCTACATGCTGTTCCACACCCACCAGTTCACCTACGCCAAGTGGGAGCCCTTCGAGTACCGGGGCGTGCAGGACCTGTTGCTGCGCGGCCTGGGCAACACCCTCCAGGCCTTCGGCTGGACGGCCCTGTTCGCGCTGCCCTTCGGCGCGCTGTTCGCGGCCGGGCGGCTGTCCGACCACCGGGTGGTGCGCTGGTTCGCCACGCTGGTGGTGGAGTTCTTCCGGGCCATGCCGCTGCTGGTGATGATCTTCTTCGTCTTCGTCGCCCTCAAGGTGCAGCCGCTCTGGGCGCTGGTGGCCGGACTGGTGCTCTACAACGGCTCGGTGCTGGCCGAGGTGTTCCGGGCCGGGGTGCTCGCGGTGCCCAAGGGGCAGCGGGAGGCGGCGTACGCGCTGGGCATGCGCAAGACCCAGGTGATGACGTACGTACTGGTGCCGCAGGCCAACCGGGCGATGCTGCCGGCCATCATCAGCCAGCTGGTGGTCGCGCTCAAGGACACCTCGCTCGGATTCCTGATCACCTTCGAGGAGTTCCTGCACGCGGGCAAGCTGATCGCCACCAACCTGGACTACGACCTGCCGTTCATCCCGGTGGTGATGGTGATCGCGCCGATCTACATCGGCATGTGTCTGCTGCTCTCCTGGCTCGCCCGCTGGGTCGAGCGGCGCAGCCGGCGCAGCCCGAGCGTGCGGGGCGGGGCGCCGGTGGCCAAGGCGGGGGTGGCGATGGGGCTGCCGCCCTCCGCCCAGCAGTGAGCGCGGCGCCGGTCGGGCCGGTTCGGGGGACGCCCGGGTCGGCGGTCCGGCCGGGTCGGCGGTCCGGTCTGTTCGGTGGGGCGCCCGGATCGGGGGCGGTCGGTTCGGTGGGGCGGCCGGTTCGGGACTGAACCATAGGTACGGGTGAGGTCGGAGCCGGTACCTCCAAATTCCTCTTATGATTGCCGGGGCAGGAGGCAGACGACCGGGCGGAGGGGCCATGGAGCCGGTGTTCGACTCGCGGCACATCAGGACGTTCCACGAGGTCGTCCGGGCCGGCTCCTACTCGGCCGCCGCCCGGGAGCTCGGCTACACCCAGCCCGCCATCACCCAGCAGATGAAGGCCCTCGAACGCACCGTCGGCGTCCCGCTGTTCACCCGCGCCGGACGCGGCCTGCGGCTCACCGAGGCCGGCGAGGCGCTCTCCCGGCACGCCGAACTGATCCTCGGCAGCCTCTCCGCCGCCCAGCAGCAGCTCGCCGCGCTCGCCCGGCTGCGCGCCGGGCGGGTCCGGGTCTGCGCCTTCCCCAGCGCCAACGCCACCCTGATACCCGAGGCGATGGCCCGGCTGCTCGCCGAGCACCCCGGGGTGCGGGTCGAGCTGCTGGAGGCCGAGCCGCCGGACTCCGTCCAGCGACTGCTGCGCGGCGAGTGCGACATCGCGCTGGCCTTCCGCTACCCAGGTCAGACCACCGAGCCGCCGGACGGGGTGGACGAGATCCCGTTGATGGAGGACCTGCTCACGGTCCTGCTGCCGGTCGGCCACCCGCTCGGCCGCCGGCACGCCGTCCGGCTGGCCGACCTCGACGGCGAGCGCTGGATCGCCGGCTGCCCGCGCTGCCGGGCCAATCTGCTGCACGTCTGCGCGGAGGAGGGCTTCGCGCCGGACATCGTCTTCTCCACCGACGACAACCTCGCGGTGCAGAGCCTGGTCGCGGCCGGGGTCGGGATCGCGCTGATGCCCGCGCTGGTGCTCTCCTTCATGTGCCATCGCAAGGTCACCGGGCGGGCCGTCGAGCCGCACCTGCGGCGGCAGGTGAGCGCGTACGTGCTGCGCGAGCACCGGCGGATCCCGGCCACCGGGCTGGTGCTGGACCACCTGCGGCAGGCGGCGGCGAGCCGGGTGGGCTGCTGAGCCGGGCGGCGATCCATAAGCACCAATGGGGGTAACACTTAGAAACCCTCGTTGGACGTGATAGGTCGATGGGTCCGAACCTGCTCGCATGACACCCTCAGCCACGGTCGACAGCGACCGGCTCACCGAGCGGATGACCGCGCTGGTCGGCGAGATCCGCGCCGTCGTGGACCGCGGACTGCCGCCCGAACTCACCGCGTACCTGGTCGGCGAACGCCTCGCCCCCCACCTGCTGGCCGCCCCCGACGGCCCCGACGCGCTGCTCACCCCCGCGCAGCGCGAGGGGGACCCGCAGCGCTACCGCCAGCACGTCCTGCACGCCGAGGAGGACGGCAGCTTCTCCGTCGTCGCCCTGGTCTGGCTGCCCGGGCAGCGCACCCCGATCCACGACCACGTCTCCTGGTGCGTGGCCGGCGTCCACCAGGGCCAGGAGAGCGAGACCCGCTACCGGCTGGTCTCCGACGGGCGCAGCGCCCGGCTGGTCGAGACCGAGCACGTGGCCGGCCCGGTCGGGACGGTCGCCGCGTTCGCCCCGCCCGGCGACATCCACCTGGTGCGCAACGCCTGCAGCAGCACCGCGATCTCCATCCACGTGTACGGCGCGGACGTCGCGCGGCTCGGCACCAGCATCCGGCGGGTCTACCGGCTCCCCGCCGACCAGGAGCGGTGAACGCCGACGTGGCACTGACCCTCCGGGAGCGGGCCACCCGCACCCGCTCACTGCCCCCGCTCGGCGGGGACGCCCCCGGCCTGCTGCTCGCGGCGGCCGGGGTGGCCGCGGCCCTGGGCGTCCACGCCCTGGTGCCCGCCGTGCCCGAACTCACCGCCGCCGTCGTGCTCGGCATGGCGGCGGCCCACCTGCCCGGGCTGCGCCCGGTGGTCCGCGGGGTCGCCCGGTCGGGGCTGTCGACGGCGGGCAAGCGGCTGATGCGGCTCGGCATCGTGCTGCTCGGGCTCAAGCTCAGCCTGGGCGACGTGCTCGGCCTCGGCTGGGCCACCGTCGCCATGGTGCTCACGGTGGTCGCCGCCACCTTCGCGGGCACGCTCTGGCTCGGCCGCCGGCTCGGACTGCCCGGGGACCAGTCGCTGCTGGTCGCCACCGGGTACTCGATCTGCGGCGCCTCGGCGATCGGCGCGGTCAGCCAGGCGGCCGGCAGCGAGGAGGAGGACGTCGCCTCCTCGGTCGCGCTGGTCACGCTGTGCGGGACGCTGGCGATCGCCGTGCTGCCGTTGCTGCAACACCCGCTGGGGCTCGGCGAGATCGAGTTCGGGCGCTGGGTCGGGGCGAGCGTGCACGACGTCGGGCAGGTGGTCGCCACCGCCCAGACCGGTGGGCCCGGGGCCCTGCGCGAGGCGGTGCTGGTCAAGCTGATGCGGGTGGTGCTGCTGGCGCCGCTGGTGGCCGGAGTGGCCGTGGTGGCGCGGCGCAACGCGCGCGGGGCCGCCGCGGACGGGGTGGCGAAGAGCGGCAGTCGGCCGCCGATCGTGCCGCTGTTCGTGGCCGGGTTCCTGGCGATGATCGTGCTGCGGACCACCGGGGTGCTGCCCGACCGGGCCCTCGCGCTGGCCGCGGACGGGCAGCAACTGCTGCTGGCCGCAGCGCTGTTCGGGCTCGGCAGTGCGGTGCACCTGCCGACCATGATGCGGACCGGCGGGCGGATCGCGCTGCTTGGGCTCGGCTCCTGGGTGGTGGTCGCGGGCGTCTCGTACGTGGGGGTGCTGGTCACGACCTGAGGCGGGCCGGGTGCGCGCGGGGCCGACCCGGACGCCCGCCGGTCCGGGCTAAAGTGCCGGTCGGGCCCGCGCGGACTCGGTTATTGTCGGGCGGGTGACCGGGCCCGGGCGGTGACCGCCGGGCCGGGCCGCACCCGTTGCCGAGTCCGTCGAGGAGGACGAATGACCACCGCGCTGCCCGAACGGGACGGTCACCAGACCGTCGTCACGCTGGACCGGCGGGAGGGGCCGTTCGGCGAGGTGGTGCTGCGGCAGCGCGGACCGCACTACGAGATCATCGCGAACGGGTGCTTCCTGATGGACACCGCCGACGGGCGCTCGGAACGGCTGCTGATCCAGGCGGCCCTGGACGAGTTGGACCGCACCGGTGGTGCGACCGCGCCCTCGGTGCTGATCGGCGGGCTCGGGGTCGGCTTCTCGCTCGCGCACGCGGTGGCCGAGCCGCGCTGGGGGCGGATCGCCGTGGTCGAGCGGGAGGACGCGATCATCGCCTGGCACCGCACCGGGCCGCTGGGCGCCTTCTCCGGCGGCGCGTTGGACGACGCGCGGGTCGCGGTCGTGCACACCGACCTGCTGGAGCACCTGGCGGCGGCCGACGGCGAGCGGTACGACGCGCTGTGCCTGGACATCGACAACGGGCCGGACTGGACCGTCACCGACTCCAACTCCGGGCTCTACGGGGCGGACGGGCTCGCCGTGTTGTGGCACCGGCTGCGGCGCGGCGGGGTGCTGGCGGTGTGGAGCGCGCAGCCGTCACCGGACTTCGAGCAGGCGCTGCGGACCGCGGGGTTCGCGGACGTCGTCAGCCGGGAGATCCCGGTCAGCCGGGGCGTGCCGGACGTGGTGCACCTGGCGCGGCGGATCGGCTGAACCCGGCTGCTAGCGTGTGCGCCGGCCGTGCACTAGTGCGGTGGGTCGAGCGGGCGGTGGTGTGGTGGAGAGCGGGACGCCTTCGGAGCGGATCACGGCCGAGCTTCGACGCCGGATCGTGGCAGGGGAGTTGACGCCGGGCGCGCGGGTGCCCTCGACGCGGCGGATCATGCGGGAGTGGGGCGTGGCGATGGCCACGGCGACCAAGGTGCTGAACCGGCTGCGGGAGGAGGGGCTGGTGCGGGCCGTTCCGGGGGTGGGGACGGTGGTGGCGGCCAGGCCGGCTCCGTCCGCCGGGACAACCCGGGCCGCCGGGGCGGTGGTTGGCTCCGCCTCCGGGCGTTCCGGTGCGGTCGGCGCCGCTGCTGGGCCCGGCGCGGGTTCCGGTGCGGTCGGTGCTGCCGGGCCGGAAGCGGGCCGGGCGCCGGAGCCGCGGCGGGGGAGGGGCGGGGAACGGGAGCTGGGTCGGGAGCGGATCGTCGCGACGGCGGTGCGGGTGGCCGACAGCGAGGGGCTGGCGGCGCTGTCGATGCGCCGGGTGGCGACCGAGCTGGGCGTCGCGACCATGTCGCTCTACCGCCATGTGCCCGGCAAGGACGAGCTGTTGCGGCTGATGATGGACCAGGTCTTCGGCGAGCAGCCGTTTCCCGAGGAGCCGCCGACGGGCTGGCGGGCGGGGCTGGAGGAGGTCTCCCGGATGCAGTGGCGGATCTACCGGCGCCACCCCTGGCTGGCGTCCACGATGTCCTTCACCCGGCCGGTGCTGGCACCGGACGCGGCGGTGCACACCGAGCGGGCGATGGCGGCGTTGACGGGGGTCGGGCTGGAGGGGGAGCAGGTCGCCCAGGCCGCGGTCTCCCTGGCGGCGTTCACCTGTGGGCTGGCCGTCCACTTCGAGCGGGAGGCGCAGGCCGAACAGGACAGTGGGATGTCCGCGGACGAGTGGATGGACCGGCTGGGCGACGGGGACCACGACCGGCTGATGGCGGACCCGGAACGGTTCCCGATGTTCGACGCGATGAACCGGGGGCCGGAGATCGACATGAGCCTGGAGGCGCTGTTCGAGTTCGGGCTGGCGCGGATGCTGGACGGCCTGGGGGCGCTGATCGCCGCACGGGGGAACGTGGGCGGGTGACGGCCCGTGCCCGCGCGCCCGGTCAGCCGAACGGCCGGTGCTCCGGCTCCGCGTCGGCGCCGCCCCCGGCGTCCGCCGCCGGCTCGTCCGTGGTGGTGATCTGGCCGGAGATGCCGAAGGGGTCGAAGTCCGGCGGCGGGATCATCACCGGCGTGCCCTTGCGACGGGTCGGCCGGGCCTCCGGCGCCGCCGGGGCGTCCACCGGAGCGGTCTGGGCCGGGATCAGCGGGGGCACGGCGGGCGGCGGCGGGACGGCCGGGCCCTGCGGGCCGACCGTGGTGCCGAAGGGGTCGGCCGGTCGGTCGGTCGCGAGCGTCGTCCCGAACGGGTCCGGGGCGGCCGGGGCGTCGGCGGGCTGCGCCGCGGGCCGGTCCGTGGTGGTGATCTGGCCGGAGATGCCGAAGGGGTCGAAGTCCGGCGGCGGGATCATCACCGGCGTGCCCTTGCGCGGCCCGGGCGGCGGCCCGCCCGGCGTGGTGGTGTCCGCGGGCTGCGCCTCCTCCACGACCGGTGCGAAGGGGTTGAAGTCGGCGGGCGGGATCCGCACCGGAGTGCCGCGCAGGTACACCGGCTGCTCGGTCGGCTCGGCCGTCGGCTCCGCCGCCTCCGCCTCCTTCGCGACCGGAGCGGGGGCTGCGGCTGCGGTGGCCGGAGCGGCCGGTGGAGCGACGGGCGGGGCGGTCGGCGGAGCAGCGGGCAGCGGCGGGGCCGCGGCCGCCGCCGGGAGCGGCACGCCGTCCCAGCCGAACTGGATGCTCTTCAGCAGTTCCGCGAACGCCTCGGTGTACAGCTCCCAGTCCTCCGGCCGGGCCGTGGACAACTGGACGCAGAGCACCGTGCCGCCGTCCGGCAGCGGTACGAAGGCCTGGACGGCCGAGGTGACCACCCAGCGCCGCTGCCCGTCCCCGGCCAGCGCTCCGGGCACCGGTACGGTCCGCCCCTCGACCAGGACCGCGGCCGGTCCGGCCGGCAGCAGCACCGTCCAGACCTCGGCGTGCCGCCGTACGGTGGCCAGTTCGGTGGCGAGCGCGGTGATCGGCAGCGGGTGCCGGGCGAGCGAGACGACCAGGGCGGCCTCCGAGGCGCGCCCGTCCCGCTCCAGGGCGCACACGCCCGCGAAGCGGACGTCGGCGTCCTGGAGCAGGTCGGTCAGGGTCGCGGAGATCACCGCGAAGTCGCGGCGCGGCTCCGGGCCGGACGCGCCGAACAGTTCCTCGGCGACCTCGGACAGGTGCCGGGTCAGTTCGGCCGCGGCCGCCACCGTCGCCCGGTCGGCGCCGTCGGTGTCCGGGACCCGGCCGTCGGCGTCCGGGAGGGCGGGCACCGCCCGGGCGGACACCCCGGCGGGCCCGCCGGGGGAGGTCAGCGGGTGGAAGCCGGGCGGGACGACCAGCCGGACCTCCGCGCCCGCGCCGGTGGCCAGTTCGACCGGCTGACGGGTCTGCTGCCCGGCCGCCAGCGCGGCCAGCGCCGGGGCGAACGGGGGGCGCAGCTTGGCGTCGGCGAACTCACCGGTGACCGGCAGTTGGAAGAGCGCGGCCGAGGTGGTGCCCCGGTCGGCGACGGCGCCGCGCACCGCCCCGCCGCCGTAGCGGGCGTGCAGTGCGGTCGTCACCCGGTCGGCGACCCGTACGCCGGTGCCCGGCCGGGCCGTTCCGGCGGTGATCACCGTGCCGAGCCGCTGGAGGGCCTCGTGCACCGGCCCGTTGGGCGCCAGCGGCAGGCCGAACAGCGCCTCGGCGGCGGGGTGTTCAGCCGGGGCCGGGGCGCTCAGCAGGGCCGCCGGGTGGCGCGAGGTGTGCTCGTCGAAGAGGGCGTCGGTGAGCGTGCCGAGGGTGGCGCAGACCTGCTCGGCTGCCGCGAAGGGGTTGGCCTCCGCGCTGAACTGGACGTCCTGGGTCACCTGGTGAGCCCCCCGCTCTGCTCCGTCTGCCGTCGGTGGTTCCCGGCCGGACCGGGCCGCCCGGGCGGCGGTCCGTCAGGTCCCCGCCCATTCCTATCAGAGCCCACCGTCGTCACCGAACCGCAGGATCACCCGATGATCAGTCGACGGTGGCCCCGGCGGTACCCGGCGTGGCCTGCGCGGACCCTTCGTCCACGGCCCCGGCGGCTGCACCCGAAGCGTCCCCCACGTCCGAAGCGTCCCCCGCGTCCGGCGGCTCCGCGGCCAGCGCGGTGAGCGCGTCCAGGATGCCGGGGACGGCGAACAGCCCGGCGAGGTCCCGGACCAGCCGCCCGGACGGCCCGTCCGGGCGTTCGTCGGCGAAGAAGGAGGCCAGCTCGACGGCGAGCGCGGGCTCCCGGGCGGCGGTGAGGGTGAGCGAGGCGACGAACTCCTGCACCAGGTGCAGCTGCAGCTCCTCCAGCGGGACGGACCGCTCGGCCAGCCACTCCAGCGAGGTGATCTCCGCGTTGGCGATCCAGGCCCGGACGGTCAGCCGCAGGCCCGCGCTGGGGGCGGGGACGGCCAGGTGGGCGAGGATCTGGTCGTGCGCGGCCCGGCGCACCTCGTCGATCACCGCCGAGGTGCCCGCGCTGGCCGCCACCGAGCCGCCGCGCAGCAGGGCGGCGAAGCCCGGCCCGTGGCTCTGCACGAAGTCCAGGTAGCGGCCCATCACCCGGTACAGCCGCTCGGACAGCGGCCCCTCCATCGGCTCCTCGAACCGCGCCGCGAGCTCGCGCCCGGCCCGGCGCAGCGAGGCCTCGTAGAGCGCCTGCTTGCCCGGGAAGTAGTGGTAGACCAGCGGCCGGGAGGCGCCCGCGGCGGCGGCGATGTCGTCGATCGACACCTCCTCCGGCGGCCGTCGGCTGAACAGCTCCAGGGCCACGGCGATCAGCTGCTCCCGCCGTTCGTCCACGCTCAGTCGCCGGCGCGGCCGCTCGCCCGCCGCCTCCCGGTCGGGTGCTGCGGCGGTCCGTGCTGCGCGGTCGGCCGTCGGCGACGGCGTGCGGGAGGCCATGCGCGCAGCCTATCCGGCGGCCGTCCGGCGGCCCATGCCGCCTGTCAGGCCGGCCCGGGCCGTTCGGCGCGGAGCTCCAGGTAGCGGCGGTACGCCTCGCGGCCGTCGGGCACGAAGGCGTCCCGGTCCAGCCGGTCGGCGAGTTCGGCGGGGGTGAGCCAGGTGTGCCAGGCGACCTCGGACTCCTGCGGGGAGACCGGGCCGTCCCACTCCGCCTCGTACATGTCGCACCACCAGGAGAGCTTCTCCTCCCGGTACAGGAACTTGAAGAGCGGGCGCGGGGCGATGCCGCGCACGCCGAGTTCCTCCTCGGCCTCGCGGACCGCGGCCTCGGGGTACGTCTCGCCGGAGCCGACCACGCCGCCGACGAACATGTCGTAGGCGCCGGGGGCGAACAGCTTGGTGTCGGTGCGCCGGTGGACGAAGATCCGGCCGGCCGGGTCGCGGACCAGGACGAAGACGCAGCGGTGGGTCAGGCCCTGCCGGTACACCTCCCCGCGCGGCGCGGTCCCGATCACCCGGTCCCGCTCGTCCACGACGTCCAGCAGCTCTTCGGCAGGGTTGGTCATGGGTGACAGGTTAGGGTTTCGGGGCCCGCTTCGAACGCGGGAGCGAGCAGGAACACGGACGCGGACGGGTTGAGGGCGGCGCACGGTGGTGGAGATCTGGGGCGAGACGGCCGAGGGGTTCGAGCCCGTGCGGGAGGCCTTCGCGCGGAACTTCGCCGAGTACGGCGAACTGGGCGCGGCCTTCGCGCTGTACCTGCGCGGCCGGAAGGTGGTCGACCTGTGGGGCGGGGACGCCCGGCCGGAGGTCGGCGGGCGGCCCGCGCCCGCGGTGCCCTGGACGGCGGACACCGCCCAGGTGCTGCGCTCGGTCACCAAGGGCCTGACCGCGGCCGCCGCGGTGCTGCTGGCCGAGCGCGGCCGGCTCGACCTGGACGCGCCGGTGGCCTCGTACTGGCCGGAGTTCGCGGCGGCCGGCAAGGGCGCGGTCCCGGTGCGCTGGTTGCTGTCGCACCAGGCCGGGGTGCCGGCGCTGGACGTGCCGCTGCGCCTGGAAGACGTGCTGACCTGGGAGCGGGCGGCGGCCGCGGTGGCGGCCCAGGAGCCCGCCTGGGAGCCGGGGACGGCGCACGGCTACCACCCGTACACCTTCGGCTGGCTGGTCGGTGAGGTGGTGCGGCGGGTGAGCGGTCGTACGGTCGGACAGTACTTCGCCGAGGAGATCGCCCGGCCGCTCGGGCTGGACCTGTGGATCGGCCTCCCGGCCGGGGCGGCGCCCCGGGTCGGCCGGCTGGTCGACCTGCCCGCGCCGGAGGCGGCCCGGACCGGCCCCAGCGGGCTGCGGCTGCGGCCCAAGCAGTCCGTCCGGGACGCCTACCAGGACCCGGCCTCGCTGACCGCCCGCGCCTTCGCCTCGGTGCTGCCCGGGGTGGACATGAACGACCCGGCGGTGCAGGCCGCCGAGATCCCCGGTGCGGGCGGCATCGGCACGGCCCGGTCGCTGGCCCGGTTCTACGCGGCGCTGATCGGCGCCGCCGACCGCCCGGACGGCTCCGGCAGGCTGCTGCCGCCGCTGTTCGGCCCGGAGGTGCTGGCCCGCGCGGTCGGGCCGGCGGTGACCGGCCCGGACCGGGTGCTGATCGTCAACTCCACCTTCGGCCTGGGCTTCTGGCGGCACGGCCCGACCGCGCCGATGGCCTCCCCGGCGAGCTTCGGGCACCCGGGCCGGGGCGGCTCGCTGGGCTTCGCCGACCCGGACCTGGGGCTCGGCTTCGGGTACGTCACCAACGGCATGCAGCCGGGCGTCACCGGGGACGTGCGCTCGCGCAACCTGATCCGCGCGGTGCGGGGGTGCCTGGAACCGGCCGGCTGACCTCAGGCCTGGCCGGTCTCGAAGCGGCTGATCCGCCCGCCGTCGACGGTGAAGCGCCAGGCGGTGCGCATCGCGCCCCAGGTGTCGTTGGTGAACTCGGCGACCAGCGCGTGCCCGTCGTGCGACTCGGTCTGGACGGCCATGCGGCCGTTCGTGGAGAAGATCTCCCGTTCGGTCCAGTCGGCGAGGTCGCGGTCGGAGCCGTCGTCGGACATGGTCGCGCCGGGGGTGAGCACGGCCGTGAAGGCGTCGCGGTCGCCCGCGTTGATCGCGACGACGAAGGCGCGTACGGCCGGGTCGCTGAGCTTGGCGGGGGAGATGGTCATGCCGGACTCCTCGGGAGGGGCTGGGGTCGGGGAGTCCTGTCTACGGCGTTCGCGCGGGCCGTCCGGGCATGTCGGCGGCGCGTCGGAGAAATCGGGGGATTCATGTGCTTAGATCCCGAACCAGGTGATTTGCCCCAAAAGCCCGCCACGGGGAGTGGCGGTGGAGCGGGAGGCCCCTCGCGGCCTCCCGCTCCACTCCTGTCCGGGGCCCGGCGGTTCCGGGCCTCCGGTGACCCGTGGTTCCCGGCATCCGGGCCTGCGGTGCGGCCTAGAAGAAGCCGACCGCGTCGGGGGAGTAGCTGACCAGCAGGTTCTTGGTCTGCTGGTAGTGCTCCAGCAGCGCCTTGTGGTTCTCCCGCCCGATGCCGGAGTTCTTGTACCCGCCGAAGGCCGCGTGGGCCGGGTAGGCGTGGTAGCAGTTCGTCCAGACCCGGCCCGCCTGGATGGCGCGCCCGGCCCGGTGGGCGGTGTTGATGTTGCGGGTCCACACGCCAGCGCCGAGCCCGTACTGGGTGTCGTTGGCGAGCGCGACCGCGTCGTCGAAGCCGTCGAAACGGGTCACCGAGACGACCGGTCCGAAGATCTCCTCCTGGAAGACCCGCATGCTGTTGACGCCCTCGAACACCGTCGGCGCCACGTAGTACCCGCCGGCCAGCGAGCCGCCGAGTTCGGCGCGCTCGCCGCCGACCAGCACCTTGGCGCCCTCGGCCTGGCCGATCTCGAAGTAGGAGAGGATCTTCTTCAGCTGTTCGGCGCTGGCCTGCGCGCCGACCTGGGTCTCGGTGTCCAGCGGGTTGCCCTGGCGCATCGCGCGCACCCGGGCCAGGCCGTCGCCGAGCAGCCGCTCGTAGACCGGGGTCTCGATCAGCGCGCGGCTGGGGCAGGTGCAGACCTCGCCCTGGTTGAGGGCGAACATCGCGAAGCCCTCGACGGCCTTGTCGTAGAAGGCGTCGTCGGCGGCGGCGACGTCCGCGAAGAACAGGTTGGGGCTCTTGCCGCCGAGCTCCAGGGTCGCCGGGATCAGGTTGTCGGCGGCGGCCCGGGCTATCAGCCGGCCGGTGCTGGTCTCGCCGGTGAAGGCGAGCTTGCGGACCCGCTTGCTGGCGGCCAGCGGGGCGCCGGCCTCCTCGCCGAAGCCGGTGACGATGTTGAGGACGCCCGGCGGCACCAGGTCGGCGGTCAGCTCCGCCAGCAGCAGCACCGAGGCCGGGGTCTGCTCGGCGGGCTTGAGCACCACCGCGTTGCCGGCCGCGAGCGCCGGCGCGAGCTTCCAGACCGCCATCAGGATCGGGAAGTTCCACGGGATGATCTGGCCGACCACGCCCAGCGGCTCGTGGAAGTGGTAGGCCACGGTGTCCTCGTCCAGCTGGGAGAGGCTGCCCTCCTGGGCCCGCAGCGCGCCGGCGAAGTAGCGCAGGTGGTCGACGGCGAGCGGGAGGTCGGCGGCCAGGGTCTCGCGGACCGGCTTGCCGTTCTCCCAGCTCTCGGCGACGGCCAGCTGCTCCAGGTTGGCCTCCATCCGGTCGGCGATCCGCAGCAGCACCTGGGCCCGCTCGGCGGCGGAGGTGCGGCCCCAGGCCGGGGCGGCGGCGTGGGCGGCGTCCAGGGCGGCCTCGACGTCCTCGGCGGTGCCGCGGGCGACCTCGGTGAACACCTCACCGGTGACCGGGGTCGGGTCCCCGAAGTACTCGCCGCGTGCCGGGGGCTTCCACTCGCCGCCGATCCAGTGGTCGTACCGGGAGCGGTAGGCGACGATGCTGCCGGGCGCACCGGGGGGCTGGTAGACGGTCATGCTCGGTGTCTCCTCGCGACGTCGGGCGCCCCCGGCGCGGATCGGGCCGGAGGCGGCACGCCGGACCGCCCGGTCGGGGGGCGCTCCGGCGGGAGGGTGCGGACACGCAGTCGGGCCGGCGCCCCGCCGGGGCGCCCGCCGACGAGCACGATAACCGCCGGGCGCACGGCGCGGCTACGGTCCGTACGACCGGCTCGTACGGACGGTGCGCGATCCGGACGTTCCCGGCCCGGGGGCGTGTGGGCGCACTCGGCGGCGCGCGGGCCCGGGTTCACGCCCCGCAGGCACGGGGCGCGCCCGGTGCCGCAGGGCGCTCCGGGCCGCCTCGGAGCGCCCCGGAGCACGTCGGGATGCTCCGGACCGCGGCGGGGCGGCCCGGGCCGGACCCGGGTGGGGCCGGGGCGGACCGGGGGCGGGCGACGGTCAGACCGCGTGGTACCGGCCGGTGCGGGCCTCCCAGCTCAGGTAGCCGGCCAGCCAGGTGAGCAGCCCGTCGGCGTAGCGTTGGGCGATCACGCGTTCGATCCGGGACAGGCCCAACTCCCGGTGCACGTCGGGCAGTCGCTCGTGCAGCTCGACGCAGCGCTCGACCATCAGCTGGGCCTCGGCCATCACCGCGGAGCAGGCCTCCTCGGCCGAGCAGCGGCGCTCGCGCTGGACGATCATGACGAGGTTGTTGACGTCGCCGCGCGGGGCTTCCAGCGGGAACGAGCGCACGTCGTTGCTGAGCGACGGTATGTCGGCCGCCAGCTGGCGGAGTTGGCGCAGCACCGGGTGGTGCAGCACGGACGCCGGGACCTCGAACTGGCCGAGCCGCTCGACCATGTCGAAGATCGTCTCCATCGCCGCGGTACCCCGTCTGAGCTCCAGGTAGCCGTCCCGGTCCGGCGGCCGGGCGGAGATCCGCCCGGCCGCCTCGGCCGGATGGCTGGCGAAGTAGTACTCCCAGTTGTAGGCCGCGCGGGCCTGCCAGCGGGCGGGCATGCCGCGCACGCTGCGGCTCCAGAGGTCCGCGAAGGCCGTCTCGACGGGGGAGCGCTGGTCGGGGCGGGCGCCGTGCAGGACGGCGATCAGCCGCTCGCAGATCGGGGCGACCTCGGTGGGGCGGCGGCCGAGCGGCCCGTCGAACTGGTCGTCGAACAGGAAGTAGAAGCCCATCAGGTCGGCCGCCAGGGCGAGTTCGTCCGGCCCGGCGTCGGGGTAGCCGAGCGCGGCGAGGTCCACGACCTCCCAGTGGGCGTAGCCGGGGTGGTCGGCGTCGGGGAGCAGCGGGTGGCGGACCAGCCAGTCGCGGTGCAGCGCGGTGGCGTACGGACCGTGCGGACTGCGGCGGTGCGGGAACGGAATCTGAAGTGAGGTGTCGTCAGACATCGGACTCCCGGTGCAGCGGTGGGTGGGGGCGCTTGTGGTTCGAACAAGGGGCGTGGGGGGAGTTGACGCGGCGGGGCGCTGAGGGTGAGGGTGGATCAGGAAAGATCATCTGCGCCTCGCGGGCCGTAGGGTATCTGATGTAATGATCGGACGTTAGGGATATAGGGCAATTGCCCTTGGCAAGCCGTCCGAACCCTGGTCATCGGCCCCAGCCTGCGTGAATGCCGCACAGTGCGCCCTACCCGGCGCTACCCTCGGCTCCACGAACGGTGATGGACCGGCTGCTCCGCGCGCGCGGAGGAGCCGTGCCGCGAGCGGGTGAGGCGGAGGCGCGACGGTGACCCAGCAGGGCAACGAACTTCGGACGGGAACCGGTGCGGACGGGGACGACGACGGCCCCGCGACCCGGGTCCGGCTGCGCGACCGCGACACCGAACTGCGCTCCGTGGAGGCGGCCGTCGACCGGCTGTGCCGCGAGTTCGCCGCCGGCGGCACCGAGATCGGCGAACTGCTCGCCTTCTCCGGGCGTCCCGGCATCGGCAAGACCAGTCTGCTGCAGGAGGTCCGGCGGATCGCCAGCCTGCGCGACGGCGCCACCGTGCTGTTCGCCCGCGGTGGCGAACGGCAGTTCAAGGAGCCGTACCACGTGCTCCGCCAGCTCCTCCAGCCCGTCCTGACCCGGCTGGAGCCGGAAGAGTTCCGGCAGGTCATGGGCACCTGGGAGGAGGTCGTCGGACCGGCCATGGGCCTCAAGCAGCCGAAGGCCGGCGCCCGCCGCCTCGACCCCCAGGGCGTGCGCGACGGCCTCGACTACGTGCTCACCCAGCTCGCACCGCGCCGCGCGCCGATGGTGATGATCGTCGACGACCTGCACTGGGCCGACGCCGAATCCCTCTCCTGGCTGGCCAAGTTCGCCGTCCGCTCCGCCGAACTGCCGGTCCTGCTGGTCTTCGCCTTCCGCGAGGACGAGAACGACTGGCCCAACGAGACCCACGACCTGCGCCGGAGCGTCATCAACCTCGCCAGCCGCAAGCACGAGCTCAGCCGGCTCACCCTGAACTCCGTCACCGACATGATCCGCGCCGAACTCGGCGACCGGGCCGAGGACGCCTTCTGCTACGAGTTCTGGAACGTCGTCAACGGCAACCCCTTCGAGGCCGTCGCCCTGCTCGACCAGGTCCGCGACCAGGAACTCGAACCGGTCGAGGAGAACTCCCGGCAACTGCGCGAACTCGCCGTCGACGCCACCGGAATGACCCTCAAGAGCTGGCTGGACCGGCTCGGACCGGCCACCCTGCGCTTCGCCTGGGCCTGCGCGATGCTGGGCACCGACATCCGGATCGACCTGGTCACCCGGATCTCCACCCAGAGCGGCGAGGGCGCCCGCGACTCCATCAAGCAACTGCGCAAGCAGCGCGTGCTCACCCAGGCCCCCAACGGGAACCTGGAGTTCGTCCACCCGCTGATCGCCAGCTCCATCTACAACACCATGCCCGAGGCCACCCGGCTCGGCATGCACGGCATCGCCGCCGTCGAGATCGAGAACGCCGGGCTCGGCCTGCTCGCCGCCTCCCGTCACCTGGTCGAGACCCACTCCGGCGAGGGCGACGACCGGATCGTCCGGAAGCTGCGCCGCGCCGCCGTCGAGCACCAGCTGATCGGCGCCCCCGAAGCCGCCCAGCGCTGCCTCCACCGCGCGCTCAACGAGCCGCCCGCCGAGGAGATCAAGGCCGAGGTGCTGTACGAACTCGGCTGCTCCGCGCTGCTCACCGACCCGGTCGCGACCGTCAACCAGCTCCGGCTGGCCCTCGACCCCGACGAGGTGCCGCTCCGCCCCGAACTGCGGGTGGACGCCACCTTCCGGCTCTCCGAGGTGCTCGCCCACAGCGGTGAGCTGGGCCAGGCCGCGCTGGTCTGCCAGGAGGAGGCCGGGCAGACCGCCGACCCGGTCCGGCGCCAGCGGCTCCAGGCCGCCTCGTTCATGTGGCACGCCTTCCGCAAGTCCGAGGAGGACGGCCCCGGCCGCTCCACCCGGCTCGCCGAGCTGTACCGGAACCTGACCGGCCGGGAGGCCGCCGACCGGGCCGTGCTGATCATGCGCGCCTGGGACCTGACCCTGCGCGGCGAGCCCTCCACCGAGGCGCTCGCCCTCGCCGACGAGGTGCTGGACGGCGGCCGGCTGCCCAAGGGCCTCGGCTGGACCGACACCACCTGGGGCTTCGAACTGCCCTCGATGCTCTGCCTCACGTACATCTACAACGACCGCATCGCCCAGGCCGAACGGCTGGCCGCCGACGCCATCATCCAGTTCGAGATCGCCGGTTGGAGCGGCGCCCACCGGGGCTTCGCGTACTTCCTGATGGGGCTGGCCCGGTTCCGGCGCGGGCTGCTCGCCGAGGCCGAGGACTTCCTGCGCCGGGCCTTCCGCATCTCCGAGCGGATCGGGGCCAAGCTGCCGCTCGCCTGGGACGCCGTCGGCGTGCTGGTGGACACCCTGATCGCCCGCGGCCGGGTCGACGGGGCGTGGGAGCAGGCCAACGAGTTCGGCTTCCACCCGCCGTACCACGCGACGGCCATGGTGCTGCCGGACGCGGCCTCGCTGTACGGCAAGCTGCTGGTCGCCAAGAAGCGGTACGCCGGCGCGGCCGCCGCGCTCACCGAGGCCGGGGCCCAGTTGGAGGTCCGCGGCTGGCGCAACACCGTCTGGGCGCCGTGGGCCGGGCACCTGGCCGTCGCGATCGCGGCCGACGAGCCCGAGCGGGCCCGCGACTACGCCCAGAAGGCCGTCAGGGACGCCCGTCGCTTCGGCACGGCCTCGGCGATCGGCAGCGCGCTGCGGCTGCAGGCGCGGATCGCCGACGGCCAGCAGGCGGTGGAGCTGCTGGAGCAGGCGGTGGAGCACCTCGGCCAGTCCCCGGCCGGGTACGAGCACGCCGTCGCCCTGGTCGACCTCGGCGGTGCGCTGCGCCGGGTCGGGCGGCTGGAGGACGCCCAGGAGTACCTGTACCAGGGCATCGAACTGGCCCAGCACTGCTCGGCCGAGAGGCTGGTCGACCGGGCCCGCCGCGAGCTGGCCAACTACGGCCTGCGGCCCAACCGGCTGGGGCTGCACGGCTTCGGGGAGAGCCTGGAGGCGCTCAGCGGGCCGGAGCGGGAGGTCGCCGACCTGGCGGTCAAGGGCGTGCCGCCGCAGCGGATCGCCGAGCAGCTCGGGGTGCACCTCAGCCTGGTCAACCGGCGGCTGGCGGCGGTCTACCGCAAGGCGGGCACCGGGCCGGACGGGCTGGCCTCGGCGCTGGGGCTGCGGCCGCCGCAGGCCGGGGAGCCGGGGGAGTAGCGGCCCCTGCGACACGGGAGGCGGGTGGTGGCGCCGGGGCGGCGCGCGGAGACGTGGAAGCGCCCCCGCCGCCGCCGCTCTCGCTAGGCTGACGGGCACCACGGGGGCCGGCGCGACGCCCCCTGGACCGAACGGGAACCGGGCGGTGGCGGGGCCCCGCCACCGCAGTGAGGAGCAGGCCATGGCGAGCGAGGCCACCAGTGTGCGCCGCGAACCCCTCGACCCCTCGGGCGCGGGCGCGGCGATCCAGCGCTGGACGCTGACCGCCGGCCCGTACGAGGCGAGCGTGCTCACCCTCGGGGCCACCCTGCACACCCTCAGCGCCCCGGACCGGGCCGGCCGCACCGCCCAACTGCTGCTGTCCACCGACGAGCTGGCGCAGATCCTCGGCCCGGCGCGGCACTACGGCACGGTGGTGGGCCGGTACGCCAACCGGATCGACGGCTCCGTCGTCACCATCGACGGCGAGGACCACCCGCTGGCCCCGACCGGCGGCGGCGTCACCATCCACGGCGGGCCGGACGGCTTCGCCCAGCGGATGTGGGCGGCCGAGCCGGTCGAGGGCGGGGTGCTGCTGCGGCTGCACAGCCCGGACGGCGACCAGGGCTTCCCCGGCGCGCTGGACGCCACGGTCTCCTACACCCTGACCCACACCCCGGGGGAGGGCGGTGAGCTGGTGATCGACTACCGGGCCGTCACCACCAGGGCGACCGTCGTCAACCTGACCAACCACGCCTACTTCAACCTGGCCGGCGAGGGCAACGGCGACGTCCTGGGGCACCTGCTCACCCTGGACGCCGACGCGTACACCCCGGCCGACGAGCGGCAGATCCCGTTCGGCCGGACCGAGCCGGTGGCCGGCACGCCGTTCGACTTCACGGTGGCCACCCCGATCGGCAAGGCGGTGCACGACGAGCACCCGCAGCTGGCCGGCCCGGGCGGCTACGACCACAACTGGGTGCTGCGGGCCCGCCCGGCGGACGGCACCCCGGCCCGGGCGGCGCTGCTGGAGGACCCGGTCGGCGGCCGCACCCTGGAGGTGCTGACCACCGAGCCGGGCGTCCAGGTCTACACGGCGAACAAGTTCCAGGGCGCGGTCACCGGCGCGAGCGGGGTGCCGTACGGGCCGTTCGCCGGGATCGCGCTGGAGACCCAGCACTTCCCGGACTCCCCGCACCACCCGGACTTCCCGAGCACCGTGCTGCGGCCGGGGGAGGAGTTCCGCTCGACCACCGTGCTGCGGCTGGGCACCAGCTAGGCCGGTCCGCCGGTTCCCGTCGGACCGGCCTCAGGCCTGCGGGAGGTCCCGGCGCATGCAGAGCCGGGGCCAGCGGTCCAGGCCGTGTTCGGCCTCCTGGCGGCGGATCGCGCGCAGGCCGGGGGTGAGTTCGGCGTCGGCCAGCGGGCGGAAGCCGCAGCGGGCGTAGTAGGGGGCGTTCCAGGGGACGTCCGCGAAGGTGGTCAGGGTGAGCGCGGGGGCGTCGGTGCCCGCGGCCAGGTGCTCGATCAGCGAGCGGCCGAGGCCGCGCCGGGCGTGGTCGGGGTGGACCGAGACCTGTTCGACGTGCAGGGCGCCGTCCACCGGCTCGGCCAGCAGGTAGCCGGCGATCGTGCCGTCGGGGGCCTCGGCGACCAGGGCCGTCCCGTGGTCCAGGTAGCGGGCCAGGTCCTCCGGGGCCGGGGGTTCGTCCTCGGCGATCTCCGGCATCCCGATCGCGGCGAAGGGGGCTCCGGCGGCCCGTTCCAGCTCGCCCAGCAGCGGCAGTTCGTCCCTGGTGGCGGTTCTGATGCGCATGCGTCCAGTCTGCGGCAAGCGCCTTTCGGCCACGCAGGGTGGTTCCGTCGGCCAGCCCGGAGCGGGGTGAATCGGACGAACGAGGACATCGCGCCCGACTGTCAACTACCGTGCGGCTACGTCCAGGACACGTGGGCGTAACGATCGCGGTTTCTTGCAGAAACTTGCTGCAAGGACTTTCCGTCGATCTTGCCCCGCTGTTAACTTCCTTCCCGAGCCCGACGGCAGCAACGGTGCGGTCGGCACGAGGCAGCCATTATGCGCATGTCTCGGAACATCTCGGGCCCCCACCCTCCCAAGGAGTTCTCATGCGGCGTGGCATCGCGGCCTCTGCCCTCGTTGTGGCCCTCGCGGTCTCGATGGCTGCCTGTGGCAGCAGTGGCGGCTCCGGCTCCGACGGCAAGGCCGACGGCCCGGTCACCCTCACCTACTGGGACACGTCGAACGCCACCAACGAGGCTCCGCACTACCAGGAACTGGTCAAGAAGTTCGAGGCGGCCAACCCGACCGTCAAGGTCGACTTCGTCAACGTCCCGTTCGACCAGGCGCAGAACAAGCTCCAGACCGCCATGGGGGCCAAGGGCGCGCCGGACGTGTTCCGCTCCGAGGTCGGCTGGACCGCCGCCTTCGCCAAGGCCGGCTTCCTGGAGCCGCTGGACGGCACCCCGGCCGCCGCCGACACCTCCGCCTTCCAGCCCAGCCTGATCCAGCAGGCCAAGTACGACGGCAAGCTGTACGGCGTCCCGCTGGTCACCGACACCCTCGGGCTCCTCTACAACAAGGACCTGTTCGCCAAGGCCGGGATCACCGACGCGCCCAAGACCTGGGACGAGCTGAAGACCGACGCCGCCGCGGTCAAGGACAAGGCGGGCGTGGACGGCTTCTGGATGAAGGCCGCCGACGGCTACTACGCGATGCCGTTCCTGTTCGGCGAGGGCACCGACGCCGTCGACGCCGCCAACAAGAAGATCACCATCACCTCGCCCGAGGCCGTCAAGGGCATCGAGACCTACAAGTCGATGTTCACCTCGCCCGGCACCGCCAAGGCCGACGTCACCACCGACGCCTACGCGCACATGATGGACGCCTTCAACAGCGGCAAGGTCGCGGCGATCATCCAGGGCCCCTGGGAGATCACCAACATCTACAAGGGCTCGGCCTTCGCCGACAAGAAGAACCTCGGCATCGCCCCCGTCCCGGCCGGCTCCAGCGGCAAGGCCGGCGCCCCCACCGGCGGCCACAACATCGCCGTCTACGCCGGTGCGGACAAGGCCCACAAGGCCGCCGCCGAGAAGTTCGCCGCCTTCATGACCTCGGCCGAGAGCCAGGCCTTCATCGCGCAGCAGAACTCCACCCTGCCGACCCGCTCCGACGCCTACACCGCCGAGGTCAAGTCCGACCCGGGCATCGCCGGCTTCCAGGCCATCCTCGGCAGCGCCAAGCCGCGCCCCGAACTGCCCGAGTACAGCTCCCTGTTCGACTCGCTCGGCACCAACCTCGGCAAGGCCGTCCAGGGCACCGGCACCCAGGACGCGCTGAACACCGTGGCCACGGACTACGCCAAGCTCCTGCCGGGCTTCGCCAAGTAGTCCCCGCAGCCCGGCCCGCCGACCCCGGCGGGCCGGGCCGTCGGCTCCCCCGAGGCCGTCGGCTCCCCCGAGAACCCCCGAGAAGGTGCAAACGATGTCAGTCGCCGTGCAGGGCGCCACCGGCAAGGGCAGCCGGGAGCGCGATCAGCGTCCGGGCCCGCTGGAACGCCTCAAGCGCTCCTACGCCAAGCACTGGTACGCGTACGCGATGGTCGCGCCGGTCGTCCTGGTGCTCGGCGCGCTGGTGCTCTACCCGCTCGCCGAAGGCATCTGGCTGACCCTCACCGACGCCAACAGCCTCAACGTCGCCCGCAAGATCGGCGTCAACGAGATCCCGGCCAGCTACCGGTTCGTCGGCTTCCACAACTACGCCGACATCCTGTGGGGCCCCGGCTCGTACGACCGCTTCTGGTCGCACTTCGTGTGGACCATCGCCTGGACGGCCATCTGCGTCTGCCTGCACTACACCCTGGGCCTCGGCCTCGCCGTCCTGCTCAACAAGAAGCTGCGCGGGCGCGCCGCCTACCGGATGCTGCTGATCCTGCCGTGGGCCGTGCCGACCTTCGTCACCGTGTTCTCCTGGCGGCTGATGCTCTCCGACGGCGGCGTGGTCAACACCGTGCTGTCCGCCCTGCACCTGCCCGAGCCCGGCTGGCTCACCGACCCGTGGGCGCAGAAGGCGGCCGCGATCCTGGTCAACACCTGGGCCGGCGTGCCGTTCATGATGATCTCGCTGCTCGGTGGCCTCCAGTCGATCCCGGCCGAGCTGTACGAGGCCGCCGAGATGGACGGCGCCACCCGCTGGCAGCAGTTCCGCCACATCACCCTGCCGGGGCTGCGCAGCGTCTCCTCCACCGTCGTGCTGCTCGGCGTGATCTGGACCTTCAACCAGTTCAACGTGATCTTCCTGCTGTTCGGCAAGGGCGCGCCCGACGCCCAGCTGCTGGTCACCTGGGCCTACCGGCTCGGCTTCGGCCAGATCCCCCGGGACTACGCCCAGTCCGCCGCCTACGGCGTGATCCTGCTGTCCATCCTGATCGTCTTCACCGCCTTCTACCGGCGCTGGCTCGCCCGCAACGAGCAGGCCAACGGCTGAGTCCCCGGACCCAGTTGACCCCCACAGGTTGACCCACGAAGGCAGGAAACCCCGATGAGCACCACCACTGAACGCCCCGCCGGCCACCCCGCCGACGGCCCCGCCCCCGCGGCGGGCACGACCGCGGCGCCGGCCGCGCGTCCCGCGAAGTTCCGCCGGCGCGGCGAGAGCAGCCCGCTGTCCAGGGCGCTGTCCCACGGCGTCCTGATCCTGGCCAGCCTGCTCGCGCTGTTCCCGGTCGCGTGGATCCTGTTCGTCTCGCTCGGACCGGACAAGAGCGACTACCTCCACCCCGGCCAGATCCTCGGCAAGCTCACGCTGTCGAACTACCAGCACGTGCTGGCCGACACCGACTTCTTCACCTGGTTCGGCAACGCCCTGCTGGTCTCCGGCGTCACCACCGTGTTCGGCGTGCTGGTCGCCGCCACCACCGGCTACGCCGTCTCCCGGATGAAGTTCCCCGGGCACAAGCCGCTGATGTGGTCGCTGCTGGTCACCCAGATGTTCCCGATCGCGGTGCTGATCGTGCCGATGTACACGATGCTCTCCGAGCTCGACCTGCTGGACAGCTACGCCGGCCTGATCCTGGTCTACTCGACCACCACCGTGCCGTACTGCGCCTGGCTGCTGAAGGGCTACTTCGACACCATCCCGGTGGAGATCGACGAGGCCGGCCGGGTCGACGGGCTCAGCCCGTTCGGCACCTTCTGGCGGCTGGTGCTGCCGCTCGCCCGCCCGGGGCTGGCGGTCGCCGCCTTCTACTCCTTCCTCACCTACTGGGCCGAGGTGCCGTTCGCCTCCACCTTCATGCTCAGCTCCGACAAGTACACGCTGGCCGTCGGCCTGCAGACCTTCGTCAGCGAGCACGACGCCCAGTGGAACCTGATGGCCGCCACGGCGGTGCTGATCGCGATCCCCTCCGCGGCCTTCTTCTACCTGGTGCAGCGCCACCTGGTCACCGGCCTGACCGCCGGTGCCTCCAAGTCGTAACGCCCTCCCACGCCTCAGCGCTGCCCGACGACCCAGCGCTCCCCGCTCCTCTAGTCCCCAAGGGATACCGTCCATGACCCAGAACCTGGCCGACACCTCCCGGCCTGCCGCCGACACCGCTCACGAGGCGAACGTCGGGGCGTCCAGAGACTGGTGGCGGGACGCGGTCATCTACCAGGTGTACCCGCGCAGCTTCGCCGACTCCAACGGGGACGGCATGGGCGACCTGCCCGGCATCCGCAGCCGCCTGCCCTACCTGCGGGACCTCGGCGTGGACGCCGTCTGGCTCTCCCCGTTCTACGCGTCGCCGCAGGCCGACGCCGGGTACGACGTCGCCGACTACCGCGCCGTGGACCCGATGTTCGGCACCCTGCTGGACGCCGACGCGCTGATCCGGGACGCCCACCAGCTGGGCCTGCGGATCATCGTCGACCTCGTCCCCAACCACTCCTCGGACCAGCACGAGTGGTTCCAGCGCGCCCTGCGCGAGGGCCCGGCGTCCCCGCTGCGCGACCGCTACCACTTCCGCCCCGGCAAGGGCGAGAACGGCGAACTGCCGCCCAACGACTGGGAGTCCATCTTCGGCGGCCCGGCCTGGACCCGCTCCGAGAACCCGGACGGCACCCCCGGCGACTGGTACCTGCACCTGTTCGCACCCGAGCAGCCCGACTTCAACTGGGACAACCTCGCCGTCGCCGACGAGTTCCGCTCGATCCTGCGGTTCTGGCTGGACATGGGCGTGGACGGCTTCCGCATCGACGTCGCCCACGGCCTGGTCAAGGCCCCCGGACTGCCCGACCTCGGCGGCGCCGACCAGCTCAAGCTGCTCGGCAACGACGTCATGCCGTTCTTCGACCAGGACGGCGTGCACGAGATCTACCGCAGCTGGCGCCGGATCCTCGACGAGTACCCGGGCCAGCGGATCGGCGTCGCCGAGGCCTGGACCCCGACCGTCCAGCGCACCGCCAACTACGTCCGCCCGGACGAGCTGCACCAGGCCTTCAACTTCCAGTACCTGGGCACCGATTGGGACGCCGCCGCGCTGCGCGAGGTGATCGACGTGTCGCTCGACTCGATGCGCCCGGTCGACGCCCCCACCACCTGGGTGCTCTCCAACCACGACGTCACCCGGCACGCCACCCGGTTCGCCAACGAGCCCGGTCTCGGCACCCAGATCCGCACGCCCGGCGACCGGTCGCTCGGGCTGCGCCGGGCCCGGGCCGCCACCCTGCTGATGCTCGCGCTGCCCGGCTCCGCGTACGTCTACCAGGGCGAGGAGCTCGGCCTGCCGGACGTCACCGACCTGCCGGACGAGGTCCGCCAGGACCCCTCCTTCTTCCGCCAGGCCGGCCAGGACGGCTACCGCGACGGCTGCCGGGTGCCGATCCCGTGGTCCGGCACCGAGGCCCCGTACGGCTTCGGCCCGGCCGCGGGCGGGCCGTCCTGGCTGCCGCAGCCGGCCGAGTGGGCCGAACTGAGCGTCGAGGCGCAGACCGGCGACCCCTCCTCCACCCTGGAGCTCTACCGCAGCGCGCTGGCCGTTCGACGGGCGCAGCCCGACCTCGGCGCCGGCACCGAGGTCGAGTGGCTGGACGGCCCGGAGGGCACTCTGGTCTTCCGCCGCGGCTCCTTCCTCTGCACCGTGAACACCACCGCCGAGCCGGTGCGGATCGCGGCCCCGGGACGGCTGCTGCTGGCCTCGGCCGACCTGGTGGTGGACGGCGGCGAGACCGTGCTCGCTCCGGACGCCACCGGCTGGTGGGCGGTCTGACGTGGTTGCAATAGGCTCTGGGACCGTGACTACGGCGCGACTCTCAGACATCGCGGCGCAGGCGGGGGTCAGCGAAGCCACCGTCTCCCGCGTGCTCAACGGCAAGGCGAACGTCTCCGCCGCCACCAGGCAGACCGTCCTGGCGGCGCTGGACGTGCTCGGCTACGAGCGGCCGACCCGGCTGCGCCAGCGCAGTGCCGGGCTGATCGGGCTGATCACGCCCGAGCTGAGCAATCCGATCTTCCCCGCGCTGGCGCAGGTGATCGAGCAGGTGCTGAGCCGGCACGGGTTCACGCCGGTGCTGTGCACCCAGACCCCGGGCGGCTCCACCGAGGACGAACTGGTCGAGATGCTGGTGGACCGGGGCGTGGCGGGCATCGTCTTCGTCTCCGGACTGCACGCCGACTCCACGGCCGACCACGACCGTTACGCCCGGCTGGCCGGGCGCGGGGTGCCGTTCGTGCTGATCAACGGTTACAGCGAGAAGATCGACGCGCCGTTCATCTCACCGGACGACCGGGCCGCGATGTGGATGGCCGTCCAGCACCTGGCCGAACTGGGCCACGAGCGGATCGGCCTGGCGGTCGGGCAGCGGCGGTACGTGCCGGTGCTGCGCAAGATCGAGGGCTTCACGGCGGCGATGCGCGAGGTGCTCGGGCTCGGCCGGGAGCAGGCGGAGGAACTCGTCCACCACACGCTGTTCAGCGTGGAGGGCGGGCACGCCGCGGCCGGGGCACTGCTCGACAAGGGCTGCACGGCGATCGTCTGCGGGAGCGACATGATGGCGCTCGGGGCGATCCGGGCGGTGCGGCAGCGGGGGCTGTCGGTGCCGCAGGACGTCTCGGTGGTCGGGTTCGACGACTCGCCGCTGATCGCCTTCACCGAGCCGCCGTTGACCACGATCCGGCAGCCGGTCGAGGCGATGGCGACGGCGGCGGTGGACGCCCTGCTGGAGGAGGTCGGCGGGAACGCGGCCCAGCGCGGGGAGTTCATGTTCCAGCCGGAGCTGGTGATGCGGGGTTCCACCGGGGCGTGCGCGCGCTGAGGCCGGTGGGTCGCGTCTCAACTGACGGGCCCCGGAGGGCGGTTGCCCTCCGGGGCCCGTCGGCGTGCGGTCCGCCCGGCTGCGGTCGGGCTCAGCCCTCCTGGACGGTGGGACGGTCGGCGGTGACCCGGTGGCCGTCGGCCGCGTCGCCGGTGCGGGTCCCGGTGCGGCGACCGCGGGCCAGGTAGTCGCGCAGGACCAGCTCGACGGCGTCCTGGGGGTTCTTGGTACCGGAGAGCAGCATCGCGTCGATCGCGAGGTTCGCGTCGAGCGTGACGGTGACCTGGGCCATGGTGACTCCTCCTCGGGTGCAGAGCAGCAGCATGCCCGCCGGGGCGGGGTTTGGCCATGCGGCGGCCGGCCTCCGGGGACGCCGAAGCCCCGGGAAGAGCGACCAGACTCTTCCCGGGGCGGTCGGGGGCCGACAACTGACAGCTGATGAAATCTGTTGTCTGTTATCTGTCAGTTGTCATCCGTCGGCCGGCATCCGTCGGCCGCGTGCCGACCTCGGGCTCAGACCCGGCCGGCGAAGTCCGGCGCCCAGTTGGCGACGGTCTGCAGGCGGACGCCGGAGCTCGGGTTGGCGGCCTCGACGTACTGGCCGTTGCCGATGTAGATGCCGACGTGGTAGACGCCGGAGTCCTGGCCGTTGTTCGACCAGAAGAGCAGGTCGCCCGGCTGCAGGCTGTCCAGCGAGACGTGGGTGCTGGCGGCGGCCTGGTCGGCGGCGACGCGCGGGATGTTGATGCCCGCGGCGCGCAGCGCGGCCTGGGTCAGGCCGGAGCAGTCCCAGCCGCCGTTGCCGGTGCCGCCGTAGACGTAGGCCTGGCCGACCTTCGACTGGGCGAAGGAGACGGCGGCGGCCATGCTGCCGGTGGCGGCCGGGGTCTGGGTCTGGGTCCCGGTCTGGGTCTGCGGGGCGGGCTTCGCGGCGGGCTTGGTGGCCGGCTTCGAGGCGGCCGGCTTGGAGCCGGACGGCTTGCTCTGGTCGACCGGCTTGGCGTTCACGGCACCGCCGTTCGAGGCCTGGCCGGACTGCTGCGAGCGGTCGAACCAGGTGAAGTCGGAGCCGGACTTGGCGGTGCCGGAGGTCTGGCCGGCCTGGGCCGCCCCGCCGTCACCGAAGGTCAGCTGCTGGCCCGGGTAGATGGTGTCGGGGCCCTCGGTCAGGGTGGTGCGGTTGAGGTCGTACAGCCGCTGCCAGCCGCCCTGGACGTTGTGCTTGTCGGCGATGGTGGACAGCCAGTCGCCGTCGACGACGGTGTAGCCGCCGGCCTGGGCCTGTGCCTGACGCTTCTGCGCCCAGGTGTTGTCGGCCGACCCGGTGGCGGGGGCGGCGGACGCCGAGTCACCGGAGGCCTGTGCCTGGTCCTGGGCGGGCGCGGCCGGCTTGGCGGGCTTGGTCGCCTTCGCGGCGGGCTTGGTGGCCGGCTTGGCGGTGGAGGCGCCGGTGGAGGCACCGGCGGAGGTGTCGACGGACGCCGCGGCGCCGCCCTTGGTCAGGCCCGCCTGGACGGAGCAGACCGGCCAGGCACCGGGGCCCTGCGAGGCGAGGACCTTCTCGGCGACGGCGATCTGCTGGTCCTTGGTGGCCTGGTCGGCCCGCGCGGCGTAGGCGTTGCCACCGAAAGCGGCCCAGGTGCTGGAGGTGAACTGGAGGCCGCCGAAGAAGCCGTTGCCGGTGTTGATGGCCCAGTTGCCGCCGCTCTCGCACTGGGCGACCTTGTCCCAGGTGGAGACCGGGGCGGCGTTCGCGGTGCCGGTGGTGAGGCAGGGGACGGTGAGGCCGACGCCGGCGACGCCCAGGGCGGCGATCACGCGGCGGGTGCGGCTGGACAGGCGGTTGCCGTTGGAAGGCAGCATGAAGACGCGGTCCTCTCCCACGCCTGCGAGGTGAGCTGTCGGATTCGGGCTGGAGTTGCCCGGCCGCGCTGTGGCGCGGCTTCACCCCTAGCCCTGGACCGTTTCCGGGAAATGGTCCGGGGCGACTTACCTGTGGTTCCCCCGCTCCTGCCGTGATGCGTTTTCGCGCTTGCCAGGACATCCGACGGCAGGACTCGGCGTCGCGGATGAACTGGGTCCGTGTGGTCACGAACGGGGAGCACGTTAAGCAGACTTAAGTTCAAACTGCAAATACCTGTGATGCGCATCACGGCTTAGCGGGAAAGGCCAAATGGGCCGTAATTCATGATCGAAAGTGATCATTTTCCAGCAATATCGCGACTGATTCTCGCAATTGGCTCAGGCTCAGAAAAAAGGTGACGGAGCGTCGAAGTGCGACGGGGGCGCACGGTCGGGCGGGTGGAGCGCCCGTGGATCGAGCGCCCGGCAACGCGCCGGCTATTCATCGACAAAAGGCACCAGAAACGGACATTGCGCCGCATTGCCCGCTGAACTCTCGAAAGGGGCGATCCGTGCACGCCGAAAGGGCCCGGAACGCGGCGGTTCCGGGCCCTTCGGTGGTGCGGGTGGCCCGCGACGGCGTCGCGGGGCGCGGAGGGGCGCCGATCAGCCCTCCAGGGGCTCCTCGGCGGCCGCGTGGGCCCGTCGGGAGCCCTCTCCGGCCCCGTCGGCGGCGACGGCCTCCGCCTCGGCCAGCTCCTCCGCGGTCGGCGTCGGCAGTGCGGCCAGGTAGGTGGAGGCGATCAGCTGGCCCACCGTCGGGTAGGCGCCCAGCGGCGCGGCCGACGGGCAGCCGGTCTCCTCGGCGGCCGTGGCGAGCAGTTCGGAGTCCGCCTCCGGGCCGATGACGAGCGGGGCCAGCGCCGGGCGCTGGGAGCCGGTCTCCTTCAGGTGGTCGACGGCCCCGGCGACCGAGCCGGGCACGTCGAGCGCCGCGGCGACGACCGGGACGGCCAGGCGGGCGGCCAGCAGGACGCCGGTGATCCCGGCCGCGGCGGCGGCCTCCTCGCCGCCGACGGTGGTCAGGACCACGCCGTCCGCGGCGGTCGCGATGGCGAACAGCCGGGCCCGGTCGGCCCGGGCCAGCCCGGCCTCGGAGAGCCGCACGTGGACGGCCTCGGCGAGCAGCGGGTGCGGGCCCAGCGTGTCGGTGACGGTCGCGCCGTACTCCGCGGCGAGGGCGTGGAGTTCGGCCAGGAAGCCGTGCGGGCCGGGCACCAGCGGCACCACGACGGGCGTCGGCAGTCCGGCCTCGGCGGCCGCCGCCAGCAGCTCCGCGACGGTGCGCTCCTCCGGGTCCTCGGTCTCGGCGCCGCCCGGGAGGTAGCCGACCGCCGCCTGGACGCCGGTGTGCTCGCTGCGGACGATCGAGAGCAGTTCCTCGACGACCGAACGGGACTCGGGCCCCGCGGCCGCGGGAACGGCGAGCACCAGGGCCGGCGAGCCGGTGCGGATCTCGGGGCGCTCGGGGCGGCGGTGGCGCCCCCGCGCACGGGAGCCTGGAGTGCGGACGGGCAGTGGCGCGCCCGGGATGGCTGCGGTGCTCATGCCGGAGATCGTAGGACATCGGCCCGTCAGGCCTGCAGTCGGCTGCCGTACGGGCTTCGGGCGGCCGCGGTGCCGAGGCCGTGTCCTGGCCGGTCGACTCCGGGTCGATTGCCTACAATCCGGACATTCTTCGCCCAACCCCCGCGTGGGCCCCCGCAGTTGCTCCTGACGTGTCCGGTGGGGCGGCGCGTTGCATGAGAGGTGCGTGAGATGTCTCACAGCCGGTGGCCGGGCTGACGGAGGGTCACGGCGGTGCGACTCCCGGCATTCGAAGATCAACATTCAGCGGGGGGCCGCTCACGGCCGGTTATGGACGACTCGTCGATTCAGTCGGCTATGTCCGTTTACGTACCGTCAGGAGAAGGGCCCGTGAAGAGTTCGCGGCGACCGGTAAAAAGGCACATGCACCTGCAATGTCCCGTGCTGATGCACGTGCACTGCGGCTATCATCGCGTCAAGTGAGGCGTTGTGCCGGGCCGGTACGGGGCCGGTCCGTTCGTTCGGCGGGTGCCGGGGGCGCCGCGCTGGACGACAACTCCGGAGCTCTTCGGGAGACTTCTATGCACGACTCGCAGGACACGCACGGCTCGAACCACACCTACAACGGGATGGCCGCCGCCGACCTCCAGGGGGTGGTCTGGCAGAAGAGCCGGCACAGCAACTCCCAGGGCAACTGCGTCGAGTTCGCGGCCCTCCCGGGCGGCGACGTCGCGATGCGCAACTCGCGCTTCCCGGACGGCCCGGCGCTCATCTACACCCGGGCCGAGATCTCCGCCCTGCTGCTGGGCGCCAAGGACGGGGAGTTCGACCACCTGGCGGTCTGACCGGCTGCCGCTCCACCATCGGGGGGCCGTCGTGGGTGCTGACACCACGACGGCCTTTTTTGTCGTCGCCGGGAGGCGGTCCTGCGGTCGGACCGGTCCGTGACGGACCGTGCGGCCCGGGGTGTCCGGCCCGTCCTGGTCCTGTGAGCGGTTCCGCGGGCGGTCCTGGGGGCCGGGGCTGCTGCGGTGCCCGCGACGGCCGGGAGCGGCACAGGGGCTGCCGGGACCGTCCGGGTCACCGGGCCCGCGGGAGTCGTCGTCCGGTCCGGCTCGGGGCCCGGCTGAAGGGCCCGGGGAGTGGTCCTCCCGGGTCGTCCGTCGGCCGGCCGTGCGCCGTGCGGCGCTAGGCCGAGCGCCGGTGCCGTCCACCGATGTCGATCCGTCCGTCCAGCGGGCGGCCGTCCGGCCCGCAGGCGTCGAGTCCGCCGCCGTCCAGTCCGCCGCCGACCGGCTCCGCCTCGAACATGGCCCAGACCACCTTGCCGCTGCCCAGCGGGTGCCAGCCCCAGGAGCGGCTGAACGACTCCACCAGGTGCAGTCCGCGGCCGGATTCGGCGACGAAGTCCGCCTCCCGGGCCACCGGGCCGGTGCTGCTCGGGTCGCTCACCGCGCAGACCACCTGGGGTGCGCGGTGCACCAGGCTTATTCGGATCGGCAGCCGTCCGTCCGGGGTCGGCTGTGTGGGAAAGTCGTACTCGCCCAGGGCGCCGCCCGAGGGGTCGGGCCGTGCGCCGATCGCATGCCGGAGCGCGTTGGTCACGAGTTCCGAGGCGACCAGCGCGACATCGTCGAACAGCTCCATCAGGCCCCAGCGCTGGAGAGCGGTCCGGGCGAAGTCGCGAGCGGTTCTCACGGCTTCGAAGCGAGGAGCGAGCGTACAGGTGACCACATGGGGGTCAACCGCCAAAGCCGTACCGGTGCTCATGAAGAGCTCCTCCCATAAGGGGGCGGACACGGCTGGACCCGCCGGGGTCATGCCGGTCACCTCCGACTCGCTCGGCCGCTCGGCCGCCCCTTCGACCAGGCGCGCGCGCACTCGAACGCCCGATGGCGCGGGGGACGCCGCCGGGTCGGTGCACGGAGTCGCGCGTGGGGTCGACGCGGAGCCCGCGGGATTGCCAGGGATGTGCAGGTGCACGTGCACCATGGTGGTGTGCGCTCACTGCAGATGCAAGAGTCGATTCACGTGCAGTCGCACTATTGGCATATGCAAGCGCCGGATGCACGTGCATCCTGGTGTGCGGAGTGCAGAACTGATAGGAACATCCGTCAGTATCGGCACCGTGAGCGCTCAACTGATGGCAGACTGTGCGCTGTTTGCCCTAGGTGGAGGTTTCGACCGCATGACCACAGTTCAGCCGGGCGGCGGCTCGATGGTCCGCCGGATCCTCCTCGGCTCGCAGCTGCGTCGCCTGCGTGAGGCGCGCGGCATCACCCGTGAGGATGCGGGCTACGCGATCCGCGCGTCCGAGTCCAAGATCAGTCGCATGGAGCTCGGCCGGGTCAGTTTCAAGGAGCGGGACGTCGCCGACCTGCTCAGTCTCTACGGCGTGGACGACGGGCTGGAGCGGGAGGCGCTGCTCGGCCTGGTCCGCGAGGCCAACAAGTCCGGCTGGTGGCACAGCTTCAACGACGTGCTGCCGGGATGGTTCCAGACGTACGTCGGCCTGGAGGAGGCCGCCCAGCTGATCCGCACCTACGAGGTGCAGTTCATCCCCGGACTGCTGCAGTCCGAGGAGTACGCACGGGCGGTTTTCGGCCAGAGTCGGCCGGTCATCAGCGACGAGGAGGTCGAGCGGCGGGTCAGCCTCCGGCTGCGCCGCCAGAAGCTGCTGACCGAGGGCGCCAGCCCGCGCCTGTGGGCGGTCATCGACGAGGCGGCGCTGCGCCGGCCGGTCGGCGGGCCCAAGGTGATGCGCGGCCAGGTCCAGTACCTGATCGACGTCGCCGAGCAGGCCAACGTGGTCATCCAGGTCATGCCGTTCCGGTTCGGCGCGCACGCGGGCGAGTCCGGGGCGTTCACGATCCTGCGCTTCCCGGAGCAGGACCTCGCGGACGTGGTCTACCTGGAGCAGCTCACCAGTGCGCTCTACCTGGACAAGCGGGACGACGTCGACGCGTACGTGCAGGTCATGGAGCGGCTCTGCGTGGACAGCCTCACGCCCGAGCGCACGATAGACCTGCTCTCCTCGATCCTGAAGGAGCGCTGATCCCGCACGGGTGCCGGCCCTGACGGGGAACCGGACCCTGCGGGGCCCGGATCCTGCGGGGCTCCGGGCCCTTAGGGACCTCACGTCCCGGCGAACGCCGTCAGGCCGCCGCCCGCCGTCAGCCGCGGGCCGGCGGCCGTTCGCGTTCCGGCGGCAGCGGCTGCGGCGGGCGGCCCAGCTCCCAGGGCAGGTCGTAGCGGCGGAACAGGTCGGCGCGGATCGGCGCCAGCGGGAGCTCCGCGCCCGGCAGCAGCACCCCGATGCAGCCGCCCATCAGCGCGCTGCGCAGCACCGCGTGCTCGGCGACCGGGTCCGGCGCGCCCCAGTCGACGAGCAGGCCCTGCAGGATCGCACCGAGCTGCTGCTGCTCCGGGTCCTGGACGAAGGCGCCGGTGTCCGGGTCGAGGATCAGCGCCAGGTGCGAGCGCATCACCCGGGGGTGGTCCATGGCGAGCCCGAGGACGGCGTCGATCGCGCGGGCCAGCCGGTGCCGGGGAGAGGCGTTCGGCGGGAGTTCGGCCAGGGCGCCGGACAGCGCCTGGTGCATCATCCGGTGCGTCGCGGACTGCATCAGCAGTCGTTTGCCGTCGAAGTAGTAGGAGAGCAGGCCGCGGGCGAGTCCGGCCCGTTCGGCGATGTCGGTCAGCGTGGTGCCGGCGTAACCGCGCTGGTCAACCAGCTCGACGGTGGCCCGCATGATGCGCCGGCGGGACCGCTGGCGCATCTCCTCATTGACCGAATCCCCGCGAGGTGCCATCGTGTCTGCTCCGAACGTTCGTTGACTCCGGGCCAATATACTTGCGGAGCCGGTAGCCGCGCCGTGGAACCGTGCCCTGACGGGCCCCGCCCGGGCGGCCGGTACAAAGACGGCCGGCTCCACCAACACGGGGGTTTGGTGGAGCCGGCACCAGTGCCCACGGTCTTCGACGGCCGTGGGCGGGGCCAGTGGGTCAGCGCTCGCTCAGGACTTCGGTCCGGGCCACGGACGGCCCGGCAGACGGATAATCATAATCCGGCACGGACAAGGGAGTTGCCGTCCGCCGCCGGTCGACCAGGGCACCCGCCGCAGCGACGACCAGTCCGACCACGGCGACCGCGGTGACCAGGACCAGCGCCGGGCGGTAGCCGTCCAACTGGGCCTGCGCGGTGTCGCTGCCCGCGCTCCCGGCCGTGATCATCGCGGTCACCCCGGCCAGCACCACGGCGGTGCCGACCTGGATCGCCGTGTTCACCAGCCCCGAGGCCAGCCCCTGCTCCTCGTCGGCCACCCCGTCGGTGGCGGCGATGTTCACCGAGGGGAAGGCCAGCGCGAAGCCGACGCCGAGCAGCAGCATCGAGGGCAGCACCAGGCCGAGGTACGAGCTGTGCTCGTCCAGCCGCAGGAACAGGGCGAACGCACCGGCCAGGGACAGCAGGCCGATCGGGAGCAGGCGGCCGGTGCCGAAGCGGTCCACGATCGGGCCCATGAACGGGGCGGAGAGGGCGATGAAGGCGCCCGCCGGCAGCAGCCCCAGGGCCATCTGGAGGGCCGACCAGCCGAGCAGGTGCTGGAGGTAGAGCGTGACGACGAACTGGAAGCCGCCGTACGCCCCGGTCATCGCGAAGGCGACCACGTTGGCGCGGGCCACCGAGCCGTTGCGGAAGATGCCCAGCCGGACCAGCGGGTGGGCGGTGCGGCCCTCGACGACCAGGAAGGCGGTGGCCAGCGCGGCGACCACGACCAGCGAGCCGAGGGTGCGCAGGCTCAGCCAGCCGGCGCCCTGGGCCTCGGTCACCGTGAAGACCAGCAGCAGCACGGTCGCGGTGCCGGTGATCGCGCCGAGCACGTCGTAGCCGCCCTTGGCGCGCTCCTCGACCGGGCGGGGGAGCAGGCGGACGGCGAAGACCAGGGCGAGCAGCGCGACCGGGACGGGCATCAGGAAGGTCCAGCGCCAGCCGACCGAGGTGAGCAGCCCGCTCAGCACCAGGCCGAGCGAGAAGCCGCTGGCGCCGCAGGTGGTGTAGATCGACAGCGCGCGGTTCCGGGCGGGGCCCTCGGCGAAGGTCGTGGTGATGATCGACAGTCCGGCGGGTGCGGTGAAGGCGGCGCTGACGCCCTTGAGGAAGCGGGCCGCGATCAGCAGGCCGCCGTCGTCGACCAGGCCGCCGGCCAGCGAGGCGGCGGCGAAGACGCCGAGGGCGACCAGGAAGACCCGGCGGCGGCCGAGCAGGTCGGCGGCGCGGCCGCCGAGCAGCAGCAGGCCGCCGTAGCCGAGCACGTAGCCGGAGACCACCCATTGCAGGGTGGAGGTGGAGAGGTGCAGTTCGGAACCGATGGAGGGGAGGGCCACGCCCACCATCGAGACGTCCAGGGCGTCCAGGAACATGGCGGCGCAGAGCACGATCAGGGTGCCCCAGAGGCGGGGTGTCCAGGTCAGCCCGCTGGTTGACGGAGCGTCGGGTGACGTGGCGGTCGCGGTGGTCATGGGGAGGAGAGTACATGCGTATGCATTCAATGCAAATGAATTAGATGTGAACGCATAAATTTACGATGCACGTGCTAGGCTGCTGGGGTGGCTGAACTCGACTCCCTCGAAGCCTCGGCGGAGGCCGGTCTGATCGCGGAATGGCGCGAGCTGCTGGCCCGCCATGCCGCGGCCGTCTGCACGCTCGACCGCGAGCTCGGCGAGAAGTACGGGCTGGGCATGAGCGAGTTCGAGGTGCTGGAGCGCCTGGTCGAGGGGTGTGCGGCCGAGGGGCGGCAGGCCCTGCGGGCGAGCGAGCTGGCCCCCACCGTCCATCTGAGCCAGAGCGCGCTGTCCCGGTTGATCGCCCGCCTGGAGAAGGGCGGCCTGGTGACCCGGACGATGTGCACGAGCGACCGCCGGGGAGTCATGATCACTCTGACCGACGCCGGGCGGGAGCGTTACGACCAGGCCCGCCCGCTGCACCGCGAGGTGCTCGGGCAGACGCTCGGCGGCCGCTTCGCTCCGCTCTGCGGGGAGTCCGGTACGGACTGAGGATCCGTCAAATTTCTTGCCCCGCAGGGCCGCTGGAGCACCCCGCAGGGGATCCGGGCGGGGCTCAGAGCAGCGAGTGGAGCCCCGGGGCGGCAGCCAGCAGGACGGCCGCCGCGGGGGCCGTCAGGGCGACGGCGGTCAGCCGCAGCCGGTGCGGGACGGACAGCCGGGGGCGGCCCGCGAGCAGTCGGTCCACCCGCTTCGGGGACTGCGCCAGGCCGGGCGGGCAGGAGCCGAACACCCCGCGGTCCAGGTTGAGTTCGGCCAGTGCGAGGGCGGTGGTGTGGCGGCCGTGCCGACGGGCGGCCCGGTCGTCGGCGGCCAGCTCGACCAACTCCGCCACCTGGTCCCGGAAGGCCCGGAACACGACCACGCCGGGGAAGCCGGAGGCGAGTGCCTGGGCGAACTGCTGCAGCCAGTGGTGCCGGGCCCGGACGTGCCCGCGCTCGTGGCTCAGCACGGCCGCCAACTCCCGGTCGGTGAGCTGCTGGAGGGCGCCGGTCGTGACCACCAGGCGGGAGTTCGGGCCGGGCAGCGACCAGGCCTCCGGCCGGACGTTCTCCAGCACCACCAGCCGTTCCCGGCCGCTCCGGGCGGTCTCGATCGCCCCGGGCAACTCCGGTGCACGGGTTGCCAGTTGGGCGTGGCAACGGTTGCGCAGGGCCTTGGCCGTCCGGACCTCGCGGGTGACCGCCAGCACCGTCTGCAGCCCGCCCGCGGCCAGCACCGCGGCGCACAGCCGCCCCCAGCCCTCGGCGTCCTGCAAGCCGTACGCGGCCTCGACGCCGTGCGGGGCGCCGGAGAACACCCAGGCGCGCAGCTCCGGTTCGGCGGCGGAGGCGGCCAGCACCAGGCCCAGGGCGCAGCACAGCAGGACGGCCACCACGATGCACTGCCACACCAGCAGCGCCAGCACCGGTTCGCGCTCCACCCAGCGGGCCCGGGTCAGCAGCCGCGGCGCGGCGGTGGAGAGCAGCAGGCCGAGCAGCAGCAGGCCGGTCAGGGCAGTCATCGCATGGGCTCCCCGAGTACGCACGGAACGCGACAACGCGCTCCCTGCCAACCTATGCGCTGGCGACGCCCGGTGGAACGGCTTTCGACCGGCCAGTGACCAACGCCACGCACGTACCTCCCGGGGGCTTCCGGGCGCGGCCCCGGCGCTGCGCGGGGCGGGCCGGGGCGGGCGGGGGAGCGTCACATGGTCAGGAGCATGGCGAACATGCCGATGCCCATGGTCAGCCGGCAGGCCCGGGGCAGACCAGCGGTGCCGAGGGCGAGCGTCCCGGCGGAGGTGTGCAGCAGCCGGGTGCCGGACCACAGCGAGTAGCCGCCGAAGTAGAGCAGCAGGGCGCCGGTCAGCAGCGGTGCGCCGAGCGCGACGCCGTGGTGGTGCCCGCTCGGGGAGGCGGTCGGGGAGGCGGTCATCGCGAGGGCCGTGTACGTCATGGCGAGCGCGCTGATCGCGTGGTGCAGCCGGTGGGTCCGGCCGGCGGGCGCGGACAGCGCGGCGACCAGGAAGGCGGCCGCGGGGAGGCCGAACAGCCAGGCCCAGACGGTGGCCGGGACGGTGGCGCCGGTGACGGCCATCGCCGCCATGCCCAGTCCCATCAGGGCTTCGGCGGCATCGGACTCGCGGGTCGGCGAGAGGTGGTGGTGGCGCCCTTCGCGGGGGGCGGTGGTGCAGGGGGAGCGCCGCAGGCGGGTCAGGCAGTAGGCGCCGGCGGTGGCGGTGAGGAGGGCGAGGAGCCAGTTGACCAGGGTCGGTCCGTGCAACGGCGGCCTCCCGGGGTGGCGGGCGGCGGACGGCGGGCGGCGAACGGGCGCTGTCCGCTCTGATCCGTTCCCCGTCGCTCGTCCGCCGCGGCGACGATCGTCCCGTCCACGATCACCGCTGAGCCCCCGGCGCGACCAGGGCGCGCGCAGGGGCGCACTGTGGTGACCACGGTGGTGCGACCGATCCGGAGCGACCCGGGCCGGCTCAGCCCTGGAGCCGCCCGGAGGCGACGATCCGGCTGAGGAACCGCCGGGTCCGCTCCTCCTGGGGATCGCCGAACACCTGCTCCGGCGGCCCCTGTTCGAGCACCACCCCGCCGTCCAGGAAGCACACCTGGTCGGCGACCTCGCGGGCGAAGCCCATCTCGTGGGTGGAGAGGACCATGGTCATCCCCTGCTCCTTGAGGTCCCGCACCACCGACAGCACCTCGCCGACCAGCACCGGGTCGAGCGCCGCGGTGATCTCGTCGAGCAGCAGCAGCCGGGGGCCGGCCGCCAGCGCCCGGACGATCGCGACCCGTTGCTGCTGCCCGCCGGAGAGCCGGTCCGGGTACTCCCGGGCCTTCGCGGCCAGCCCGAGCCGGTCCAGCAGCGCCAGCGCCTTCGCCTCGGCCTCCGCCCGGCCGATCCGGTGCACGCGGCGCGGCGCGAGCGTGATGTTCTCCAGCACCGTCATGTGCGGGAACAGGTTGTACGACTGGAACACCACCCCGATCCGCCGCCGCACGGCGTCCTCGTCCGCCCGCGGATCCGTGATCTCCTCGCCGTCCAGGAAGATCGCCCCGTCGTCGATCCCCTCCAGCAGGTTGACGCACCGCATCAGGGTGGACTTCCCGGAGCCGGAGGCGCCGATCAGCGCCGTCACCGAGTGCTCGGGCACGGTGAGGTCCACGTCGCGCAGCACCACCTGGCCGCCGAAGGTCTTGCGCACCGACTCCAGCCGGAGCACCGCCGTCCCGCTCACACCGCACCTCCCTGCAACTGCCGACGGTTCATCCGCCCGGTCAGCCAGTCGGCGACCCGGGTCAGCGGAATGGTCAGCACGATGAACACCAGCCCCGCGACCAGGTACGGCGTGAAGTTGAAGGAGTGCGCCGCGAGGATCTTCGCCGCGTACACCGCGTCGATGGCACCGCCGATCGAGACCAGCCCGGTGTCCTTCTGCAGGCTGACCAGGTTGTTGATCAGCGGCGGCACCACCCGCCGCACCGCCTGCGGCAGCACCACGTACCGCATCGCCTGGGCGTTGGTCAGCCCCAGCGACCGGGCCGCCGCCCGCTGGCTCGGATGCACCGACTCGATGCCCGAGCGGAACACCTCCGACACGTACGCCGAGTACGTCAGCACCAGCGCCGCTCCGCCGAGCAGCAGCGGATCGGTGGTGACCCCGCTGAGCCGCAGCGCCGGCACCCCGGTGATCATCACCAGCAGGCAGATGATCATCGGTAGCCCGAGGAAGAAGTCCACGTACGCGGTGGCGAGCAGCCGCACCGGCAGGAACACCGGCCCGCGCAGCGTCCGCAGCACCGCGAGCAGCAGCCCGAACACCAGGATCAGCGCGCCGCAGCCGACCATCAGCTCCAGGTTGAGCCGCAGCCCCCGCAACACGTCGGGGAGCGCCTGACGGGCGTAGTCCAGGCTGAAGAAGGTGCGCCGGGTCACCTCCCAGCCGGGGGAGTTGACGATCAGCAGGTACAGCACGACCGCCGTCAGCGCGGTCGAGGCGGTGGCGATCAGCGCCGAGCGGCGGGCGCGGGAGCGCCGGTACGCCTCGTGCGCCAGCCGCCGTTCGGACGGCCGGTACCCGTCGTCCCCCGAGGGCTTCCGCCAGGGCTCCTCCGACAGCTCCGACGGCTGCGACGGCTGCGGGAGGTCGACCGGACCGGCGGTGCCCGCCTCCCCGCTCACTTCAGCACCGGCGCCGAGACGGCGTCCGACAGCCACTGCTTCTCCAGCGCGGCCAGCGTCCCGTCCGCCCGCAGCGCGTCCACCGCCTGCGACACGCACGGCGTCAGCGTGGAGCCCTTGTCCAGCACCAGACCGAACTGCTCGCCCTGCGCGGCCGAGGCGAACTGCCCCACCACCTGGGCCTCCGGCACCTCGGCGCCGGTGATGTAGAAGGCGGTCGGCAGGTCGACCACCAGCGCCTCGACCTGACCGTTCTTCAACGCGGCCTTCGCCAGGTCGTTGGAGTCGTACACGGCCGGCTGGGTGCTCGGCTTGATGGTGCCGGTGATGGTCTCCAGGCTGGTCGTGCCGATCTGCGCGCCCAGCTTGGCGCCCTTCAGGTCGGCGATGCTCCTGGCCCCCGCGGCCTTCGAGCCCTTGAGGGCTATCACGGCCTGGCGCACGGTGTAGTAGCCGGACGAGAAGTCCACCGCCTGCTTGCGCTCGTCGCTGATGGACACCTGGTTGATGTCGAAGTCGAAGTCCTTGGCCCCCGGCGAGGTCGCCTTGCCGAACGGCGCGACCACCCAGCCGACCTTGTCCTGCGGGTAGCCCAGCTTCCCGGCCACCGCGTAGGCCACCGCCGACTCGAAGCCCTTGCCGTTCTCCGGCTTGTCCTCGGAGAACCACGGGTCGTACGCCGGCTTGTCGGTGCCGACGGTCAGCTTCCCGGCGGTCCGGGTGGCCAGCGCCCCCGGCGCGCAGCTCGCCGTCGCCCCGGTCGCACCGGAGGCGGCGGCCCCGTCGGACTTGGCGCCCTGCGGAGCGCACCCGGAGAGGGCGGCGGCGAGCGCCAGCGCGGCGACGGGCAGGACGGCGGCGGGCTTGCGGAGGCTCATGGCGGGGCTCCAGGGGAAGGACCGGGCAGGACGGGGGAGGGCGGGTGGGGCCGGCTCGGCACGGCCGGGCCGGGAGGCCGGTTCCCGGCGGGTCACTTCCCCCCGGTGGCGGCGCCGGAACACACACGGCATGGTCGGCGTACGGGCTCGCGTCCGCGGCGCCCCGATCCGGATCGGCGACAGCCGCCCGGCCGCGACCGGACCGACCGCCGCGGCCGGATCAGTGACAGCGACAGCGGCGGCAGAAGCCGCACGTGCGACAGCGACAGCGGCAGCGACGACACGCCTGCTGACGGAGGGGCACCCGGAACGGGCTGTCGTGGCGCTCGGCCATCGTGATCACCGCCGGGAGCATGCGGGGAGGTTCGCATCAGAACCGCGCATCTGTCCAGAGCATCCAGGACACCGTCCACATGTCGGACACCCGGGCCCCGGTGCAGGTTCTGGGGCCGGAACGGCATCCCACGGGAGTTTTGTCGGTCGGGGCCCCCTTGAACGGGAGAACCTTTCGTACATATGGTGTCCTCGTTGAAATAACTCCTGCCGAAGTGAGTCCACGATGCAGAATCTTTCGCCAAGGCTCGCTGCGGCGGCCGACGCCCCGGTCTCGACCCTCGCCGCCCACCCGGCCTGGCTGCGCCTGAAGGAGGCCGTCGAGACGCTGCGCCCGCTGCAGTCCAAGGACGGCTCGATCGACCTGTCCGCGGTCCAGCGGCACACGGTCGACCCGCTGGTCGCCACCGTCCGGGCGTCCGTCAAGGAGCTCGCCCCGCACTTCCCGCACGACGCCGCCTACCTGGCCGCCGTGGACGCCGACCTCTCCAAGTGGGCCGACACCGGCTACCGGGAGCCCGACTTCCTGGACTCGCTGCTCGCCTTCCAGCCCGCCGACCAGCGCGAGGACGGCCTGGAGCACCTGGTCGTCTTCCCGATGTACACCCAGAACGGCAACCCGGACCGCAACCTGGAAGCCGTCCTGCTGAGCGTGGTGTGGCCCGACTGGCTGGACGAGCTGGAGCGGACCCGCTTCGACAACCCGATGTTCGTGCCGATCACCTTCACGGACTTCACGGCCGGCTACGACACCAACTCCGCCGTGCTCTTCCCCGAGACGGTCGCCGTGCGCAAGGCGCCGGAACGTTTCACCTGGGGCGGCATCTTCTGCGACCGCGAGGCCGCCCGCTTCCGTGCCGTCTCCACCAGCGCCGTCCAGCAGCTCGGCCTGGAGATCCCGGCCGACGCCGAGGGCCTGCTCCAGGACCAGCAGCGCGCGCAGGAGACCTTCGTCCTGTGGGACCTCGTGCACGACCGCACCCACAGCCACGGCGACCTGCCGTTCGACCCCTTCATGATCAAGCAGCGCAGCCCGTTCTGGATGTACGGCCTGGAGGAGCTCCGCTGCGACCTCACCACCTTCAAGGAGGCGGTGAAGCTGGAGACCGAGGGCAACCCGCACGCCCGCGACGTGCAGTACGCGATCCTCTTCGACCGGCTGTTCCGCTTCCCGGTCACCGGCGACCGCGTCCGCAACTACGACGGCATGGGCGGCCAGCTGCTCTTCGCGTACCTGCACAAGCACGACGCGCTGCGCTGGCGCGACAACCGCCTCACCATCGACTGGGACCGCGCCCAGCAGGTCACCAACGAACTCTGCGGCGAGATCGAGACCCTCTACCGCGACGGCATCGACCGGCCCAAGCCGGCCCACTGGATCGCCGCCTACGAGCTGGTCTCCCGCTACCTCACCCCGCACCCGGCCTCCACCTGGGCGAAGGGTCCGGAAGCCCTCCCGCTGGACATCACCGACGGCAAGGCCCTGAACAAGGCGCTGTGCGACGCGGTGCTCCCGGACGAGTTCCCGCTGAGTATGTTCTACGAGGCCCTGTCCAAGAAGCTCCGCGGCGTCATCGCCGCCACCGCCGGCATCACCGGCGCCGGTACCCAGGGAGTCGCCGCGTGACCATCACCCCCTCCACCAAGCTGGCCGGCAAGGTCATCGCCGTCGCCGGAGCCAGCGGCCCGGCCGGCCAGGCGGTGCTGCGCCGCCTCACCGCCGAGGGCGCCACCGTGATCGGTGCCGACATCGACCCCCAGCGCCTGGACTCCGCCCTGGACGCCACCCGCGTCGCCGTGCGCGGGGCGAAGGTGAGCGGCCAGGTGATCGACCTGCTCGACCCGCAGGAGGTGCACGACTGGGCCGACCACCTGGAGGCCCAGCACGGCCACGTCGACGGCCTGTTCCACCTGGTCGGCGGCTGGCGCGGCAGCAAGACCTTCTTCGACAGCCGCCTGGACGACTGGGACTTCCTGCACGACACCGTCGTGCGCACCCTCCAGCACACCTCGCTGGCCTTCCAGCCCGCGCTGGTCCGCAGCCCGGCCGGTCGCTACGCGATGGTCTCCGCGGCGGCGGCGCACAAGCCGACCGCCGGCGGCGCCGCCTACGCGGCCGCCAAGGCCGCCACCGAGGCCTGGACCCTCGCCATGGCCGACTCCTTCAAGAAGGAGACCACCTCCCCGGACGGCGAGCCCACCGCGGCTGCTGCGATCCTGGTGATCAAGGCGCTGGTCAGCCCCGAGATGCGGGCCGAGAAGCCGGAGGCGAAGTTCGCCGGCTTCACCGACACCGCCGACCTCGCCGGACACCTGGCGGACCTCTGGGACCGCCCCGCAGCAGAACTGAACGGACAGCACCTGTGGCTGACAGCACGATGACCGACCTCACCCGTACGGACGCGGTCCGGCGGCACGACCCCGCCGTCCGCGGCTTCGCCAGCGACAACTACGCGGGCGTGCACCCGGAGGTCCTCGCCGCGATCGCCCTCGCCAACGGCGGCCACCAGGTCGCCTACGGCGAGGACGACTACACCGCGCACCTCCAGGAGGTCTTCCGCCGCCACTTCGGCGACCAGGCCGAGGCGTACCCGGTGTTCAACGGCACCGGCGCCAACGTGGTCGCCCTCCAGGCCCTGCTGCCCCGCTGGGGCGCCGTGGTCTGCGCCGACACCGCCCACATCCACGTGGACGAGGGCGGGGCCCCGGAGAAGATGGGCGGCATCAAGCTGCACACCGTCCCGACCCCGGACGGCAAGCTCACCCCCGAGCTGCTCGACCAGCAGGCCTGGGGCTTCGGTGACGAGCACCGCGCGCAGCCGCTCGCGGTGTCCATCACCCAGAGCACCGAGCTCGGCACCCTCTACACGGTCGAGGAGATCCGCGCGCTCACCGACCACGCCCACCAGCTCGGCATGCTCGTTCACATGGACGGCTCCCGGCTGGCGAACGCGGCCGCCTCGCTCGGCCGGCCGATGCGGGACTTCACCACCGACGCGGGAGTGGACGTCCTCTCCTACGGCGGTACGAAGAACGGCCTGCTGCTGGGCGAGGTCGTGGTGGTGCTGAACCCGGAACGGGTACGCAACATCACCTACCTGCGCAAGACCTCGATGCAGCTCGCCTCGAAGATGCGCTTCGTCTCCGTCCAGTTCGAGGCACTGCTGTCGGGCGACCTCTATCTGCGCAACGCCGGCCACGCCAATGCGATGGCCCGCCGCCTGGAGACCGCTGTCCGGGAGATCGACGGCGTCGAGGTCGTGCGCCCGGTCCAGGCCAACGCGGTGTTCGCGGTCCTCCCGCGCGAGGTGAGCGAGCGGCTTCAGAAGCGGTACCGCTTCTACTTCTGGAACGAGCACACCGGCGAGGTGCGCTGGATGTGCGCCTTCGACACCACGGAGGCCGACATCGACGCCTTCGCGGCGGCCATCGCCGAGGAGATGGGCCGCGCCTGACGGCGCACCTGACCCTGCATCGCCTCCGCCCGGACTGCCGGGCGGAGGCGATTTGCATGTGGCGGGCCGGTCACCGTACAGTTCCGGAGTCGCCGCGGGAGACCGGGGA
>NZ_JBFBGS010000059.1:0-63728 GCF_040684795.1 Kitasatospora sp. NPDC089797 | reverse complement strand
CCGGCGGCAAGGGCTGGACGAACATCCAGCTCACCCACCGCGGCACCCTCACCGGCGGCAACAACATCGACGACGTCATCGCCCACGCCCCTGGCACCCCCGAACTCTGGCTCTACCCCAACCCCGGCAACACCGGCGTCTACGGCCGCATCGACAAGCCGGTCTCCCTCACCAAGCCCAAGTGCGCCGGGAGCCGGGTCGTTTCCGTTCCAGTGGCGTCCCGGGTCAGACCGACATGCCCCGGGTGGCCGTGGCGGTGGGCGGGGTGGTGCTGCCGGCCGTGGTGCCGAGGGTGTGCTCGACCTTGGCGACGGCGCTGCGGTACTGGAGGGAGGCGAACTGCTGGTCGGCGCCCTGGCGTTGGAAGCAGCCGTAGGCGAGGCCGACGGTGCCGAAGCGTTCGACGCCGACGAAGGCGGTGAGCTGGATGCCCGCGAGCGTGCCGTCGAGGCGGGCGGCGGGGGCGTCCGGGCGGTCGCCGAGGGTGACGGGGGTGACGGTGAAGGTCACCGTGTCGCCGACGGAGGAGTTGAAGGTGATGGTGTGGCAGGTCCTCAGCGCGTCGGCGACGGTGCCGAAGTCGGCGGCGAGCCGGGCGGGGTCCTCGGCGGCGAGGGCCTCGGTGACCATCGGGTTGCCGTCGGGGCCGTCCAGTTCGGTCTCGGCCCTCGGGCTGTCGGGGCCCGGCGTGGTGGCGCGCATGTCGACCAGGGCGCTGAGCGCGGCGCAGCCGCTGACCGGGGTCGGGGCGGCGCTCGGAGCCGGGCTCCCGGTGACGGGCGTCCCGGTGAAGCCCTGGCCCAGGTCGTTCGCGGTGAGCAGGGCCGAACCCAGTTGGTCGGCGGAGGGCAGCGGCTGGACCGGCTCGGCAGCCGCGGCTCCGGCGGGGCCCAGGACGGCCGCCGCGGCCAGGGCGGCGGCGCAGAGGGCGTGGAGCGCGTGGAGTGGCCTCGGGAGGGACATGCGGGCCCCCGGTCGAGTGGTCGGGCAGGGACAGGGAACCAGTGTCCCACCGGGGGCCGGGCGAGGCGCGCGGGCGGGCATCTCCGCAGGTCAGTGGGGTCGATGACGGCCAGGGCCGGGGAGGACGGGCACGGCGCCGGGGGCCGGTGGGCGCCGGGTGGTCGGGTGGCCGCCCGACCACCCGGCCGCCCGACCTCAGAGGGCGGCGGCCAGCTCGGTGCCCTGCTTGATCGCCCGCTTGGCGTCCAGTTCGGCGGCCACGTCGGCGCCGCCGATCACGTGGACGGTCAGGCCCCGCTCGCGCAGCGCCCCGTCGAGGTCGCGGCGCGGCTCCTGGCCGGTGCAGAGCACCACGGTTTCCACGGGCAGGAGTTGGCGTTCGCCGTCGACGGTGTAGTGCAGTCCGGCGTCGTCGATCAGGTCGTAGGTGGCGCCGGCGACCATCACCACGCCGCGGTGCTTGAGTTCGGTGCGGTGGATCCAGCCGGTGGTCTTGCCGAGACCGGCGCCGACCTTGGTGGCCTTGCGCTGCAGCAGGTGGACGCTGCGCGGGGGCACGGGCCGCTCCGGAGCGCGCAGGCCGCCGCGCTCGCGGTACTCCGGGTCGATGCCCCACTTCGCCTGGAACACCGGCGGGTTGAGGCTGGCCCGGTCGCCCGGGTCGGTGAGGAACTCGGCCACGTCGAAGCCGATCCCGCCCGCGCCGAGGATGGCGACCCGCCGGCCGACCGGTGCGCCGTCGCGCAGCACGTCCAGGTAGCTCAGCACGCTGGGGTGGTCGATTCCCGGGATGTCCACGGGAGTTCGGGGCGTGACGCCGGTCGCGAGGACGTACTCGTCGTGCCCGGCGTCGGCGAGCTGCTCGGCGGTGGCGAGGGCGCCGAGGCGCAGGGTGACGCCCAACTCGGCCAGCCGGGTGCGGTAGTAGCGCAGCGTCTCGCCGAACTCCTCCTTGCCCGGGACGAGTCGGGCGATGTTCAGCTGTCCGCCGACGGCGTCGGCCGCGTCGTACAGGGTGACGGCGTGGCCGCGTTCGGCGGCGGAGACGGCGAAGGCGAGACCGGCCGGTCCGGCGCCGACCACGCCGACGGACTTGCGCAGCTTGGTGGGGGCGAGCACGAGTTCGGTCTCGTGGCAGGCCCGCGGGTTGACCAGGCAGGAGGTGATCTGCAGGTTGAAGGTGTGGTCCAGGCAGGCCTGGTTGCAGCCGATGCAGGTGTTGATGGAGTCGGCGCGGTCGGCGCCCGCCTTGGCGACGAAGTCGGCGTCGGCGAGCAGCGGGCGGGCCATCGAGACCAGGTCGGCGCTGCCGTCGGCGAGCAGGCGCTCGGCGATCTCCGGGGTGTTGATGCGGTTGGTGGTGACCAGCGGGATGCCGACCTCGCCCATCACCCGCTTGGTCACCCAGGCGAAGGCGCCGCGCGGCACCGAGGTGGCGATGGTGGGGATCCGGGCCTCGTGCCAGCCGATGCCGGTGTTGATGATCGTCGCCCCCGCGGCCTCGACGGCCTGGGCGAGCCGGACCACCTCGTCCAGGGTGGAGCCGCCCGGGACGAGGTCGAGCATGGAGAGCCGGTAGACGATGATGAAGTCCTCGCCGACCCGCTCGCGGACCCGGCGGACGATCTCCACCGGGAAGCGCATCCGGTTCTCGTACGGGCCGCCCCACTCGTCCGTGCGGTGGTTGGTGGCGGCGACGACGAACTCGTTGACCAGGTAGCCCTCGGAGCCCATGATCTCGACGCCGTCGTAGCCGGCCCGGCGGGCGAGTTCGGCGCAGCGGGCGAAGTCCTCGACGGTCTGCTCGACCTGGTCGGCGGTGAGCTCGTTGGGCACGAAGGGGCTGATCGGGGCCTGGAGGGCACTGGGGGCGACCAGGTCGCGGTGGTAGGCGTAGCGGCCGAAGTGCAGGATCTGCAGGGCGATCCGGCCGCCGGCGGCGTGCACGGCGTCGGTGACCTCCCGGTGCCGGTCGGCCTCCTCCTCGGTGGTCAGCATCGCGCCGCCCTCCCAGGGGCGCCCGGCCTCGTTCGGGGCGATGCCGCCGGTGACGATCAGGCCGACGCCGCCGCGGGCCCGTTCGGCGTAGAAGGCCGCCATCCGCCGGTAGCCGTCCGGGGCCTCCTCCAGGCCGACGTGCATCGAGCCCATGACCACCCGGTTGGGCAGGGTGGTGAAGCCGAGGTCGAGCGGGCTGAGCAGGTGCGGGTAGCGGCTGCTGCCGGGGGTCGAGCTCATCGACGTCTCCTGAGGGGGCGGCCAGTGGGGGTGTGCCGGCGGGGCGTTCCGGTGGGGCCGCCCCGGGGATTCCCGGGGGTCCGCGGGCGCTCCCGGCGGTGTCCCCCCGGTTTGTTACCGCAGAGTAGGCGACGGTCGAGGTGCTATGCAACTAGTTGCATAGCACCGGTGGAGAAGCCCTCGCGCGCCCGGCTCCGCCGCGTATCGTCGTGTCCCGAGATCGCGAACGCCCGACAGGACGAGAGCAGAGCGAGAGGGGACGACCGTGCGGGGTGGCTCGGTGGCCGTGGTCGGCGGCAGCATCGCCGGAAGCGCGTTCGCCGGGGCGGCCGCCCGGCTCGGCGCGGAGCGGGTCGTGGTGCTGGAGCGCACCCCGGGCCGGCTGGAGGACCGCGGCCTGGGGCTCTGCACCCAGAACGAGCGCTTCACCGAACTGGTCGGGGCCGGCCACCTCGCCCCGGACACCCGCCGCCACCGGCTCGCCGTGCGCCGCTGGGTCACCCGGGGGCGGGCCGGCGAGGGCGACGGCCCGTACGGGTGCGGGCGGCCGCTCTGGACCCAGCCGTTCCCGTTCCACTCCCACCACTGGGCGGTGCTCTGGCAGGCGCTGCGCGAGCGCACCCCGGAGACGGTGGAGTACCGGCTCGGCAGCACGGTCACGGCGGTCGGCGGCGACCGCGACGGCGCCTGGACCGAGGAGTCCGACGGCACCCGGACCGGGTACGACCTGGTGATCGGCGCGGACGGCTACCGCTCGGTGGTCCGCGCCGCGATCTGCCCGGAGGCGGTGCCCGAGTACGCCGGGTACGTGTGCTGGCGCGGCAGCTACGACGCCGCACTGCTGGCCGGACTGCCCGGCGGGGCCGGGGCCTGGCCGGAGGACGAGTGCGCGACCGTCTGCTACCCCGGCGGCCAGGTCGTGCTGTACCGCATCCCCGGCCTCGCCCCCGGCAGCACGCTGGTGAACTGGGTCTTCTACGCACCCACCCCGGACTGGCTGCACCTGGACGGTCCGACCGCCTTCGGCGCCGGCGCCCTCAGCGACGAACAGCTGGACGGGATGCGGGAGTTCGCCGAGAAGCAGCTGCCGCCGTACTGGGCCGGGGTGATCGCGCTGACGCCGCCCGAACGGACGCTGCTGCAGCCGCTCTACGACCTGGCGGCGCCCTACCGCACCGCCGGACGGCTGCTCATCGGCGGGGACGCGGCCACCATCGTGCGCCCGCACAACACCAGCGGCGCGGTGAAGGCCCTCCAGGACGCCCACTCCTTCGAGCAGGCCGGACGGCGGCTCGACGACGGCTCCTGGGCGCCGGTGCTCGCCGCGTACGACCGTGAACGGACGCCGGCCGGGCGGGAGTTGGTGGAGCTCGGCCGCATCCTGGGCCGGGCGCAGGTGACCACGGCGCCGGACTGGTCCGGGATGGACGGGTCGGCGATGGACGCCTGGTGGCAGGAACAGCTCGCCGACGGCGGGGCGTCCGGCGGCGCGGGCTTCGGCGGCCACGCGCTCGGGCGGACGGACCGCGGGTGAACAGGGCCCGGGCGGACGGGCCCGGACGAACGGACCCTGAGCGGACGGACCCCGGGCGTGCCCCGGACGAACGGACCCCGGGCGGGCCGGCCGAGCCGGCCCGCCCGGGGCGAACCCTCCGGGGAGGATCAGACGTTGACGCCGTAGTCGGTGGCGATGCCGCGCAGACCGGAGGCGTAACCCTGGCCTATCGCACGGAACTTCCACTCGGCACCGTTGCGGTACAGCTCGCCGAAGACCATCGCGGTCTCCGTCGAGGCGTCCTCGGTCAGGTCGTAGCGGGCGATCTCCTGGCCGTTGGCCTGGTTCACGATCCGGATGAAGGCGTTGCGGACCTGGCCGAAGTTCTGCAGCCGGGCGTCGGCGTCGTAGATCGACACCGGGAAGACCACCTTGGCGACGTCGACCGGCACCCGGGACAGGTCGACCTTGATCTGCTCGTCGTCGCCGTCGCCGCCACCGGTCAGGTTGTCGCCGCTGTGCTCGACCGAACCCTCCGGGCTGCGAAGGTTGTTGAAGAAGACGAAGTGCTGGTCGGAGACCACCTTGCCGAGCGCGTTGCACAGCAGCGCGCTGGCGTCCAGGTCGTAGTCGGCGCCGGTGGTGGTGCGCACGTCCCAACCGAGACCGACGATCACGGCGCTCAGTCCGGGCGCCTCCTTGCTCAGCGAGACGTTGCCGCCCTTGGCCAGCGAAACTCCCACAATGCCCTCCTCGGATCTCTCCCTGCGGACGAATCTACAACACTGTAGAGATCACGAGAATCCGTCTGCGGGTGGCCCCCGCCCCGGGAATTTCTCAGGGGTCCGGGCGGGAACCGATCACCCCGGGCCCGTCCCCTCCGCACACCGAGCACCGCACCGCCCCGGCCGGGCACCGCAGCACCGGCCAGGACGGACCACCGGTCGGGACGCCGCACCGGTCAGGACGCACCACCGGCCGGGGCGCCGGGCGGGGGCGTCCGCCCTACACTGGCGATGGGATCCCCTGGCCGTCCCCGGGCCGAGGCCCTCGCGGGAGGTATCCCATGCGCCAGCGGTACAGCTTCCACCTCGACCAGGGCGGGCACTCGGTCACCGTCAACGTCCGCTCCGGCCTGATCACCGAGACCGAACTGCTGGTGGACGGCAAGGAGTGCGCCTTCCACCGCGTCCACGGCCACGGCGACTACCCCCTGACGCTCTCCGGGCAACTCGCCGAGGAGCCACCGCTGCCGCTGTCCGTCCGGCTGGACCGGACGGGCCGGGCGGAGCACCCGCTGGCCTGCGTGCTGGAACTCGCCGGCGCCGAGCACCCGATGCCGGAACGCACCGCGCGCTGAGCCGCCGCCCCCGAGCGCGGCGGCGCCGGCCTCCGGCTACCTTGCTAGCAAGCTATGGTGCTAGCATTTCGGGTGTGGGAAACGAGGAAGTGAAGCAGTTCAACGTCTACCTGCCGATCGAGCTGATCAAGCAGGTCAAGTTCCGTGCCATCGAGGAGGAGCTGTCGCTCTCGGCGCTGGTCGCCACGGCGCTGCGCGCCTACCTCGACGCCCCCACCCCCGAGCAGCCGTCCACCGGATCCAGCGAGGAGAACTGAGATGACGACCCAAGGCATCGAAGCCGTGTTCATCGAGACCCACAACTGGGGCAAGGCCGTGAAGTTCTTCCAGGGCCTGGGCTACGAGCTGGAGTTCGAGACCGACCACAACTCCGGCCAGCTGCGCAACGGCGACGGCCCGAGCCTCTTCGTGGCCGAGGTCCCCGCCGACCGGGAGACCCCGCTCCAGCTGGTGCTCAAGGTCGCCGACGCCGACGCGTTCGAGGCCGCCCCGGGCGTCGAGGTGGTGACCCCGTTCGAGGCCACCCACTTCGGCACCCGACTGGCCACCGTCCGCGACCCCGACGGGCGGCTCTGGAACCTCCAGGCGCCGGCCGCGCAGCAGTAGCGGACGGCACGGCGGCGGGGCACCCACCGAGCGGGTGCCCCGCCGCCGTACCTGCCCGTACCGCCGTACGTGCCCGTACCGCCGTACCTGCCCCCGCTACTCCGCGGCGATCCCCCCGAGGATCTCCTCGACCGCCGCCCGGGCCCGCTCCGCGTCCTCCTCGACCAGCCCGATCCTGGTCCGCCGGTCCAGCACGTCGGCGACGTCCAGCGCGCCCTCGTGGGTGATCGCGTACGCGACCTCGGCGCGGGTCACGTCCAGCCCCTCCGCCAGCGGCGTCGACTCCCCCGCGGCCAGCACCTCACCGGTCAGGCCGCCGTGCCGGGCGATCAGCGAGGCGGGCACCCCCTGGACGGGCAGCGGACGGCTGTCGCGGTGCCCCGGGGCGCCGACCAGCGGCAGCCGGGCCGTCCAGCAGGTGCGGGCGGGCAGCCCGCGCAGCCGGACGGCGGCGTCCACCGCGTCCTCGGCCATCCGCCGGTAGGTGGTGAGCTTGCCGCCGACCACGGTGACCACCCCGGACGGCGACTCCAGCACCGCGTGCTCGCGCGAGATGTCGGCGGTGCTCCCGCCCCCGGTGTCGATCAGCGGGCGCAGCCCGGCGTAGGCGCCGCGCACGTCCGCCCTGGTCAGCCCGGTGGCGAGGGCCGCGTTGACGGTGTCCAGCAGGAAGCTCAGCTCGGCCTCGGTGGGCTGCGGCCGATCCGGGATCGGGCCCGGGGCGTCCTCGTCGGTGAGCCCGATCGCCACCCGGCCGAGCTGCTGGGGCAGCGCGAAGACGAAGCGGCTGGTGGAGCCGGGCACCGGCACGGTGAGCGCGGCGGCCGGGTGGCCGAGGGTCGCGGCGTCCACCAGCAGGTGGGTGCCACGGCTGGGCCGCAGCCGGATCGAGGTGTCCACCTCGCCGGCCCAGACACCGGTGGCGTTGACCACCGCCCCCGCCGTGACGGTCAGCGTCTGCCCGCTCAGCGCGTCGACCAGCCGAGCGGACGTCCCGGTGACCTCCTCGGCCCGGACCCGGGTCAGCACGCTCGCGCCGTACTGCGCGGCGGTGCGCGCCAGGGCGACCACCAGCCGTGCGTCGTCGATCAGTTGGCCGTCGTGGGCGACCAGCGCGCCGCGCAGTCCGGCGGTCCGGACGGCCGGCACCAGTTGCTTCGTCCGGGCCGCGTCGATCCGGCGGACCCGGGGCAGCAGGCTGCCCGGCGTCCCGGCGCTCAGCCGCAGCGCGTCCCCGGCGTGGAAGCCGGTGCGGATCAGCGCGGCCTGGCCCGGGCCCAGCAACTCGGGGAGCAGCGGCACCAGTTGGGGCAGGGCGCGGACCAGGTGCGGCGCGGTGCGGGTCATCAGCACACCGCGTTCGACGGCGCTCTCCCGGGCCACCCTGACCCGCCCGGAGGCGAGGTAGCGCAGGCCTCCGTGCACCAGCTTGGAGCTCCAGCGGCTGGTGCCGAAGGCGAGGTCGCGGGCCTCGACGAGCACCGTCCGCAGGCCGCGCGCGGCGGCGTCCAGGGCCACCCCGGCCCCGGTGACACCGCCGCCGATCACCAGCAGGTCGATGGACGGGGCGGCGGCGAGCGCGTCCAGCTCCCGGGCCCGGCGGGCGGCGTTGAGCTGGGTGGTTCCCGCGTAGGGGCCGGCCACGGAGGTCATGGGGCGAGGTATCCGTTCAGTGCTCTGGCCAGTTCGCGCCGCCAGGCCGCCTCGGGCAGCAGGGAGGCGACCATGCGGTGCGACTGGACGGTGGACTGGGCGATCAGCAGGACCATGGCGGCCAGCTCGGTCGGCTCGCCGGGGCGGACCGAGCCGTCGGCCTGGCCCCGTTCGATGCCGGTGCGCAGCGCCTCCAGCAGTCCGCGCTGGCTCGCGCCGAGCCGCTCCACCACGTACTGGAGCATCAGGTCGGAGTCGTCGGAGCGCAGCAGCGCGCCGAGCACCGGGTGGTCGCGCAGTTGTACGGCGACCTCGACCACCCGGTCCACGAAGGTCTCCCGGTCGTGCACCTCCAGCGAGGTGCCCTCCAGGGTGGCCAGGATCTCCCGGGTGAGCAGCGCCCCGATCACCGCCTGGACGTCCGGCCAGCGCCGGTAGACGGTCGGGCGGCTGACCCCGGCGCGGCGGGCGATCTCGGCCAGCTGGGTGCGGCGGACGCCGAGGTGCACGACCAGGTCGGCGGCGGCGTCCAGGATCGCGTCATCGGTGCTGCGGGCGGCTCCACTGCGGACGGCTCCGCCGCGGGGCTGCCGGGGTTCGACGTTACTACTTGACATGATGTGTGAAACTGTAACGCATGGCACCTGAGACGCAAGCGGGAACGGCCGACGCCGCGCTGCCGCTCCCCCCGATGAAGTGGAACGCCTGGGGAGACCCGGCCCTCGCCAAGGAGCTGTCGGCCGACGTCAAGGGACTGCTGGCCGCCGCCCTCGGCGTCACCGGCGACGCCACCCCCGGGCCGGACGCCGCCGAGGTCGTGCTGCGCCCCTCCCGGATCACCGCCGAGGACCTCGCCGCCCTGGCCGCCGCCGTCGGTACGGCGCACGTCAGCGCCGCCGACGCCGACCGGCTGCCCCGGGCCGGCGGCAAGTCCACCCCCGACCTGCTGCGCCGACGCGACCGCGAGCCGCAGGACGCGCCGGACGCCGTCGTCGTGCCCGGCGACGAGGCCGAGATCGCCGCCGTCCTCGCCATGTGCGCCGAGCGCCGCATCGCCGTCGTCCCGTTCGGCGGCGGCACCAGCGTGGTCGGCGGACTCGACCCCGAGCGCGGCCCGTTCCCGGCCGTCGTCTCGCTCGACCTGCGCCGGCTCGACCGGCTGCACGCCCTCGACGAGACCTCCGGCGAGGCCGTCCTCGGCGCCGGGCTCACCGGCCCCGCGGCGGAGGCGCTGCTCGCCGACCGCGGCTGGGAACTCGGCCACTACCCGCAGAGCTTCCGCTACGCCACCATCGGCGGCTTCGCCGCCACCCGCTCCTCCGGTCAGGACTCGGCCGGCTACGGGCGCTTCGACGAGATGGTCCGCGGCCTGCGCGTGGTCACCCCGGCCGGGACGCTCGACCTCGGCCGCGGCCCCGCCTCCGCCGCCGGCCCCGACCTGCGCCAGCTCTTCCTCGGCTCCGAGGGCACCCTCGGCGTGATCACCGCCGTCCGCCTGCGCGTCCACCCGCTGCCCGCCGTCAAGGCCCACGAGGCGTGGAGCTTCCCCGACTTCGCCACCGGGACGGCCGCCCTGCGCGCCGTCGAGCAGCAGGGCACCGGGCCCACCGTGATCCGGCTCTCCGACGAGGCCGAGACCATGGTCAACCTCGCGATGACCGAGCAGATCGGCGGCGCCCCCGCGGTCAGCGGCTGCCTGGCCGTCACCGTCTTCGAGGGCACCCCCGAGCAGGTCGCCGCCCGGCACGCCCTCACCCGGGAGGCCCTGCTCGCGGCCGGCGGCACCTCGCTCGGCGAGGCGCCCGCCCGGGCCTGGGAGCACGGCCGGTTCAACGCCCCCTACCTGCGCGACTCCCTGCTGAGCGCGGGCGCGCTGTGCGAAACCCTGGAGACGGCCGCCAGTTGGGAGCAGCTGCCCGGCCTGCGGTTCGCCGTCACCGCCGCCCTCACCACCGCGCTGCCCGGCGCACTCGTGCTGTGCCACATCTCGCACGTCTACCCGACCGGTGCCTCGCTCTACTTCACGGTCGTCGCCGCCCTCGGCGAGGACCCGCTCGCCCGCTGGGGCGCCGCCAAGCGGGCGGCCGGCGACGCCATCCTCGGCGCGGGCGGCACCATCACCCACCACCACGCCGTCGGCACCGACCACCGGCCGTGGATGACCGGGGAGATCGGCGACCTCGGCGTGCGCATCCTGCGCGCCGTCAAGGCCGAGCTCGACCCGGTGGGCATCCTCAACCCGGGCAAGCTGATCCCGTAGCCGGGACCGGCGAGCCGATCCCGTGACCGAGAGGGGAGTTGGGCCCATGACCGGCCCGAGAACCGTCCGCAGGGTCGTCGTCCTCACCAACCCGGCGGCGGGCATCGGCCATGCCGAACCCGCGGCCCGCCGGGCCGTCGCCCGGCTGCGCGGCCTCGGAGTCGAGGTCGAACCGCAGGCCGGGCGCTCCGCCGGGGACGCCGTCCGGCTCGCCCGCGAGGCGGCGGCCGACGGGGCCGACGCGGTGGTCGTGGTCGGCGGCGACGGCATGATCAACCTCGCCCTCCAGGCCCTCGCCGACACCGCCGTGCCGCTCGGCGTCGTACCGGCCGGCACCGGCAACGACCACGCCCGCGCGTACGGCCTGCCGATCGGCGCCCCGGAAGCGGCCGCCGACGTGATCGCCGCCGGACGCACCCGGAGCCTCGACCTCGGCCGGATCACCGGGGCCGACGGGGGCGTCCGCTGGTACGGCTCGGTCCTCGCCGCCGGCTTCGACTCGCTGGTCAGCGACCGGGCCAACCGGCTGCGCTGGCCGCGCGGCCGGATGCGCTACAACCTGGCCATCCTCGCCGAGTTCGCCAACCTGCGCCCGCTGCCGTTCCGGATCACCCTCGCCGACGGCACCGTCATCGAACGCGACCTCACCCTCGCCGCGGTCGGCAACACCCGCAGCTACGGCGGCGGCATGCTGATCTGCCCCGCCGCCCTCCCGGACGACGGCCTGCTCGACCTCACCCTGGTCGACGCCATGCCCCGGCTGCGGATCGCCCGCTTCTTCCCCACCCTCTTCAAGGGCACCCACGTCGACCACCCGGAGGTCACCACCCTGCGCACCGCCTCCCTCCGGATCGAGTCCCCGGGCATCACCGCGTACGCCGACGGCGAGTTCATCACCGCGCTGCCGGTCGAGATAGCGGTGCACCGCGACGCCCTGCGGCTGCTGGTGCCGTGACTCCCTGGGCCCTTCCCGGACGGCGGCTGCCCGGGAGGCCCCCAGGGCTCCCGGGCAGCCCTCACAGGCGCGCGGTGATCTGGCGGACCGGATGGCCGAGCGCGGCGGCCACGGCCGCCAGCTGAGCCCCGGTGAACCGGCGGCACTCCGGGTTCCAGACCTCCAGCTCGAACCGGGCGAAGCCGCACGGCCGGTCGTACGCCAGCGCGTCCAGCGCCGTCGCCACCCCGCAGCAGGGCACCGTCACCGCGAGCGTGGCGAAGCCGTCCTCGGCGTGCTCCTCCAGCAGGTCGCCCCACCAGCCCGGGTCGACCGGGCCGCCGCAGTGCGGGCAGCCGATCCGCTCCAGGTGCTCCCCGCAGTCGACCGCCGCCGTCCGCTCGTGCCAGGTCACCTCCAGTTCGGCGCCGTCGTCCGCTTCGACCAGCCCGGCCAGCACCGCCCGGGCCCGCTCGGCCGCCTCCGCGTCCGGCTGCCAGTGCGGATCGGTCGGGATCACCGACACCACGTCATCGCTCATGTCCGTCGCCCTCCCCGTCGCACTCAGCCGACCAGCCGGCGGCGCCAGAGCAGCGGGCGTATCTCGATCGCGGCCGACGGCTCCCCGCTCCAGCGCGTCGGAAGGCCTACTGCCGTCAGGGCGGCGACCACCTCCCGGCCGACGGCCGCGGTGGTCTCCGGCGAACCGTCGAAACCGCCGTAGAGCAGGGACAGGCCGTGCCCGGCGGCCGCCGACTCGGTGCACTGGGAGTGGAAGTAGACGAAGCCCCGGGCCTCCGGCTCGCCGACCGCGCCGATCTCGGCCTCGCCGCAGGAGCGGCAGCAGGCGAAGTCCTCCCGCGCGGTGACGCCCGCCTCCTCCAGCGCGGCGAAGGCCCGGGCGAGGCGCTCCGGATCCGTCTCGCCGACCCAGCCGCCCTGCACGCCGACCCGCTCCAGCCAGAGCCGGTCGGCGAGTTGCCCCGCCTGCGCCCGGGAGAGCGGGCGGCGCTCGGCCGTCACCAGGTACTCCTCGGCCTGCTCGGCGAGCCCGGCCCGGTCGGTGTAGCCGCAGGCCAGGGTCAGCCGCAGCTGCTCCTCCAACAGCCGCCGCTCCTCGGGCTCCAGCACCGGCTCGGGCACCGGCTCGGCCTCCGCGCCGAAGTCGAGCAGCTCCCAGGCCAGGCCGTCGTCCCAGCCCGGTTCCTGCCGCGCCCAGCCCGTCATCGCCGCCGCGACCGCCGCCGGCCCGGCCACCCGCACCTCGAAGTGCCGGGCGGCGGAGCCGTCGCGGTGTTCGAGCGTGTAGTCGCCGCCGTCCCGGTGCCACACCTGGATGTAGACGTCCGGCAGATCCGGTATCCGCTGCACGACGAGGAAGGAGTCCGCCCCGGCGCCGATGCGCCGGACCAGCCCCGCCAGTTCGTCCGCCGTCACCCTGAGGTGCCGCGCGTCGTTCGACTTCACCGAGATCGCCAACATGCCGTCACTCTGGCACACGCCACTGACAGGCCGACCGGGGGCGTGGCGGGGCTAGGCGAGGTGGTCCGCCCGGCGCAGGCGGAAGACCACGGTGTGCCGCAGCGGGCCCGCCGGGGCGTCCGGGTCGTCGAAGTCCTCGGCCGGGTCGTGGGTCATCCCGAGGCGGCGCATCACGGCCTGGGAGCGCAGGTTGCCCGCGGTGGTGAGGGCGAGGACCTCGGGGAGGGCGAGCGGGCCGAAGGCGTGGCCGAGGACGGCGCGGGCGGCCTCGGTCGCGTAGCCGTGGCCCCAGGCCGGGCGGGCCAGCCGCCAGCCGATCTCGACCCCGGCGACCGGCGCCCCCTCGTCGACGTCGTCCAGGCCCGCGAAGCCGATGAACTCGCCGCTGCCGCGCACCTCGACGGCCAGCCACCCGTAGCCGCGCCGCTCGACCGCCGCCTCGTAGCGCGCCACCGAGGCGTCGCTCTGCGCGCGGGTGAGCGGGGCGCCGAGGTGTTCGCGGACCTGCGGGTCGGCGTTCATCGCGGCCCAGGGCGCGAGGTCGGACTCCCGCCAGCGGCGGATCAGCAGGCGGTCGGTGCGCAGTTCTTCCATGCCCCCACCCAAGGGCACCGCGCCCGCCCGGGGCAAGCGGAGGAACGCCCGGGCCGGGACGCGGCGCTCACACGCCCCGGGTCGCGGTGATCCGCCCGTCGTCGATCGCCTCGACCAGTTGCCGGTGGTCGGCCGCCGACCGGTCCGCGTACTGGAGGGCGAAGTCCCCGACGGCCTCGGCGAAGGTGTCGGCCGCGCCCAGGTAGCCGGTGATGGCGAGGCGGTCCCCGGTGCGGGCGTGGGCGCGGGCGAGGGTGCGCCCGCAGAGTGCGGCGTAGGCGCGCAGGCCGGCCGGGGTCATCGTGCCGACCTCCGCCGAGCCCTTCATGTCGCGCAGCTGACGGCCGTAGAAGTGGCGTCCGTCGGGGCCGGTGGTCCAGCCGAGGAAGATGTCGCTGGCGGCCTGCATCAGGTGCTGCCCGACGACCACCCGGCGCCCGCCCTGGTGGACGGCGACCTCGGTGTCCACCCGGGTGGGCGGCAGGTGGTCCTCCAGCACCGACCGGCCGGCCTCCTTGAGCTGGAGGAACAGCGGGTCGCCGGTGTCCCGGCCCTCCAGCAGCACGATGTAGCAGCGGGTGCCGACGCTGCCGACGCCGACCACCTTCATCGCCGCGTCCACGAAGCGGTAGCGGTCGAGCAGCACCCGGCGGTCCTCGGCGAGGCCGGCCCGGTAGGCGCTGAACACCTTGCCGATGCCGCGCAGTTCGGCCCGCTTCAGCTCCTCGATCAGCGGTGGCGCGCTGACGATCCGGTGCCGCCCGTCCCGCTCCTCGGTGAGCTTGCCGAAGGCCTGGAGGCTGGTGCGGCGCCGGGCGTGCTCGAGGTCGGCGACGACGGCCCGGCGCCGCCGGCCCTTGCGGATCAGCCCGGGCAGGTCGGCGGTGTCGACCCGGCTGTACCAGACGTCGAGTTCGCCGAGCCCGGCCAGCCGGCGCATCCCGGCGGCGTAGCCCAGCACGGCGCCGCGGGCGGCCTGCCGGGCCCGGTCGTCGTCCTGGCCGTCGGCCCGGGCGGCGACCGCGACGCTGGCGGCGAGCCGCTTGACGTCCCACTCGAACGGCCCGGGGTGGGTCTCGTCGAAGTCGTTGACGTCGAAGAGCAGCGCGCGTTCCGGCGAGGCGTACACCCCGAAGTTCAACAGGTGTGCGTCGCCGCAGAGTTGGACGGTCAACCCGGTGTCGGGGACGGCCGCGAGGTCGGCGGCCATCACGGCGGCGGCGCCGCGCAGGTAGCCGAACGGGCTGTCCGCCATCCGCCCGTAGCGGATCGGCAGCAGCCGGGCGATCCGGCCGGCGCCCTGGGCCTCCAGCACGCCCAGCGGGTCGGGCCGGTCGGCGGCCGGGATCCAGCGGCCGTGCTCGGAGCGGGAGATCCGCTCCCGGGCGGCCCGCCCGGCGCGGCGGCGTTCGGCGGGGGTGTTCATGCGGGCGGCTCCGTCCGTCGAGGGTGTCGCGGGTGTGGGCACACCTCCGCACGACGGTAGGACACGAGTGCCGGGGAGCGCACCACCGCGTCCCCCGGCACTCGGCCGACCGGATGACCGGACGGCCTGACGGCCCCGGGGCCTCACCCCACGGTGAAGTCGGCCATCATCGCCATGTCCTCGTGCTCCAGGTTGTGGCAGTGCATCATGAACGTCCCCGCGTAGTCGGTGAAGCGCACCAGCACCTCGACCGCCTCGGCCGGCCGCAGGTCGACGGTGTCCTTCCAGCCCTCATCCCACGGCCCCGGGTCCCCGCCGTTGCGCCCGATCACCTGGAAGTGGTCGAGGTGCAGGTGCACGGGGTGGTGCAGGTCGGTGGAGAACCGCCACAGCTCGACCTTGCCGAGGGCCGGGTCGGCGACGCTGCGCCCGGGCTCGTACGGGTCGCCGTTGATGGTCCAGCCGTCGCCGCGGCTGCGCCGGAAGGTGAAGTCGCGGGTGGCGACGGCCGCCGAGGGGTTCAACTCCTCGACCGTCGACAGCTTGTCGGGCACCGTGGCGCCGTCGCTGACCGCCCGGGAGGAGACGTCGAAGCGCATCACCTCGGCCGTGCGCCCGCTGCCGAAGCGGTTGAGCAGCCGCACCCGGGTGCCGGGCGGGTAGCGGGAGAAGTCGACCACCACGTCGAAGCGTTCGGCGGGCGCGATCTCGATCGCGTCGTGGGTGACCGGGGCGGCGAGCAGGCCGCCGTCGGAGCCGATCTGCACCAGGGCGTCGCCGCCGGAGGGCTGCGGGTCCAGCTCGAGCCGGTAGAGCCGGGCGTTGGAGGCGTTCAGCAGGCGCAGCCGGTAGTGCGCGCGGTCGACGTCCAGCCGCGGCCAGGGCGCGCCGTTGACCAGGATGACGTCGCCGAGGACGCCGTTCATGTAGCCGGAGACGACGCCGGGCACGGCGAGCGAGGCGTCGGCGGCCGGGTACTTGAAGGAGCCGTCGGCGGCGAAGGAGCGGTCGGCGAGCATCAGCGGGAGGTCGCGCTCGCCGCGCGGCAGCGGGAGGGCGCCCTCCTCGTCGTCGTGGACGAGGTGGAACCCGGACAGGCCCCGCCAAACGCCGAGGCCGGTGAAGCCCATCCGGTGGTCGTGGTACCAGAGGGTGGCGGCGCGCTGCTTGCCCGGGTAGGTGTGGGTGCGCTCGCCGACCAGGTCGTGGCCGGCCATGTGCCGCATCCCCGGCATGCCGTCCATCGAGGAGGCGGCGGGGAGGGCGGAGCCGACCGGCAGCAGAAGGTCGATCGGGTAGCCGTCGCTGTCCGCCGGGGTGTGGCCGCCGTGCAGGTGGACCACCGAGGGCACCGGCAGCTGGTTGCGGTGCTTGATCACCGCGGCCCGGCCGGAGCGGGTGACCACGGTCGGGCCGGGGTACGTCCCGCCGTACGTCCAGGCCTCGGTCCGCACGCCGGGCAGGATCTCCAGGGCGGCGGTCTGCTGGGTGATCTCGTAGTAGTCGTTGGTGCCGTCGGTGCGCACCGGCTGGAGCACGGCCGGCACCGGCAGCGGCACCTGGAAGGCCGCGGGCAGGTCGAGGTCGCTGTCGAGCAGCCGCCCGGGGCGGCCCTCGCGGAGCAGGTAGGCCGCCGAGGGGACGGCGACCGAGGCCAGCGCGCCCGCGCCGAGCACGGAGGCGCCGAGGCCGAGGAACCGGCGGCGGTTCACCGGCTCACCTCCACCGGCCCGCCGGGCCGCGGCAGGCGTCCGCTGCCGTCCGCCTCCCCCTCGGGCACGACCTCCCGGGCGGGCAGCGGCAGCCGCCAGGCGCCGACCAGGCCGAACAGGACGCCGCTGACCAGCAGCACGCCGAGGGTCACGTGCACCCCGAGCGCCCGGGCGTAGCCGGCGCCGATCTGGCCGATCACGGCGACGGTGAGCAGGGCGGTGGTCCACAGCGGCCAGAGCGGGCCGCGGCCGGGCCGGCGCACCAGCGCCGCCACCACCAGCTGCGCGACGACCACGGTGGCCAGGGTCATCGCGGTGCCCTCGTGGTCCTTGAGGGAGTCGTAGGTGCCGTTGAGGAAGCTGCCGGCCAGCATGGTCTGGAGCACTGCCAGCAGGGCCAGGGTGGTGGCGGTGACGCGCAGGAGGATCAGCGGCCACCGGGGGGCGGGGGTGACAGGGGGGCTGCTCATGGAGGACTGCTCTCTCCTTCGACGGATCGGGCGGGGCGGGCGCGAGCGTAACTGATCGATCGTCATGATCAGTCGTACGTTCGGGCCTTGAGCCGCTCCGATCTCCCATTGCGCCGCTCACCACGGAGTTTGTCACCCGTCCGGGCGATCCTCTCGAGCGGTCCTCCAGTTCCCGGCCCCACCGCCGCGCGGCTTCGCCCCCGCCCCGGGCGGGTCCGCTACACCGGCTCGGCGGCGATCCCCAGGTAGGCGGCGCGCAGCTCGGCGAGCAGCGGGTGGTCCGGGTCGAAGGCGGTGCCGTCGACGGCGGCGAGCGGTCGCAGGCCGAAGCCCGCGTTCAGCGCGAAGGCCGCGTCGAAGCGCGCCAGCTCGGCGGCCCGGACCGGCTCGCGGGACTGCGGGCCGTCGTACGCGTCGGCGAGCAGCGCCTCGGTGACGCCGGGCAGGCTCGGGCCCTCCGGCCGGACCAGCTTGTCGCCGGCCAGGAAGCCGACGTTCCAGGTCGCCCCCTCGGTCACCAGACCGCCGTCGTCGGTCAGCAACACGTCGTCGTAACCGGCGAGTTGGGCCGCGCGCCGGTGGTGCACCAGGCCGAACAGGCCGACGTGCTTCACCCCGGGCAGCTCGCGCCGGTAGGCCGCCGTGCGCACCCGCAGCGGGGGCAGGGCGGCGGTCGCGGCCGGGCGGGTGGTGACCAGCAGGGCGGGGGCGGCCGGGGCGGCCGGGCGCTCCAGGCCGAGCGCGGGGTCGTAGCCGGTGACCCGGACGGTCACCGGCCCGCCGTCGGCCGGCAGTACGGCGCGGATCCGCTCCCGGACCACCGCCCGGTCCGGTCCGGCGCCGAACAGCGTCCGGCCGTCCCGGACCAGCCGGTCCAGGTGCAGCGTCAGGCCGCGGACCGCGCCCGCCTCGACCCGCAGGGTGGTGAAGTGCCCGTAGTTGAGCAGTCCCAGGGCGGCGAGCCGCGCCGGGTCGGCGGGCACGCCGTCGATCTCGATCTCAGCCATCCCCCGAGTCTGCCAGCCGGCCGGACACCGGCGGGGCCGGTTGCGCCAGCTCCACCGGGCGGCCCGGACCGGCCGCGGCGCTGCCCGCGACGCCATCCACGGCCCGGTCGGGGCCATCGCCCGCGACGCCGTCCGCCGCCCGGTCGAGGACACCGCCCGCGGCCCGGTCGGCCCGCTCGAACTCCTCGATCCGGGCCGCCAGCCCCTCCGGCTCGCCCGCGTCGGCCCAGCGCCAGGCCTCCGCCCACCACTGCGGCCCGCGCACCAGCGGACGGCCCGCCAGCGCCAGGTACAGCGCCAGCGTCGAGCGGGCGTACTCGTGCACCCAGCCGTCGCAGCCGCGGTAGTCCGCCGTCTCGTCCAGCCGCAGCCAGCGGCCCTCCTGGCCGGCGGCCAGTATCGGCACCCAGCCGCGCTGCCGGTCGGCGACCAGCAGGAGCAGCCGCCCGTCCTCCTCCCGCACCCGGTGGAGCGGCAGTTGGGGCATCCGGGCGAAGGACAGCGCGTGCTTCCAGCCCACCACCCACAGGCCGCGGCGCAGGTAGTAGCGGACGGCCGGCCGCCAGCTCCAGTGCGCCTCCAGCCGGAAGCCCGGCAGGCCCTCGGCGGTCGCCGCCGCGTACACCTCGTCGAGCGCGGCGGCGGCCAGCCCGCGGCCGCGCGCCTCGGGCCGTACGTACAGGGAGGACACCGCGAGCTGGCTCGGGCCCTTGGTCCAGTTGTCCACCGCGACCGTCCCGGCGACCTCGCCGCGGTCGTCCCGGATCCAGTAGCGGCGCCGGTAGAGCTCCCCGCCGGGCCACTCCCGGCCGCTCTCCCCCAGCCGCTCCCGCCAGTGCCGCTCGGCCTGCGGCGCCAGCGCGTCCGGGTCCACCCGGACGCCCGGCCCGCCCTCCACCAGGGACGCCAGGTCCCAGCGGGCGAACCGCCGTTCCTCCCCCTCGACGGCGGCCCGCAGGCGCACCCCGGCCGCCAGCCGGTCCTGTGCCCGCTCCACCGCCGCATCCCACGACCTCACCACGGGGGCCACCCTAGCGGCCCTCCGGGCACGACCCGTAATCCACCGGGCACCGAACGTCAGCCCGACCGGCCGGGGCGGCCGGTGGTGCCGTCGCCCGGCCCGGGGGCATCCGGGGCCCGGCCGGGGCGCGCTGGTCCGTGAGTGCGGCACCGGTGATCATCAGGCCGAACGGTAGTGCCGGACGGCGCCGTTGTCCCGGGGTTTCCGGGCAGCCGTGGCGACCGCCCGGCGCGGGCGGGTCAGGGCGACGGCGGCGACCACCAGGACGCCCCCCGCCAGGGCGTTCCAGCCGACCGGCTCGGCGAGCAGCAGGCCGCCCAGCGCGGTGGACCAGAGCGGCATGACGTAGGTGACGGCGGAGGCGACCGCGGTGCCGGCCGCGCGGACCAGACCGAGGTTGAGCAGGTACGCCAGTCCGGTGCCGACCGCGCCGAGCACCAGCAGGGCGGCGGCGGCCCGGCCGCCCGGCCAGTGCGGGGCGCCCGCCGCGAAGGGCGCGACCAGTCCCAACTCGACGGCGGCGCAGCTGATCTGGAGCGCGGAGAGGGAGGTGACCGACTCCGGGCGGCCGGACAGGAAGCGGCGCAGGTAGGCGAAGCCCGCGCCGTAGCAGCAGGCGGCGGCCAGACAGGCGAGGGCACCGGCGGTCGCCCCCGGGCCGAGGCCGCGCCAGACCCCGAGCACGGTGAGCACCCCGACGAAGCCGAGCGCCAGCCCGACGAGCCGGCGGGCGCCCGGGCGGCGCTCCTCGGGGACGGTGAGCACCGCGCAGAGCAGGGTGAACAGCGGGGTGGTCGCGTTCATCACCCCGGCGAGCACCGAGCTGACCCGGGTCTCGCCGAAGGAGAACAGCGTGAACGGCACGGTGTTGAGCAGCACGGCGACCACCGCCGAGTGCCCCCACAGCGCCCGGTCCCGCGGCACCCGCCCGCCGCGCAGCAGCAGGACCGCCCACAGCGTGCCGGCCCCCAGCAGGCAGCGCCACAGCGCCACCCACACCGGCGGCACCCCGGCGTCGACCGCCACCTTGATCAGGGCGAAGCTCGCGCCCCAGATCGCCGACAGTGCCACGAAGCCCGGCCACCAGCGCCGCACCCCGACCACCTCCCTCTCCGTCCCGGCTTGCTGGACAGAGGGTGGCCCGGCGGCCCACCATGAGTCCAACAAGTGGCGGTGCGGGAAGGATGAGGAAGTCTCATGGCTGCGGAGGTCAACCTGGCCCAGCTCAGGGCACTGGTCGCGGTCGCCGACACCGGCGGCTTCGGTGCGGCCGCCGACGAGCTGGGCATCAGCCAGTCCGCCGTCTCGCACGCCGTCGCCGCCCTGGAACGCTCGCTGGGCGCACCGGTGCTGCGCCGCGGCGCCCCGTGCCGGCCCACCCCGCTCGGCGAGCAGGTCCTGCCGCACGCCCGGACCGCCGTCGCCGCCGCGGCCGCCGTCCGGACCGTCGCCGACCGCCACCAGGGCGGCCCGAGCGGCACCGTCCGGCTGGCGGCGCCGACCACCGTCTGCCAGGCCCTGCTGCCCGGCCTGCTGCGGGACTGGGAGGCGGCGTTCCCGCGGGTCACCGTACGGGTCTTCGAGGGCGAGGACGCCGAGTTGCCGGTCTGGCTGGAGGCCGGCACGGTGGACGCCGCGGTGCTGGTCGACGCCGGGCCGCTGCCGCCGGGGGCGGTCGCGCTCGGCGCCGACTCGATGCACGCGCTGCTGCGCCGCGACCACCCGCTCGCCGCCCAGGAGACCGTGCACGTGGGCGACTTGGCCGACGACGACTTCCTGCTCTCCGAGGGCGGCTGCGAGCGCCACATCCGCGAGGCGTACCGCCGGGCCGGCACCCGCTTCACGCCCCGGCACCGGATCCGCGACCTCAACACGCTGATCGGCATGGTGCACGCGGGCGTCGGGGTCTCGGTGATGCCCGCGCTGGCGCTGACCATGCTGCCGCCCGACTGCGTGCTGGTGCCGATCCGGCCCGCCATGCACCGCACGCTGACCCTCACCGGGCCGCTCTCACGGCCGTGGTCCCCGGCCGTCAGCGGGCTGCTCGCCGCCCGCCCGGTCAGCGGTGCGCTCACGGCCGCCGGCGTCGCCGCCCCGGCCTGACCACGGCGCTCGTCCCGGGCTCCCGGGCGGCGGCCCGGCCCCGCAGCCGGACCCCGTCCAGCACCACGCCGACCACGCTGTGCTCCGGCACCGTCCCCCACACCCGGGAGTCCGTGCTGAAGTCCGGGTTGTCGCCGAGCAGGACGACCTGCCCGGCCGGCACCGCTCCGGTCGGCACCGACCCGGACGGCAGCACCGCCCGGAGGGCCGGGGGCAGCGGGTCGCCGGGGAGCGCGGCCAGCCGCTTCACCAGGAGGCGTCCGGGGCGCCGCCGTTCCGCGCCGGGCCTCGGAAGGCCGACGCCGGGCACGGACGCGCCGACCGTCGGAAGGCCGAAGCCGTCCGTCCGCGCGCCGAAGCCCTCCGGGGGTGGGGAGACCACCACGATCCGGCCCGCCCGCAGCCGGGCCAGGCCGCGCCGCAGCACCAGCACCCGCTGCCCGGGCCGCAGCGCCGGGCTCATGCTCGGCCCCGCGACCACGACCACCGACAGCACCGCCCGCAGCAGCCCGAGGGCCGCGGCCGGACCGGCGAGCAGCACGCCGCCGACCACCAGGAGCACCTGCATCGGGCTTCCCTTCCGCCGCGGCTCAGTGCGCGGCCGACGCCGGCCGGCCCGGCACGGCCGGGTCCTGGTAGCCGGAGGCCTGGAGGGTGAACAGTTCGGCGTAGCGGCCGCCGAGGGCCATCAGGGCGTCGTGGCCGCCCTCCTCGACCACCTCTCCGGCCGCGAGGACCACGATCCGGTCGGCCTCCCGGACGGTGCTCAACCGGTGCGAGATGATCAGGCTGGTCGCGCCCCGGCGCAACTCCCGCAGGTTCTCGTGGAGTTGCTGCTCGGCGGCGGCGTCGAGGCCGGCGCTGGGCTCGTCCAGGATCATCAGGTCGGCGTCCCGGCGCATGAACGCCCGGGCCACGGCCAGGCGTTGCCACTCCCCGCCGGACAGCGAGCGGCCCCAGCCCGCCTCCGCCCCCTCGGGCAGGAAGATCCGGCTGAGCAGGGCGCCGTACCCGCCGTCCAGCCGCCGTACCCGCTCGTCGATGCCGGCCGCGCGGGCGGCCGCGGTGATCCGGGGTGCGTCGTCGAGGTGGGCGACCCGGCCGAGGCCGATGTTCTCGGCGGCGGTCAGGTCGTAACGGCAGTAGTCCTGGAAGACCACCCCGATCCGCTGCCGGTACTCCTCCGGCGGGAACGCTCGGATGTCGACGCCGTCCCACAGCACCCGCCCGCGCTCCGGGTCGTAGAGCCGGCAGAGCAGTTTGACGAGGGTGCTCTTGCCCGCTCCGTTGAGGCCGACCAGGGCGGTGACGGCGTCGGCCCGCAGGGTGAGGTCGACGCCGCGCAGGATCCACGGCGCGTCCGGGTGGTAGCGGAACCAGACGTCCTGGAACTCGATGGTGCCGCGGAGCGCGCCGGGCGGGCGGGGGACGGCCGCCGGGGCGAGGTCCGGGGGCGTCCCGCCGAGCGCCCGGTAGTGCTCGAAGGTGAGCACCGCCTGGTACGCGGAGGCGCCGCTGCCGGCCAACTGACCGACACCGCTCTGGATGCCCGCCACCGCGGCCAGGCACATCGACACCTGGCCGACCGAGAGTTCGCCGTGCCGGGCGGCCCGGACGGCCCAGAACAGGCCGAGCGCGTAGACGCCGACGCCGAGCAGCGAGGCGGGCAGCCGCCGGGCGAGGTTCTGCCGGTCGGTCCGCTCCTCGACGGCGCAGACCGCGAGCAACTCGCGCCGGGCCCGCTGCCGCAGGAAGTCCTGGAGGCCGAAGAGCCGGATCTCCTTCACCGCGTCCACGTCCGCGACCAGACTGCCGTAGAAGGCCTGACGGCGGCTGCGGGCCATGGTCTCGCCGAGCGCGGCGGCCCGGCGGCGCCCGGCCGCCAGCTGGGCCCGGACCAGCGGCAGCGTCAGCAGCAGGGTGAGCGCGCCGAGCACCGGGTTGACGACGAAGACGGTGCCGAGGAACCCGGCGACGGTGGCCAGCGCCTGGAGGCTGCCGAAGGCCGAGCCGACCAGGATGTCCGGAACGGTGCCGGCCGCCTGCTGGGCGAGCCGCAGCCGGTCCTGGAACCGGGGGTCCTCGAAGGACCGCAGGCCGGGCAGCCGGTTGACCGTCTCGAACAACTCGTCCTGGGCCCGCAGCCGGATCGCCCGCCCGGCCCGGGCCCGGGTGTACTCGCTGAGCGCGGGCGCGAGCGCCAGTCCGACGCTGGTGGCGACCAGTTGGACGCAGGTCCCGGTCGGCGAACCGGCCACGACGCCGCCCAGGCGGTCGAACAGCCGGCTCACCAGCAGGGCGGCGACGGCGGGCAGCAGCCCCGCGACCAGCCCGCAGAGCAGCGAGAGCAGCAGCGTCGACCGGCCCGCCCGCCAGGCCAGCGCGCCGGCGGCCCCGGCCGACCGCAGCACCCGGCCGGCTCCACCGGCTCCACCGGTCCTGCTGGACGCACCGGCCCCGACGGACGCACCGGCCCGGGCGCCGGTGGTCACGCCGGCGGTCGCGTCGGTGGGCGCGTCGGCGGTCGGGCTCATCGCGCGACGGTCGGGAGGACGATCCGGCCCGGCGCCAGGTGGTTGGTGATCCGGCCGTCCGCGGCGACATCCACGTAGCTGGGCCAGCGCACCACCCCGAAGGCGGCGACCACGGACCCCTCGCCCTCGCCGGTGGGATCCAGCACCACCCGGGCCACCGGCTCCAGCAGGGTGCGCAGTTCGCCGACCACCGGGCCGCTGCCCTTGACCACCGCGAGGACCCGCTCCCGCCCGCCCGGGTAGTCGGTGACCGCCTTGACGAAGTCCGGCGCCTGCTCCAGGCAGGGGCCGCAGGTCCCGGAGAAGAAGCCGACCACCGCGGGGGCCCCCGCCAGGTCCGCCCGGGAGACCTCGCCGTCGGCGACCGAAACCGCCCGGAATTCGGGCATCGGGGTGCCGTCCGGAAGGCGGTTCTCGGGCATCGATCCGCCTATCCGGACATTTCCGTAGGAGGCGTGCGAAGCATGTCCGTTGACTTTCCTGGCGAGCGCCAGGGTCAACAGCAGATTGAACAGCGAAAGGCAGCCGATAAGAACGACGAAAATCATGGTCATAGCGGTTTTGCGCCTCGTTCCGGGTTCAGGGAGGTATTTCCGGTTTCCAGCGGGGCACATCCGACCAGCACGTTCGGCGGCCGCGCCGGGCGGCCGCGCCGGGCCTGCACGCCGGGCGGTCGGGACGGCCCGTCCGACGGGCTTCAGTGCGCCGCCGAGAACAGCTCGACCAGCGTGTCGGTGGCGATGATCAGCGCACTGGCGAAGGCGGCCACCAGCAGCACCGCCACCACCCCGGCCGGACCGAGGCCGCCGGGATCGGGCGCGGCGCCCGCCAGCAGACCGGCCGCGGCGACCGCGAGCAGCACCAGGTTGCGCGCCACGTGCGCCGCACCGACCGGCACACCGGAGGCCCCGAAGCAGGGGCAGGAGACGTCGGCGCCGCGCCGCAGCAACACCACCAGGACGGCGGCGAACACCGCGATCAGGCCACCGGCCGCGGCGAACGCCCAGCTCACGACGGGCCTGGGCATCCAGACCAGCAGGGCGAGGACGGCCTCGGCGATCGGCACCCCGAGCACCGCCGGGCCGGTCAGACGGGGCGACAGAACGGCCATCACGCGCAGCGCCGAGGCGAAGTCGGGGCGGGCGCGGAGCTTGGCGAGGGCGGACTTGGCGAACACCACCGCGATCACGACGCGGCAGCCGAGCAACAGGTATGCGGTCATGACTCCCCCTCCGCCGGTGCCCCCGCCGACGCAGGGCGGGGGCACCGACGGCCGCGTGTCGGTCGGCCGCGCGGGGCGGCCCACCGGATCGGTCAGCGGATCGGTCGACCGTCCGGACCGGTCGACCGGCCGGATCAGTCAGCCGGCCGGATCAGCCGGCCGAGCCGGACGGGTTCAGCAGCCACCGACGATCGCGTAGGTGGTGCAGGACGGCGCGACGGCACAGTTGAAGGAGCAGCACTCCGTCACCCAGAGCGTCTCGTTCACACAGTTGGTGGTGGTGCCGGCCGGGCACTGGCAGTACGCGTCGGCGGCCTGCGCCTTGCGCCCGCCGGAAACCGCCCGGTCGACCAGGTTGAGAATCGCCTGAACCATTTGTTCCTCCGCTCGGGAAGGTGGATTGGAGAGGCTGTGCGTTTTTCACGGGATCTCGCGGGTCGAAAAGCTAACTGACCGTTCGTGAGACTGTCCAGACCCAATTTCGAGCAGCGTCGTCATTCGATCCGGAACAGAAGGGTCCCCTTCCGCGCCCCGCCACGGTCGGCCTCCACCGGGTCTTGACCGATCTCCCGAGAAAGGTCTATACCAGTGGGAGCCCAGGGCAACCACCACGTGCCGCTGGGCAGTTCACCCTGCGCCGCGCCACCCCCACCTCGGCGCGCGCCCGGGTACTCCCCCACTGCTGCTCCCCGGAAGGCTTCCGCATGGAACGCGCTCTTCCCCCGCACTCCACTCCTGCCCCGTCCGCCCGGCCGGCCCCGTCCGCCCCGCACGGACGCCGCCCCCGCCGGGCCGCCCTCGCCGTGGCCGGGGTGCTCGGCCTGGTCGCCGGCGGGGTCGCCGCGCTGGCCGGCACCGGCGCCGCCTCGGCCTCCACCACCGCCGGCGGCACCGGCCTGGGCAGCAACTGGTACGCCTCGGCGCCGTACCTGATGCCCGAGGACAACAGCCCGCCGGACGCCGCCGCCGTGATGGACGCGACCGGGCAGAAGGCCTTCCAACTGGCCTTCATCCTCGCCCAGGGCAACAGTTGCTCGCCCGCCTGGGGCGGCACCTCCTCGATCGACTCCGACACCACCATGCCCGCCGTCATCCAGACCATCCGCGGCAAGGGCGGGGACGTCTCGGTGTCGGTCGGCGGGTACGGCGGCACCAAGCTGGGCCAGGTCTGCGGCACGCCGGAAGCGACCGCCGCGGGCTACCAGCAGGTGATCACCAAGTACAACCTCAAGGCGATCGACTTCGACCTGGAGGAGCCGGAGTACGAGAACACCGCCGCCATCCACAACGAGATCGGCGCGGCCCGCATCCTCCAGCAGAACAACCCCGGCCTGTACATCTCGATCACCACCGCCGGGACCAACGCGGGCACCGGCTGGTTCGGCACCCAGATGCTCAACGAGGCCAAGTCCCAGGGCTTCACGCCGAACAACTACTCGATCATGCCGTTCGACGGCGGCTTCAACGGCGCCGCCGCGCAGACCGACGCGCTGGTGAAGTTCAACCAGATCCTGCAGACCACCTTCGGGTGGAACGAGGCCACCGCGTACGCCCACGAGGGCGTGTCGATGATGAACGGCCGCACCGACGCCGCCGAGTACTTCCGCCAGGCCGACTTCCAGACCGTGCTGGACTTCGCCACCGCGCACGGCCTGGCCCGCTACACCTTCTGGTCGGTGAACCGGGACCGCCAGTGCGCCGGACCCGTCGACCCGGGGCTGTCCGGCTCCTGCTCCAGCGTGGCGCAGAGCGACTGGGACTTCACCAAGTACACCGTGAAGTTCGCCGGGGCGACCCCGCCCACCACGCCGCCGACCACGCCCCCGACCACCCCGCCGACCAGCCCGGGCACGCCGACCGGGAGCCCGACCGGCAACCCGGGCGGGTGCACCGCCCCGGCGTGGAGCGCGAGCACCACGTACACCGCGGGCTCCAAGGTCTCGTACAACGGGCACAACTACCACGCCAAGTGGTGGACGCTGAACGAGGTGCCGAGCGCCAGCGGCCAGTGGGGCGTCTGGGGCGACGACGGCCCGTGCTGACCGACCGGTGAACGGTGAGGGGCGGGCGCGCACAACGCCCGCCCCCCTGCCGTCAGTCGGCCGCCAACCGCTCCCGCAGCTCCGCCAGCACCTCGGCGGCCTCGCCCAGTCCGGCCGCCTCGCAGCGGGCGATCCCGGCGGTCAGCCGGTCCACCGCCGCCCGGCGACGGCCCAGGTCCCCGCCCTCGATCAGCGCGGCCAGCCGGACGGCCTCCGCGCGCAGCGACTCCGCCCGCAGCGCATCGGCCCGCGACGAATCGGCCTGCGACGAATCGGCCCGCGGCGACTCGGCACCCGCAGCGTGCCGCCCGTACTCCGCGATCGCCCGCTCGACCTCGGCCAGCGCCTCCTCGTGCCGGTCGGCGATGGCCAGGCAGCGGGCCCGCTCGTAGTGCGAACCGCCGTTCAGGTACCAGGCGTCGTACTCCTGGCCCGCCCGCTCGGCGGCCTCGCCGACGGCATCCGCCTCGGCCAGCAGGGCGAGCGCCGCATCGAGCCCCTCGGCCCCCTCGGAGCGCATCGTGAGCTGGGCCAACTCCCGCAGGGTGGCCGCCAGCTGGTCGATCTGCGGGGCCCTGCCATGGGCCTCCCGCGCGCGCCCGAGGGCGGCCTCGGCGGCGTCCCGGCGGTCCGCCCGGGCGAGCGCCAGGGTGGCTTCGCAGGCGACCATGGTGTGGGTCTGCTGGTCCTCCCAGTCGGCGACCAGGTCGGCCAGCCGCAGGTACTCCTCGGCCGCGTCCCGGTGCTCGTCCAGCTCGCCCAGCGCCCGGGCGAGGTCCAGCCGGGCCTGGGCGACCATCCGGACGTCCAACCCCTCCTCCGAGGAGCCCGCCCCACCCGTACCGGCCGCCTCACCCCTGCCGCCCGAAGCGCCCGAACCGGCAGGGCCGGCCGAGGCGTCCAGCACCGACTCCAGCACCGCCACCGCGTCGGCCGTCCGGCCCGTACCGCGCAGCACGTCCGCCAGCTGCAACCGCACCTGGGCCGCCTCCTCGACGGCCGCGGCCCCCTGCCGGTCGTAGCGCGCAGCGGCCTCGGACAGCGCCCGGACCGCCCCGCCGTAGTCCTCCACCTGCATGCTCGCGTGGCCGAGCATCATGTACGTCGGCGCGTACGGGTAGGAGTCGTCGCCCCAGCGCACGGCCTCGGCCAGCGCCCGGTGGAACACCTCGGCGGCCTGGGCGGGTTCACCGTGCTGCAACAGCACCTGGCCGAGCAGGCCGAGCACCCGCGGGGCGTGCCAGGGCAGTTCGGCGGCCTCCAACTGCGCCAGCACCGCGCGCAGTTCGGTGACCGCCTCGGCGAGCCGGCCCTCCCGGGCGGCGATGTCAGCGGTGTACTGGCGGGAGGTCGCGGCCCGCCGGGCGGAGCCCAGCTCGACGGCGGTCCGCTGGTAGTCCCCGACGACCTCCTCGAAGCGTCCGACCGTCCCGGCCGGGGCCTCGGGCAGCGCCTCGGCCAGGTCGTGGTGGGCGGCGTAGGCGCGCGACTGGAGGACGATCAGGTAGTCGTCGTCGAGCATCGCGCCGTCGGCGCGCAGCTCCCGGGCCCGCTCCAGCGCGGCGTCCAGCGCCGGCCAGTCGGCCACCGCGCCCTCGACGTCACCGAGTTCGACGATCAGCGTCCGGGTGCGGGCCATCAGCGCCGGGCCGGGCAGCCCGGCCGCCTCGAAGAGCTCGGCGGCGGCCAGCAGGCCCGCGATCCCCTCGGCGTGCTCGTCGCGCTGCAGTGCCTCGTGGGCGCGCTGCTCGGCGATCTCGGCGTTCAGCCGCTCGGGGCCGCCGAGTTCGGCGTCCGCCGGGAACGCGAAGTCCTCGGCACCGACCCGCTCGACGATCCGCCGCCACAGCCGCTCGGCGTCCGGGTGGCCGAGCACTTCCAGCTCGCGGGCCCGCAGCACCAGGGCGGTGAAGTCCTCCGGCTCCGGCTCGACCGCCCGGCGCGGCACCCGGGGCGCGGCCGGGGCCGCCGCGGCGAGTTCCGGCGCGGCGACGGCCCGCACGCCCAGCGCCAGCGGCTCGGCCAGCAGCGGCCCGGCCGCCAGCCGGGCCCGCCGGGCGGCGCTCACCGCGCCGGTACCGTTGCGGGCGTCGAAGCGGGCGGCCAGGGCGTCGGCCTCGCCGCGCAGGTGGGCGAGCAGGGTGTCCACCGTCCAGGTGGTGCCGGCCGGGCCGCTGACCGGGAGTCCGCCGTGGCCGGCCGCGGCCAGGGCGGCGACCAGAACCTCGACGCCGGTCAGGAACTCCAGCCGGGCGGCGGGCTCCCCGGTCACCGCGAACAGGTCCCGGTTCTCGGCCAGCAGCTCCAGGCCGCGCGGCTCGTTGCCGGACAGCGCGCAGAACTCCAGGTGCCGGCCGACCGCGTCCAGCATCGCGGCCTTGCCGCGGGCGTAGCGGTAGCCGGCCAGGTGCGCGGAGCGGGCCTCGTCGAGGCGGCCGCGGCGCAGCAGCGGCAGCAGGGCGGTGGCCTGGCTGAGGTAGGGCTCCTGCTCGCAGCCGCTGCGGCCGTCCAGCACCGGGGCGAGGGTCTCCAGCGCGCGGGCGTCGTCGCCGGCGGCGAGGAAGTGCTCGGCCCGGGTGCGGGTCTCGCAGGCGTGGCAGTCGCTCAGCTCGGTGCGCGGGCGGGCCGTCCACAGCTCGTAGGCGTCCTGGACGTCGACGCCGGTCTGCGCGGCCAGGTGGTAGCGCTGGGCGTAGTACGGCTGGAGGTCGAAGCCGGCCTTGCGGTAGCGGTCGCGCAGTTCGGTGTGCCAGCGCCGGACGGCGGTGAGCGGGACGTCCGGGGTGTCCAGCAGCGCGGTGGCCACCCACTTGAAGCGCCAGAACACCTGGCGCCGGGCCCACTCGCCGAAGCCGTCCGGGTCGCGGTCCCAGAGCTTGAGCACCCGGGCGAAGACCACCGGGCTCTTGCTGCGCTCGCCGTCGTACTCGTAGGCCTCCATGAGTTCGAACAGGGCCATCGAGCGGACCCCGGTGTCGTCGAACTGCTCGGCGGCGTCGACGAGTTCCTCGGCCGTGACGGTGCGGGTGCGGCCGTACGGGCGGGCGTCGTTCTCGCGCAGCGCGGCCATCACCGCGTCGGTGCTGTCCAGCATCACGCCTCCTTCGGGCCGCGGTCGTCCCGGCCGGCCGCCTCGTGGCCGAGCATGGCGTGGTCGAGCAGGCTGATGAACGAACGGTTCAGCAGGGCCGACTCGCTGGCCTTGAGCGGGCGGCGGGTCATCAGCACGGCCTGCCCGTACAGCGCCTCGACGGCGGTGACGGCCAGCTCGCGGTCGACGACGCCGGCGGCGCGGCGCACCAGCGGGTTGAGGTGGTTCAGCACCAGCTGGGCGCGGGGCACCTCGGCGCGCAGCGAGCCCAGGATGTCCGCCCACAACCCGTCGGCCTCGTCGGCGAGTTGGGCGCGGGTGCGCTCGTGCCGGGCCTCCCGGTTGTCGAGCAGCAGGGCGGGCGCGTTGGTCGGGTGGAAGCTGCGCAGGGCGACGTCGCAGTCGAACCGGCCGACCACCTCGCGGGCGATCGCCAGGAACGCCCCGGCGGCCAGCTCGGCGGCCGGGTCGACGGTGTCCAGGTGCGCGGTGACCGTCCCCGGGTCGAGGTCGGCGACCGAGACGCCGGGCCGGATCTCGGGCAGCCGGTGCACCAGGTCGCGGTCGTAGGTGTAGCCGCCGTTGACCACGCCGAGCCCGGCCGCACCCGCGATCGGGGCGACCTGCCGGAACTCCTCGACCGTCCGGGTCACCAGCACCACCGGGTGGCTGCGGGCGAACTCGTCCAGGGTGACATTGCCGTCGGTGGTCTCGAACGGCAGCCAGGGCAGCATCATCCGCAGCAACTCGTCGTCGTAGCGGGCGAGTTCCTTGACGGCCAGGTGGTGCACGGAGAGGAAGCGGTGCAGCAGCGCCGGATCGCTGGCGGACAGGCCGGTGAGCCAGTCGCGGATCCGGGCGCCGAGTGCGTCGCGGACGGCGGCCAGCGTCTCGTCGGCGTACAGGCCCTCGCGCGAGGCGGTGGGGCGCAGCCCGTCGGTGTCCACCACGCAGCGGACGAAGAACGCCCAGTCCGGCAGCAGTTCGGCGGCCTGGTCGGAGAGCAGCATGCCCTTGAGGTGCACCCGGTGGCCGTTGCGGCGTGAGGGCGGGGCGGCGTCCGGCAGCACGTAGGCGACGCCGCGCAGGCCGACCAGCGGCAGGTCCAGCTCGATGGTGTCGAGCGGGGTGAAGTCGAAGGCGGCGCGGCAGTACTCGGCGAGCGCGTCACGGCGGGCCAGCGGGGAGCCGTGCCGCTCGGCCCACGGCGGGGTGCGGTTGACCCGGTGCTCGGTGCCGTCGGCGTCGACCACGGTGACGTCGTGGCGCAGCAGGCTGCCGAAGTCCCGGGCGAGGGTGAGCACCCGGGCCGGGCGGGTCCACTCCACGGCGTCGGCGCGCGGGGCGAGGGTGACGGTGGTGCCCGGCTCGGGCTTGGCCTCGGCGGGCAGGGTGCGGATGGTGTAGCTGCCGTCGGAGCTGCCGCGCCACTCGATCACCGGGGCGTCCGGGGTGGCGGCGGAGCGGGTGACCACGGTGATCCCGTCGGCGACCACGAAGCAGGCGAGCAGGCCGATGCCGAACTGGCCGATGAAGTCGCCGCGGGCCTGCGCCAGTCCGGCGCCGTCCAGCCGGCCGTCGGCGTCGCGCTTGGAGCTGCGGCCGATGGTGGCGAGGAAGGTGTGGACGTCCTGCTCGGTCAGGCCGATGCCGGTGTCGGTGACGGACAGCTCGTCGTCGACGCGGACGGTGATGGCGGCGGGCGCCGCGGGGTCCAGGGCGCGGCGGGCGGAGATCGCGTCCACCGCGTTCTGCAGCAGCTCGCGCAGGTAGACGCGCGGGCTGGAGTAGAGGTGGTGGGAGAGCAGGTCCACCAGGCCGCGCAGGTCCACCTGGAAGGTGTGCGCACTCGTCGGGTTGTCGGATGGGGACACCGGAGGCTCTTTCGGTCGCGGAAGTGGGTGACGTGCGAAGGGGGGCGGCGGACGCGCCTCGGCGTCAGTACGCGGCGCAGCGGTCGCGGTGGGCGCGGAAGGCCTTGACCGGGTCGCCGGACAGGTACTGCCAGGGGAACTCGGTCACCTGGCCGTCCAGCGCGTCGAACAGCAGCCGCGCGGTCTTCGGCTGGTCGGCCAGCGAGAAGGCCATCGCGAAGGTGTTGAAGCTGCCCTGCCAGCCGCGGTCCGGCACGAAGGCCGGGTGGAGCACGGAGCGGAACGCCGCCTCCTGCAGCTCGGCGAGCACGGCGGGGCTGGTCAGGTAGGCGCGGTCCTCGCCGTCCGGGAGGTCCAGCCAGTGCTCCAGGTGGGCGAGCGCGACCAGTTCGCCGAGCCGGCTGCCCTCGGGGGCGGCCAGCATCGCGGAGCGGGCGAACCCGTGCATGGCGTCGTGCGAGCCGCCCCACTTGGCGCACAGCTGCTGCAACCGCTGCTGGTGCGAGCCGAGGTGCCCGGGCGATCGGCGCACGGCGGCCTCGAAGCGGCAGGTGGCGATCTCCGGGCCGAGCGAGGCGCCGCGGGCGCTGATCTGGAGGAAGTACCAGGGGGCGAGCCAGCCCGGCTCGCGCTCGGCGACCTCCAGCAGCTGCTCCTCGGCGACGTCCAGGCGCTGGTGGAAGAGCTTCCACTGCTCCTCGGTGACCTTGTTCGCCCGGGCGCCGGTGCGGGCCTCCCAGGCCCAGCTGACGTGCCGGGCGCCGGACACCAGCAGCGGCAGCGGGTCCTCCGGGGCGTCCGCCACCGCGCGGGCCGTCCACTGCTCGACGCCGGGGACGTCGGCGATCGCGCCGACGAGCCAGCTCAGTTCGGCGGCGTCGGGGGCGGTGGCAGTGGAGGTGGAGGTGGCCGGGGTGTCCGTGGCTCCGGTCGCGGCGGCCGCGCCGTCGATCCGGGCGGCCAGCGCCGGGCGCAGCGCAGCCCAGTCCCCGGCGGCGGCCTGCTCCAGCAGCAGCCGGACGGCCGGGTCGCCGAAGGTCGGGTCGAGCCGCGGTGCGGGCGCGGCGTCCCCGGCGGCGCGCCTGCCGAACCCGAGCCCGAGCCCGCGTCCGAGCCCGCGCAGACCGGACCGGCCCCGCGCGGCCTCCGCGCCTCCCGTGCCCTGCCCGCTCCCTCCGCCCTCTCCGCCCTCTCCGCCCGAGCGGCGTCGGAACAGCGGCATGTGTGGCCCCCTCGAACATCATCGGCATCTCTCGCATGGCCGCGCTGCGGCCACCCCAGATGAGTACATATCACGGGCGGCCGACAGCTCTTTCCCCAGCCCAGCACCCGTCCCCGGCCGATGGTGCCGGTGCGCGGGGGCGGGTGACATGTTGCCGCCTGACAGCTTTCTGACAGCACGCGGGTCGCCGACCGAGCCGACGATCCGTCAGGCTGTCTACCGTGCACGCCATTCGCTTCCATCTGCGCGCTCCGGAGCGCCCCGAGGACCACCCGACCGCCCCGCCGTCCCCCTCGCCCCCAACCCCGGCACCGGCTCTGGTCACACCCTCACCTGAGGCCGTCCGGGACGCGCTCGCGCGCGCCCTGCCCGCCCCGGCCCGGCTCGAACACACCCGGATCCTGGTCGGCCCGGGCACGGTGGACGGGGTCGCCTTCCTCCTCGCCGACAACCTGCTCGCCGCCGAGGCCGCCGTCACCGTCGCCTGCACCACCCTGACCGGACCGGCCGGCCCGCTGCCCGGCTGGCAGGTGCCGCACTGCACGCTGGACACCCTGCTGGCACTCGGACTGCACGACCTGCCGACCTACCCGTGACCGCCCCGACCGGCGACGGCCCCGGTCAGGCGTCCCCTCCCAGGCCCCTGCTCAGGCCCCTGCTCAGGCGCCCGGCCCGGCGTCCGGCGTCTTCCCCGCCTGCGCCTGCTCGATCCGGTTGACCAGCATCACCGCGAACCTCCGGGCCGCGGGCAGGTCCACCTGGCCGCCCTCCGTCGTCACGCTCGCCACCACCGTGCCCGAGCGCACCACGACGCTCACCCCGTCGCCCCCGGCCAGCGGCCCCACGAAGGCCTGGCTCTCACTGCCCAGCGCCGGGCTGTCCACCTTCTTGAACGGCCCGACCGGGTACGAGGCGTAGGTCTCCGCCAGCCGGCTCTTCGCGGCGTCCCGGCTCGGCAGCGTCTCCACCAGGAACCGGGTGATCAGGTCACCCGAGGAGAACCGCACCGACCCGCTGAGCGGCTTGCCGGTGCACGGCGCCGACGCCGTACAGGTGACGGCGTGGTCGGCGGTGTCGACCCGGCGCTTCTCCTCGTCCCACCCGGCCATCGCCTTGGCGTCCGGCAGCACCTGCCCGACCACCTTGTCGTCCAGCAACACCGCCTCCAGGTCCGCCCGCGGCACCGGCGCGGCACTGGCCGCGGCCGTCCCCGCGGCCCCCGTCGCGTCGGCCGCCCCACCCGGAGCCGCAGAGGCCGACGCCGCTCCGGTAGCCGCCGCTCCGGTGGCCGACGTCGTTCCGCTTGCCGACGCCGCTCCGCTCACCGCCGAACTCGGCGTCCCGGCAGCCCCCTTGGCGCCCTCCGACCCGCCGGACGAACACCCGGCCAGCACCCCCGCCAACACCCCGACCGCCACCGCGACGGCGACCCGTCGACCACCCATCCCCATGCCCGCCCGCTCCCTCGCGCCCGTCCGTGACCCGTCACCATACCCCGCACACGAAGCACCGTCCCGGGGCCACCGACGGAACGTTCCCGGGACACCCCCTGGACGCCCCCGGAAACGCCGGCGGGGCGGCGACCGAAAGGTCACCGCCCCGCCGGCACCAGCCCGTTGGCGGATCAGACCGCCGGCGCCGGGAAGGTCGGGTACTCGACGCCCGAGATGTACTGCACGACCCGGACGACCTGGCACGAGTAGCCGAACTCGTTGTCGTACCACAGGTACAGGATCGCGTTGTCGCCGTCGACCTTGGTCGCGCCGGCGTCCACGATCGAGGCGTGGCGCGAGCCGATGAAGTCGCTGGAGACCGCGTCCGGGGAGTCGGTGAAGTCGATCTGGCGCTTCAGCGGCGAGGTCAGCGAGATGTTCCGCAGGTAGTCGAGGACCTCCTCGCGGTTGGTCTCGCGCTTCAGCTGCAGGTTGAGGATCGCGATGGAGACGTCCGGCACCGGCACCCGGATAGAGCTGCCGGTGATCTTCGCCTGGAGGTCCGGCAGCGCCTTGGCGACGGCCGAGGCGGCACCGGTCTCGGTGATCACCATGTTCAGCGGCGCCGAACGGCCGCGACGGTCGGCCTTGTGGTAGTTGTCCAGCAGGTTCTGGTCGTTGGTGAACGAGTGGACGGTCTCCACGTGGCCGCGCACCACGCCGTACTCGTCCTCCATCGCCTTCAGCGGCGGGACGATGGCGTTGGTGGTGCAGGAGGCGCAGGAGATGATCTGCTCGTCCGGCTTGATCATGTCGTGGTTGACGCCGTGCACGATGTTGGGCACGTCGCCCTTGCCCGGGGCGGTCAGCACGACCTTGGCGATGCCGGGGCGCAGGTGCTTGGACAGGCCCTCGCGGTCACGCCACTTGCCGGTGTTGTCGATCAGGATCGCGTCCTTGATCCCGTACTCCGTGTAGTCGACCTTGGTCGGGTCGTCGGAGTAGATCACCGCGATCTCGTTGCCGTTGACGACGAGCTTGTTGTTCGCCTCGTCGACGGTGATGGTGCCCTGGAACTGGCCGTGGATCGAGTCCCGGCGCAGCAGCGAGGCGCGCTTGACCAGGTCGTCGTCACCGCCGCCGCGCACCACGATCGCCTTCAGCCGCAGACCGTTGCCGGAGGCCTTCTCGATCAGCAGCCGGGCGACCAGCCGGCCGATCCGGCCGAACCCGTACAGCACGACGTCCTGCGCGGACCGGCGCTCCAGCTTGTTCTCACCGGTGGCACCGGCGACGGCCTGCGCGGTGAACTCCGCCACCGACAGACCCCGGTCGTCCGCCCGGTAGGCCGAGGCGAGCATCGCCAGGTCGATCTGCGAGGGGCCCAGATCCAGGGCGGTCAGCGCCTCCAGGAACGGCATGGTCTCGGTGACCGAGAGCTCCTCGCCGGCTATCTGCCGCGCGAAGCGGTGCGTCTTGAGGATGCTGACCACCGACTTGTTCACCAGGGAACGGCTGTGGAGCAGGACGGTGACGTCCTTCTCCCGGTGCAGCCGCCCGATGATCGGGATCATCGACTCCGCGATCTCCTCGCGGTTCTTCCAGTCCGTGAACACGTCGTCGTTGACAGTCACAAGTCCATCTTTCGAGCTGAGGGTGTTGCCCACATGGTAGCTTCGCCCGCTTCCGGCCCAGCGGCCGGTCCCGCCCCCACCCCCGACCCCCACCCCTCCCACCTGCACTTTCCCCCACCGCCCCACCACCAAAGGTGATCACCGCCACCCCCGGATCGCCTTTCCCGTACGGGAATTGGCCGGAGGCCCCGCTCCCCTGCCGTCGACCCGTGCGGATTTGCCGGGGCAGCGGTGCGGTGGGGTAATGGGATGGCCGGTGCTTGAGGGTGTGGCGAGAGACCCGGGAGCGTGCGATGAGCGGTGGGCCGGAACCGATCAGTGCCGAGGGGCTGCGTGCCGTGCGGGAGGAGTTGGCGCAGCTGCGGGCGGAGCGGGGGGAGGTGGCCGCGACGTTGCGGGGGGAGGATCCGGTGGGGGACCGGGCGGACGCGGCGGACGAGTTGCAGCGGGCGTCGGAGGTGGCCCGGCTGGACCGGCGGATCGCCGAGTTGGAGGGGCGGTTGCGGGAGGCCGAGGTGGCCGGGGCACCGTCGACGGACGTGATCGGGGTGGGGTCGACCGTCACGGTGCGGTTCGGGGACGGCGAGGAGGAGACCGTCGAGATCGCCGAGCTGCCCGAGGAGCGGGAGTTGACCCTGGTGACGTACGACAGTCCGTTGGGGAAGGCGCTGTTGGGCCACCACGCCGGGGAGACGGTGAACTACGAGACGCCGGGCGGCGCGGCGAGCGCGGTCGTGCTGGCGGTCGGGAACGCGGCGTAGCGCAGGGCAGCGGGCGGTCGGGGGCGGTTGATAGGCGGTGCCTTTCGGGTCACCGGAAAGGCCTCTTTGACGTGCTCCGACGACGGCCCACAGACTGGACCGACGGAGTCCGGTTGTGGCCGGGAAGTCGGAAAAGGGGCAGTTCAGGGCATGGGCAGACGGGACGGGACGCCCAGCGGCTGGCTCCCCGCGGCCGCCGCGGTGGCGGTCGCCGCCTGGGGCGCGAACCAGTTCACCGCACTCGCGAGCGTCTACCGGGCGCGCACCGACTGGTCGGCGCTGTCGCTGGCCGCGATGTTCTCGGTCTACCTGGTCGGCCTGGTGCCCGGGCTGCTGCTGGCCGGTCCGGTGGCCGCCCGGTGCGGACGGCGGCGGACGGTGCGGGCCGCGCTCGCGCTGTCGGCGGCCGCCAGTGCGCTGCTGGCCGTACCGGAGGAGTCGACGGTGTTCGCGGCGCGGCTGGCGACCGGGTTCGCCGCCGGGCTGGTGTTCGTGGCCGGGGCGGCCTGGCTGCGTGAGCTGGCCGGCCCGGAGGCTCCCCCGGAGGTGTCGGCGCGCCGGGCGATGTACGCGACCGCGACGGGCTTCGCGGCCGGCGCGCTGGCCTCCGGGGTGGTCGCCGAGTGGCTGCCCGGTCCGACGGTGCTGCCGGCCCTGGCGCACGCGCTGGGCTGCCTGCTGGTGCTGCGGGCCACCCGCCGCCTCCCCGACACCGCGCCGGCCCGTACGGCGCCCGGGCATGGGGTGGCAACCGGACCCGCAGCGGCAAGCGGGCACGGGGCAGCACCCGGGCACGGGGCGGCGGCCGTCCGCCACCCCCGGTTCCGGTACGTCGTGCTGCCCGCGAGCCCCGCGGTGCTGGGCGCCGCCACCGTGGGCTACGCGGTGCTGCCCCCACTGGTCGCCCACCACCTGCCCGGCTACGCCCCGCTGTTCAGCGGGCTGGTGGCCGCGCTGACGCTGGCCACGGGGGCACTCGCCCAGCCCTTCGCCGCCCGGCTGGACGACGCCCGCAGTGCCCGGGCCACCCTCGCCGCGATGGCCACCGTGATCGCCGGGCTGCTGCTCGGCGCCCTGGCCGCCGACCGGGACTCGGTGGGCCTGGTGCTGGCGGCCGCCGTGGTGCTCGGCACCGGGTACGGGCTGACCCTCGGCGCCGGACTGCACGAAGTGGAACGGCTCGCCAGGCGGCACGAGGCGGAACAGCAGGGCGAACCGCAGGGGGAACAGCAGGGGGAAGAGCTTGCGGAACGGCGGACGGAGCAGCAGGCGGCCCGGCCCGCCGCCGTGCGCAGGCCGGGCCCCGGCCCGGCCCCGCTCTACCAGAGCACCACCTCCAGCGGCTTCCTCACCCCGCTGCTGCTCGCCGGCACCGCCGGACGCGCCTCGTACCCGGCGCTGCTGGTCGGCATGGCCGGGGTCGGGGTGCTCGGCCTGGCGGTCACCGCCGCCCACAGCCGTCGCCACCTGCCCGAGCCCCCCGCCCCCGGGAAGGGGGAAGATTCATCCGTACCGACCGGACCGACCCCGAGGAGCCGACCGCCATGGGCCGAGTGACCGTGAGCCGCCGGGTGCTGCGGCTGCGCCAGGGCGTGCCCGCGTACCGCGCCGACACCCTGGCCGCCGAGGAGCCGATGGAGATCCGGGTCGGCGGCCGCCCGCTGACGGTGACCATGCGCACCCCCGGCAGCGACTTCGACCTCGCGGCGGGCTTCCTGGTCGGCGAGGGAGTGCTGCACGCCGCCGACCACCTGGCCGGGATCCGCTACTGCGCCGGGGCCACCGCCGACGGCGGCAACACGTACAACGTGGTGGACGTGGTGCTCGCCCCCGGGGTGCCCGCGCCGGACCCCTCGCTGGAGCGCAACTTCTACACCACCTCCTCCTGCGGCCTGTGCGGCAAGGCCAGTCTGGAGGCGGTGCGCGCCACCGCACCGTGGAGCGTCGCGGAGGACGGCCTGCGGGTCACCCCGGAGCTGCTGTCCGCGCTGCCGGACCGGCTGCGCGCCGCCCAGAAGGTGTTCGACAGCACCGGCGGGCTGCACGCGGCCGGACTGTTCGACGCCACCGGGCGGCTGCTCTGCCTGCGCGAGGACGTGGGCCGGCACAACGCGGTGGACAAGGTCGTCGGCCACGCGCTGCGCGAGGGCCTGCTGCCGGCCCGCGGCACGGTGCTGATGGTCAGCGGCCGGGCCTCCTTCGAGCTGGTCCAGAAGGCCGTGCTGGCGGGCATCCCGCTGCTGGCCGCCGTCTCCGCGCCGTCCTCGCTGGCGGCCGACCTGGCCGAGGAGAGCGGGCTGACCCTGGTCGGCTTCCTGCGCGGCGACTCGATGAACGTGTACACCCGCCCGGACCGCGTCGACACCAGCCGACCCGACCCCGTCGACACCGACCGGCCCGACCCCGTCGACACCGGCCGTCCCGACCCCGCCGAGACCGACCGGCCCGACCGGCCCGACCGCGTCGACGCCACCCGGAGCGACGACTAGATGCTCTTCCGCCAGCTGGAATACCTGGTCGCCCTCGCCCGGGAGCGCCACTTCGCCCGCGCCGCCGAGGCCTGCCACGTCTCCCAGCCCGCCCTGTCCGAGGCCGTGCGCAAGCTGGAGGACGAGCTGAAGGTGCTGCTGGTGCGGCGCGGCCGCACGTACGAGGGCCTCACCCCCGAGGGCGAGCGGATCGTGCGGTGGGCGCAGCGCATCCTGGCCGACCGGGACGCGCTGCGGGACGAGGTGGCCGCGCTGCGCACCGGGCTGAGCGGGCGGCTGCGGATCGGCTCGGTGCCGACCGCCGCGGGCGCCGTCCCGCTGCTCACCGGGCCGTTCTGCACCGCCCACCCGCTGGCCGCCGTGGAGCTCTCCACCGATCTGCGCTCGGACGAACTCCTGCGCCGGGTGCGGAACTTCGAGATCGACGCGGGCATCACCTACCTGCCGGACCCGGCCGCCGACGACCTGCGCGCCGTCCCGCTGTACCGGGAGCGGTACGTCCTGCTGACCGGCCCGGCCGAGGAGCCGGCCCGGCACCCGCGGGCGACCTGGACGGAGGCCTCCCGGCTCCCGCTGTGCCTGTTGCACCCGGGGATGCAGGGCCGACGGGTGCTGGACGAGGTGTTCGCGGGCCTCGGGGTGGCGCCGGCGCCCCGGGTCGAGACGGATTCGGTGGCCTCGCTCTTCGCCCACGTGCGCACCGGTCAGTGGGCCAGCGTGGTGCCGTACGCCTGGCTGCACGTGTTCGGGGTGCCGCCCGGGATGCGGGCCGTGCCGCTGGTGGAGCCGGCGCACAGCGCGCCGGTCGGGCTGGTGATCGCGGCCCGGGAGCCGGGGTCGGTGATGGCCCGGGCGCTGCTGGAGGTGGCCCGCCGTACCGACCTCGCCGGGGTGCTGGGCGCCCTGCCGGAGGCGTGAGGTTCGACGCGCGGACGCCGATCGCCCGGCGTAGCGTCGGTCCGGACCCACCGGTCCCCCAGCCGTCCGACCGAAGGCGACGACCGTGAGCACCTCCGACGACGACAACAGCCGGACCGACGCCCCACGGCCACAGCCACAGCCACGGCCCGCGACGCGGCCGCAGGCCCGGCCGGAGAAGCGCCCGAAGCCGGGCCCGGAGAAGGTCGGCCCCTCCCCCGACGGCGCCCCGCACTTCGCGCCGTACACCCACCCGGCCGCGGGCTGGGGCGCCGCGAAGAGCGTCACCCGCTTCCTGCTGCGCGAGGGCGCCTACGTCGACGGTCCGCGGGCGGTCATGCGGATGAACCACGAGAACGGCGGCTTCGACTGCCCCGGGTGCGCCTGGCCGGACGACACCAAGGGCCTGCACCTGGACATCTGCGAGAACGGCATCAAGCACGTCACCTGGGAGATGACCCGCAAGCGGGTCGGGCGGGAGTTCTTCGCCGCGCACTCGGTGACCGAGCTGTCCGGGTGGAGCGACTTCGCCCTGGAGGACCAGGGCCGGCTCACCGAGCCGATGACGTACGACCCGGCGACCGACCACTACGTGCCGATCAGCTGGAAGGACGCCTTCGCGCTGGTCGGCCGCACGCTGCGCGGCCTGGACGACCCGAACCGGGCCGCCTTCTACACCTCCGGCCGGCTCGGCAACGAGGCGACCTTCCTCTACCAGCTGCTGGCCCGCGAGCTGGGCACCAACAACCTGCCGGACTGCTCCAACATGTGCCACGAGGCCAGCGGGCGGGCCCTGCAGGCCGCGCTCGGCACCGGGAAGGGGACGGTCGACCTCAAGGACTGGGAGGTCACCGACGCACTGTTCATCCTGGGCGTCAACGCGGCCTCCAACGCGCCCCGGATGCTCACCGCGCTCGCCGAGGCGTACACCCGGGGCGCGCAGATCGTGCACGTCAACCCGCTGATCGAGGCGGCGTCCCGGCGGACGATCATCCCGCACGACTTCACCGACATGGCGCTGAACAAGTCCACCCGGACCGGCACGCTGAACCTCCAGGTGCGGATCGGCGGCGACATGGCGCTGCTGCGCGGGATGGCCAAGGCCGTCCTGGAGCAGTCGGCGACCGACGACAAGGCCCTCGACCAGCTGTTCATCGACCGCCACACCTCGGGCTTCGCCGCCTACCGCGACCTCTGCGCGGCCACGCCCTGGGCGGAGATCGAGCGGCAGAGCGGGCTGGGCCGCGCCGAGATCCTCCGGGCGGCGCGGGTGTACCGCGAGGCGGACCGCTCGATCTTCAGCTGGTGCCTGGGCGTCACCCAGCACGAGCACGGCGTGGACACCGTGCGGGAGATCGTCAACCTCCTGCTGCTGCGCGGCAATCTGGGCCGCGAGGGCGCCGGGCCGTCACCGGTGCGCGGGCACAGCAACGTCCAGGGCAACCGCACCTGCGGGATCGACCACCGGCCCGCCGACGCCTTCCTGGACCGGCTCGCCGAGGTCTGCCGGATCGACCCGCCGCGCGCCCACGGCCTGGACACCGTCGGCGCGATCGAGGCGATGCGGCGCGGCGAGGTGACGGTCTTCGTCGGCATGGGCGGCAACTTCGCGCTGGCCGCGCCGGACACCCCGTACACCTACGAGGCGCTGCGCACCTGCGAGTTGACCGTGCAGGTGAGCACCAAGCTGAACCGCAGCCACCTGGTGCACGGCCGCCGGGCGCTGATCCTGCCCTGCCTGGGCCGGACCGAGAAGGACCACCAGCGCGCCGGGGTGCAGTCGACCTCCGTCGAGGACTCGATGAGCATGGTGCACCTGTCGGTGGGCATGAAGCGCCCGGCCTCGCCGCACCTGCTCTCCGAGCCCGCGATCGTCGCCGGGATGGCCCGGGCGGCACTGCCGGACAGCGCCACCCCGTGGGAGTGGTACGTCGAGGACTACGACCGGATCCGCGACACCATGGCCGAAGTGCTGGACGGCTTCGAGGACTTCAACCGCCGGGTGCGGCTGCCGCTGGGCTTCCGGATCAAGCAGCCGGCCCGCGAACTGGTCTTCCTCACCCGCACCGGCAAGGCCGAGTTCTCCGCCGCCCCGCTGCCCGACGTCGTCCCCGCACCGGGCACCCTGGCGCTGGGCACGATGCGCTCGCACGACCAGTGGAACACCACCATCTACTCGGACGACGACCGCTACCGGGGCGTGAAGAACCTGCGCACCCTGGTCTTCCTGAACCGGGACGACATGCGCGAGCGCGGCATCGCCGAGTTCGACCCGGTGGACGTCACCAGCACCGCCCGGGACGGCTCCACCCGCTCGGTGCACGGCTACCTGGCGGTCCCGTACGACATCCCGCGCGGCTGCGCGGCCGGGTACATGCCGGAGCTGAACGTGCTGTGCGCGATCGGGGACTTCAGCACCCAGAGCGACCAGCCGATCATGAAGCACCTGAAGGTGACCGTCGCCAGGAGCAGCGTCACCGGGGGCACCGCCACCGGAGGTACCAACACCGGGAGCAGCGCCGCCGGGAGCCAGGCCTAGTCGGACGGCTGCGGCGTCCAGCGGTGCAGGCCCTTGCGGTCGTAGTAGCGGGTCATCCCGAAGCCGAAGGCCAGGGCCAGCACCACCCCGACCGCGATCATGATCCAGCCGCGGGCCAGTCCGGCGTCCGCGCGGGCGTCGAAGAAGAGGATCGCCCGGATGCCGTCGCTCAGCTGGCGCATCGGCTCGAAGACGCCGAGGAAGCGGTAGAAGCCGGGCACCGCCTGGAGCGGGACGGTCGCCCCGGAGGAGGGCAGGGCCAGCGCGATGAAGACGAACATGGACACCAACTGCCCGATCCCGCCGAACGCGGCGTTGATCGCCTGCACCCCGAGGCCGACGGCGAGGCTGGCGCAGTAGGCGAACAGCCAGAGCAGCGCCTGGTGCGGGGCGTCCATGCCGAGGATGCCGGCCGTGCAGAGCAGCACCAGCGAGGTGGTGAGCAGCATGATCCCGGCGGTCATCACCATCTTGAGCAGCAGGGTCTGGGTGCGGCTGATCGGGACGGTCGGCCGGCGGGTGTGCCAGGGGCCGATCTCGCTGTCGCTGTAGCCGAGGGCGCCGTCGACGCCGTTGTGGATGATGTTGCCGCCGATGAAGCCGGTCAGGACGGCGAGCAGGGTGTAGTAGAAGGCGCTGAGACCGAGGCCGCTGTGGGTGCCGATCGGGTGGCCGACCCGGGTGGTGACGGCGAACGGGTCGGCGAGCAGCAGCCGGGCGGTGGCACCGGTGTCCGGCCCCCGTGCCCCCGCCCCCGCACCCGAACCCGCGCTCCCACCCGCGGCCGCACCCGAGCCCGTGCTCCCACCCGCGGCCGGTACGGCGGCGAGCAGTTCCTTCCCGGCGGCGACGGAGGCCTGGTGGGCCGCGTTCTGGGCGATCTGCGCGGCGAGCGAGGAGCCCAGGCTGCCCAGGCCGGGGTTGGTGAGCACGGTGAGGGTGGGCCGCTCGGTGGCGCCGCCGGCGGTGAGCCGGCCGACGGTGGCCGTGAAGTCGGCCGGGACGAGCAGCGCGCCGTAGACCTTGCCGGACGCGAGGAGGTCGCGGGCGCCGGCCTCGTCGGTCCGCCGCCAGTCGACCGTGTCACCGGGGGTACCGGCGAGCACCGCCCTGGTCAGCTCGGTGCCGAGGTCGACGGACCGGCCGGGCGGCGGCGGGCCCTGGTCCGCGTTGACCAGGGCGATCGGCAGCCGGTGCAGGTGTCCGGTCGGGTTGACGATGCCGCCGAGGTAGAGCAGCGAGAGCAGGACGGCCACCAGCGCGGACAGGATGCTCGGGAAGAGCCAGAGCTTGGGGTTCCGGGCGAGTGCCAGGGCCCTGGCCTGCCGGGGAGCCCCCTGGGAGCCTGCGGTCGCCATGCCACCCCTCGGGTTCGGGCACGGGCGGATGCCGTGCCGCTGCCGGTACGGCGGGAAGTCGTTCCGTGGTCACGAACCGGTCAAACCCGCGTCACCCGGACGGGTGCCGGCCGCCGAGAAAGGTAAAGGTTCTACCAAGTACGCAAGTAGTGCTCTTCGCCGGGGCTATGCTTCTGGAGGTTTGAAGAAGGCACCTCGTTCGGTGAGGCTTCTTCACGGACACAGGCCACTGATCCGACGACGTCGAGAGACGCCCAGGGTTAGGACAGATCTTCCCGACCTAAGGGTTGATCCGAAGTGGCTTCCGACCTCGAGGGGTTGGACACGCCGTGGAGTGCCAAAGCTCTGACGAGTTGGGGTGAACCGGTGGCCGTTTTCCGCGCGCCGGTGAACTCCTTGCCGCGTCGATGACACGCACCACGGGGTGCGTCGACCGGGAGGAGGCGAGAGACATGGATTGCAGTAGTCCGGGCCACAGTTGCCCCTACCCCCGCCTGTCCTCGTACACCTCCGGCACGCGGTAACAACCTCCCCTGCGCGTTGATCTGACGGCGCGTCACCACACAGCACCCGCACGCGGCTTCGCCATGCCCGCGCCCGTCCGCACGGGCCGGCAGCGCCGCGCGCCGATGCGCCGTGCCTGCACGCAGGGGGAATTGCTGCCGCGCGTCCCCAACCGCCCCGCCTGTCAGGGGTACCGGGAGGAACGCCATGACCACCAACTCCACTCTCGACTCGAAGATCCCCGCTCCGCGCTCGGCCGTGCTGGACGACGCCCACGTGGGCGACATCAAGGGTGCGCTCGGCACCATCAAGCTCGATGACGACGCACCACGCCAGGGGTTGAGCGCGAGACTCAAGACCCTGCTGGCGATCGTCGGCCCCGGCCTGATCGTGATGGTCGGCGACAACGACGCGGGCGCCTTCTCCACCTACGGCCAGGCCGGCCAGAACTACGGCACCCAGCTGCTCTGGACGCTGGCCCTGCTGATCCCGGTGCTGTACGTCAACCAGGAGATGGTGCTGCGCCTGGGCGCCGTCACCGGCGTCGGCCACGCCCGGCTGATCCTGGAGCGCTTCGGCAAGTTCTGGGGCGCCTTCAGCGTCATCGACCTGTTCCTGCTGAACGCCCTGACTCTGGTCACCGAGTTCATCGGCGTGACACTCGCGGCCGGGTACCTGGGCCTGCCCAAGGTCGCCTCGGTGATCCTGGCGGCGGCGGTCATCATCGCCTCGGCCTTCACCGGCTCCTTCCGGCGCTTCGAACGGGTCGCCGTCACGCTCTGCGTCGGCTCGCTGCTGCTGGTGCCGATCTACTTCATGGTCCACCCGAAGACCTCGCAGATGGCCCACGACTTCGTGGTCCCGCAGATGCCGGGCGCCTCGGGCGAACTCGCCACCGTGATGCTGCTGATCGTCTCCATCGTCGGTACCACCGTCGCCCCGTGGCAGCTGTTCTTCCAGCAGTCGTACGTCATCGACAAGCGCATCACCCCGCGCTTCATGAAGTACGAGAAGGCCGACCTGTGGATCGGCATCGCCATCGTGATCATCGGCGCCGCCGCCATGATGGGCTTCTGCGCCGCCGCGTTCGCGGGCACCGACGGCTTCGGCCAGTTCAGCGACGCGGGCGCCATCGCCAAGGGCCTGGAGGACAAGGCCGGCCACGTGGTCGGCGTGCTGTTCGCGATCGCCCTGCTGGACGCCTCGATCATCGGCGCCTTCGCGGTCTCGCTCTCCACCGCGTACGCGATCGGCGACGTCTTCGGCATCAAGCACTCGCTGCACCGCGGGGTCAAGGGCGCCAAGGGCTTCTACGGCATCTACGCCGGTGTGGTCGTGGTGGCCGCCGCCATCACCCTGCTGTCCACCGACTACGCCCAGGGCCTGATGACCCAGTTCGTCCAGGTACTGGCCGGGGTGCTGCTGCCCTCCGCGACCGTCTTCCTGCTGCTGCTCTGCAACGACAAGGCCGTGCTCGGCCCGTGGCGCAACGGTCCCAAGACCAACGCCTTCACCTCCGCCGTGGTCGGCGTCCTGGTGATGCTGTCGCTGATCCTGACCGCGGCCGTGGTCTGGCCGGACATCAGCTCGGACGCGCTGCTCTGGATCATGGCCGGCTGCGGCGTGGCGGGGGTCCTGGTCGCCGGGTACTTCTTCACCTTCGGCCGCAAGGGCACCAAGGAGGACCCGATCGACCGCACCGGCCGGGAGAACTGGCGGATGCCCCCGCTGGAGACCCTGGAGAAGCCGGTGATGTCCACCGCCCGCAAGATCGGCATGGGCGCCCTGCGCTCCTACCTGCTGATCGCGATGATCATGGTCATCATCAAGGTCGTCCAGACCGCCCTGAACCACTGACCCGGACGCCGGGGGCGGCGACCACCACGCCGCCGCCCCCGGCCCCGCCCCGGACCCCTCGACCGCCCCGACCCCGGGGAAGGAAGGCAGTACGGCCATGCGCACCACCCGGATCCACGAAGTCCCGCTCCCCCGGCCCGCGTTCCACCGCTGCCCGAGCGTCCGCCTCACCCTGCACGACGGCGTCGAGCGCGCCTACCGCCTCGACGACCCCGGCACCTGCCCCTACTCGGGCACCGCCAACAGCCCGGCCTCCGCGTACGAGCCCCGCGTCCACCTGGCGTACCTGCTCGCCCGCCAGGGCCACCGCCCGGCCTGGCTCGCCCGGTTCGCGGACCTCCCGCCGGCCGCCGCGCACCGCCTCGCGCTCGCCGCCGCCCGGCACCGGGCCGCCGCCGCGAGCGCCACCGCGCCCGCCGCGCCCGCCGCCTGACCGTTCGTCAGTCCCCGCGCACACCAGCGCACTCGCCCACCGGTTTTCCGGCCCCGTCACGGAGGTGACCTGCCATGTCCATCGTTGCCGCTTTCCAGCCCACCCTCCCGTCCACCGATCGCGGCCGACTGCGCGCCGCCCTCGCCGCGGTGGGCCGACGCCTGGCGGCCAGCCCCCTGGACAGCCCCGTGCTGCGGGCCGCCACCGGGTCGGCCGCGACCGTGCCGGGCGGCCACCCGCTGCCGATGCGCGCCAGCTGGCGGACCGTCACCGCCGCCGACGGGACCACCCGGCTGGAAGCCTCCTGGCACCCCGGGCTCTGACCCGGCCGCCGCTCCGCTCCCCGCCCCATCCACCGTTCCGACACCGTTCCGACCCGACGAAGGAGCATCCGCCATGGCCGTGCGCTACCCCAGGCTCGACGCCATCTTCTCGGACCACGCCACCGCCGGCCCGGCCCGGCGCTCCGTGCCCGCCACCCAGTCGCAGACCCCGTCGCAGGGACCGTCGCGGCCCGCCACCGCCCCGGACCCCGGTCTGGTGGTCGACTCCGAGCAGCGCACCGTCACCGTCGACGGCCAGCCGCTCAGCCTGCCGTTCCTGGAGTTCGAGCTGCTCGCCCACCTGGTCGGCAACCCGCTGCGGGTGCACTCCCGGCGCCAGCTCATGGAGAACGTCTGGGGCCGGCCGGACACCGGTGACACCCGCACCATCGCCACCCACATCGCCCGGATCCGCCGCAAGCTCGGCCCCGGCCACCGGGAGGCGATCGCCACCGTCCGGCAGATCGGCTACAAGTACGACCCCCGGCTGGTCCGCGCCGCCTGAACCACCGGACCACCCGCACCACCGCACCGCCGCGGACGACCGCACCGCCGCACCACCGCACCACCGCACCGCAGCGGACGACCGCACGGCACCGCAGAAGGAGGAAACCCCCGTGATCAGAACCGCCCTGCCCCGCACCTGGTCCTTCCCCTGGACCGGCAGAACGACGGCGCTGAGCGGCATCCTCCTGCTGCTCGCCTGCGAGGGCCTCGCCGTCGGCGTCGCCCCCGCCCCGCTGCGGCTGTTCCTCTCCGGCGTGCTCATCGGCGGCTCGGTGGTCGGCCTGCTGCTCGCCCTGCTGCTGGCGCACAGCCGGCAGCGGGTGGCCCGGCCGCTCGCCGAGCGGGTCGCCGCCGGCGAGGACGACGCCCAGTGGTTCAGCGCCCGCTCGCTGGAGGGCTTCCCGATGGAGCAGGTCCGCCCGCTGCTGCTCTCCCCCGACGCCCCCGGACTGAACCGGCTCTACACCGCCTGGGTGTTCGCCACCCACGGGCACGACCCGCAGTGGATCGCCCACCACCTCGACCTCTCCACCCCGACCGCCCGCCTGCTGGTCGCCGCGGCCCGGCAGCACGCCGGGTCCGTCCCGTCCGCCCCGTCCACACCGTCCCGGAGGAGGCCGCAATGATCACGGCCCTCGACCACGTCCAGCTCTCCGCCCCACCCGGCAGCGAGGCCCTGCTGCGCGCCTTCTACGGCGACGTCCTGCAGATGGCCGAGATCCCCAAGCCCCAGCCGCTCAGCGGACGCGGCGGCTGCTGGTTCGCTGCCGACGGCGGCCGGGTGCGGCTCTACCTCGGCATCGAGGAGCGCTTCCGTCCCAACACCAAGGCCCATCCGGGCATGGCCGTCTGCGAGATCGAGGACTTCGCCCTGCGGCTCGCCGAACTCGGCGCCCAGGTGGTCTGGGACGACACCCTGCCGCCCCGCCGGCGCTTCTACACCACCGACCCGGTCGGCAACCTGCTGGAGTTCGTCGAGGCCGCCGGATAGCGCCCGCCGGACAGCCGCCACCGGACGGCGGCCCCCGGGTAGCGGCCGCCGGACAGCCGTCCCGACCGCCCGGGCCACGGTCCATTTGCGTACGGACGTCAGAAGGGAGCAGACTGCCCGGGTTTGCGCGCCGGAGGTCCCGCCATGTCCTTCCCGTCCTTCCCGAAGTCCGCCCCGGGCCCGTCCCGGGGCTCACTGCCGTCCCGGACCGCACGCCGCCCGGCCCGGACGACCTGGGTGGACGTGGTCGTGGCGGCCGCCGTCCTGGTGCTGCTCTACCTCGCCCTGCGGGCCGGCCAGGGCACGACCGTGCGGTTCTCCACCGCCCGCGACGCCACCGTGGACACCGACCCGGCCCGGCTGCCCTACGACGCCGCCCGCTCGCTGCTGCGGATGTTCGCCGCGCTCGTCGTGTCGGTCCTGTTCACCTTCGGCTACGCCTACGCCGCCGCCCGCAGCCGTCGGCTGGAACGGGTGCTGATCCCCGCGCTGGACATCCTCCAGTCGGTGCCGGTGCTCGCCTTCCTGACCGTCGCGGTGACGGGCTTCCTGGCCCTGTTCCCCGGCTCGATGCTCGGCCTGGAGTGCGCCGCCGTCTTCGCGATCTTCACGTCCCAGGCGTGGAACATGACCTTCGGCTTCTACCACTCGCTGGTCTCGCTGCCGCGCGAACTGGACGAGCTGTCCCGCTCCTTCCGGTTCAGCCGGTGGACCCGGTTCTGGAAGGTCGAACTGCCCTCCGGGATGATCGGCCTGGTCTGGAACGGCATGCTCAGCTTCGGCGGCGGCTGGTTCTTCCTGGTCGCCTCCGAGGCGATCAGTGTCGACAACCAGCGGTACGCGCTGCCCGGGGTCGGCTCCTACGCGGGCGCCGCGATCGCCGCCGGGGACCTCGGCCGGGTCGGCTGGGCGATCGCCGCCATGACCGTCATGGTCGTCGGGGTGAACTTCCTGTTCTGGCGGCCGCTCACGGCCTGGGCCGAGCGCTTCAAGAACGAGCAGTCCGAGGCCACCGAGGTGCAGCGCTCCGTCGTCCTCGACCTGCTGCGCCGCTCCCGGCTGCCCGGCCTGCTGGCCCGGGCGCTGCGGCCGCTCGGCCGGGCGCTGAACCGCGCCGGGGGCCTGTTCGGCACCGACGACCGGCCGCTCACCGTCTCCCCCGCGCGCCGGCGGGCGGGGGACGCCGCGTTCGCGCTCGTCGCCGGCGGCATCGTGCTCTGGGGCCTGGTCGACCTCGGCCGCTACCTCGCCGACGCCACCGGCCTCGGCGTCTTCGGCGAACCGCTGCTGCTCGGCCTCGCCACCCTGGCCCGGGTCGTCGTCCTGGTCGCCGTGGCCACCGTGGTCTGGGTGCCGATCGGCGTGCGGATCGGCTTCTCCCCCCGGCTGACCCGCACCGCCCAGCCGCTGGTCCAGATCCTCGCCAGCTTCCCGGCCAACTTCCTCTTCCCGCTGGTGGTCTGGCTGCTGCTGCGGACCGGCCTGTCGATCGACGTCGGCGGCATCCTGCTGATGGCCCTCGGCGCCCAGTGGTACATCCTGTTCAACGCCATCGCGGGCGCCATGGCCATCCCCAGCGACCTGCGCGAGGCCATGGACAACCTCGGCGTGCGCGGCCGGCAGCGCTGGCGCCGGCTGATCATCCCCGGCATCTTCCCCGCCTACGTCACCGGCGGCATCACCGCCTCCGGCGGCGCCTGGAACGCCTCCATCGTCTCCGAGGTGGTCACCTTCGGCGGCACCACCCTCACCGCCACCGGCCTCGGCGCGTACATCGCCGGGGCCACCGAACGCGGCGACTACCCGCACCTGCTCGCCGGGGTCGCGGTGATGAGCCTGTACGTCGTCGCCCTCAACCGCCTGCTCTGGCGCCGCCTGTACCGGCTGGCCGAGCGCCGCTACTCGCTCTGACCCGCTCCCGTGTGAGGTTCCCCCCGATGCGCTTCCCGTTCTTCTCCCGCCCCGCCCCCGCCGCCGTCCAGCCCCCGGTGGCGGACGGTGGGACGCTGCTGGAGACCACCGGCCTCACCAAGTCCTACGCCGGGGCCGACGGCGAGCTGCCGGTGCTCTCCGGGATCGACCTCACCGTCCGGGCCGGCGAGATCGTCGCCCTGCTCGGCCGCTCCGGCTCCGGCAAGTCCACCCTGCTGCGCTGCCTGGCCGGGCTGCTGCCGCCCAGCTCCGGCACCGTCCGCTACCGCGGCACCCCGCTCACCGGCGCCAACCCCGGCACCGCGCTGGTCTTCCAGACCTTCGCCCTGCTGCCCTGGCTGACCGTCCGGCAGAACGTCGAACTCGGCCTGGAGGCCCGCGGGGTGCCCCCGCGCGAGCGCGCCCGCGCCGCCGACCAGGCGATCGACCTGATCGGCCTGGCCGGCTTCGAGAACGCCTACCCCAAGGAGCTCTCCGGCGGGATGCGCCAACGCGTCGGCTTCGCCCGGGCGTTGGTGGTCGAACCGGACGTGCTGATGATGGACGAGCCGTTCTCCGCGCTCGACGTGCTCACCGCCGAGAACCTGCGCGGCGAGCTCATGGAGCTGTGGGACTCCGGGCAGTTCCCCACCCGCGCCGTCGTCCTGGTCACCCACAACATCGAGGAGGCGGTGCTGATGGCCGACCGGATCGTCGTCCTCGGCTCCCGCCCGTACGGCACCATCCGGGAGACCGTCGAGGTCGACCTGGAACGCCCGCGCGACCGCGACTCCGCCGACTTCGACGAACTGGTCGACCGGGTCTACCGGATCATGACCGGCCGGCCCAAGGACGGCCGCCCCGCCGCCCGCCCGGACGCCGAGCGCACCGACCCGGACCGGCCCGACCAGGACCGCACCGAGCGCCGCACCCTCGCCACCACCCCGCTGCCCTCCGCCAGCGTCGACGGCCTCTCCGGCCTCGCCGAGATGATCGCCCACCGCGACGGCCGCTGCGACCTCGCCGACCTCGCCGACGAACTCGGCCTCGACATCGACGACATGCTCCCCCAGGTCGACGCCCTCGACCTGCTCGGCTTCGCCGAGATCCACGGCGACGACCTGCTGCTCACCGGGGACGGCACCGCCTTCGCCCACGCCGACGTCCAGGACTCCCGCGCCCTGTTCGCCGGCGCCGCCCTCGACGTCCCGCTGGTCAGGCTGATCGCCAACAGCCTGAGCGGCGCACCCGGCGCCGCCGTCCGCGCCGGCTTCTTCCGCGACCTACTGGCCCACCACTACACCAGCGAGCAGATCGACCGGCAGCTGGAGACCGCCACCGACTGGGGCCGCTACGCGGGCCTGTTCGGCTACGACGCCGGACGGCGCGAATACCGGCTGGAAGAGCCCGAAACGGGGCGCTGATCGCGCACAATGCTGCGGTACCCGTACACCCATGGACGGAGGGCACCGTGAGTCTGGGCAGGCGCGACTTCCTCGGATCCGTCGGCGCGGCCGGGCTGGCGCCCTTCGCCGCACCGGGAGCGGCACCGGGAGCAGCACCAGGCACGGCACCGGAAGCGGCACCGGGCCGCGAGCGGCGGGACACGGCCGCGGCGCCGCCCGGCCACGAGCACTTCATGGCCGCGGCGATCGAGGAGGGCCGCCGGAACGAGCGCTACCCCTTCGGGGCGGTGCTGGTGCGCGCCGGGCAGGTGGTGGGCCGGGGCGTCAACGCGGCGCAGGACGGCCCGACCTACCACGGCGAGATGGTCGCCATCGACGACTACGGGCAGCCCTACGGCAGCCCCGAGTGGGCCGGCACGGCCCTGTACACCACCGCCGAGCCCTGCCCGATGTGCATGAGCGCCTGCGCCTGGGCCGGGATCGACCAGGTGCTGTGGGGGACGTCGATCGAGGGGCTGCGCCGCACCGGGCTGGTCCAGATCGACCTGTCCGCCACCGACGTCGCCCGGGCCGCCGGGTCCTTCTACCGCCCGGGCCTGCTGCTGGGCGGGGTGCTCGCCGACCGGACGGACGAGCTGTTCCGGCACGCCCAGGCCGTCCGGGAGGGGCGCGAGTAGCGGTCCCGGACGGCGGCGCGGTCAGCCGGTCACCGGACGGCGGCGCACGCCCCGGACGGCGCGGGCGGCCCCGGCGAAGGGCTCCTCCGCCGTCACCGCGGCCGCGGCCGCGCCGCCGTCACCACCGCCGTCACCGCCGCGGCCCGGCAGCTCGTTGGCGATCACGGCGGCCTCGGTGAGCAGGCCGCGCACCTCGGTGGCGCGGTAGAAGATCCGGGTGCCCTCCCGACGGGCCACCACCAGCCCGGCCGCCCGCAGCTTCGCCAGGTGCTGCGAGGTGGCCGCCACGTGGGCGCCCAGCAGCTCGGCCAGCTCGCTCACCGGCAGCTCCCGCCGGCTCAGCGCCCACAGCAGCCGGTACCGCGACGGGTCGGCCACCGCCTTCAGCACGGCCACGGCCCGCTCCGCCGCGTCGGTGTCCCAGGCCTCTTGATTCGCACCACCCATACAGGGATCGTACCGACGCGCACCGCGGGCCCCCGCGCCGGGAAGCCCCGGCCGGGGCGGGCGGACGGCGGCCGCGCCGACCCCGCAGGTCCGGGCCCGCACCGGTCCGGGCCCGCACCGGACGGCGGCCCCGGCGACGTCCTACCCCGCGCGCGTCCCGTCCAGGTAGGCCAGCACCGCCAGCACCCGGCGGTTGTCGTCGTCCGAGGCGCCCAGGCCGAGCTTGGCGAAGATGCTGGAGGTGTGCTTGCTGACCGCCCCCTCGCTGAAGTGCAGCCGCTGGGCGATCGCGGCGTTGGAGCGGCCCTCGGCCATCATCGCCAGCACGTCCCGCTCCCGCGGGGTCAGCAGGGCGAGCGGCTCGTCGTCGGCGTTGCGGGCCAGCAGGCGGGTGATCACCTGGGGGTCCATGACCGTGCCGCCGGCCGCCACGGTGCGGACCGCGTCCACGAACTGGTCGGCCTTGGAGACCCGGTCCTTGAGCAGGTAGCCGACCCCGCCCGCGCCGTCCGCGATCAACTCCCGGGCGTACAGCTGCTCCACGTGCTGGGAGAGCACCAGGACGGGCAGGCCGGGCTGCTCCCGGCGGGCCGCCAGTGCGGCCTGGAGGCCCTCGTCCGAGTAGGTCGGGGGCAGCCGGACGTCGACCACGGCGATGTCCGGCCGGTGCTCGGCCAGGGCGGCGGCCAGTTCGGGCCCGCTCTCCACCGCGGCGACGATGTCGTGGCCGTGGGCGCTCAGCAGCAGTTCCAGTCCGTCCCTCAGCAGGACGAGGTCCTCGGCGAGGACAACACGCACGGCAGCTCCATGATCAGCCTGGTCGGGCCCCCCGGGGGGCTGGTCAGCGCGAGCGTACCGTCGAACACCGCCAGCCTGCGCCGGATGCCCCGCAGACCGCTGCCCCCGGCCGGGTCCGCACCGCCCCGCCCGTCGTCGGCCACCTCGGCGCGCAGCAGCCCGGCGGTGTGGCTGAGCTCCACCGTGGCGTGCCGGGCCCCGCTGTGCTTCACCGCGTTGGTGAGCGCCTCGCTGACCGCGAAGTACACGGCCGACTCCACCGGCGCCTCGGCCCGGCCCGGCAGTTCGGCCCGGACCTCCACCTTGAGCGGCACGTCCAGCGCGAGCGCCCGGATCCCCTCGGCCAGGCCGCGCTCGGCGAGCACCGGCGGGTGGATACCGCGCACCAGGTCGCGCAGTTCCTGCAGCGCCTGGGTGACGTTCTCCTGGGCGTCCGTCACCACCTGCTTCGCCTTCGCCGGGTCGCGGTCGATCAGCGGCACCACCGCGCCGAGCTTCAGGCTGACCGCGACCAGCCGGGCCTGGGCGCCGTCGTGCAGGTCCCGCTCGATCCGGCGCAGCTCGGCGGCCTGGGCCTCGGTGGCGTCCAATCGGATCTCGGTCAGCTGCTCGACCCGCCGGGCCAGCCGGGACCGCTCGGTGGGGCCCAGCAGGGTGCGGGTCCACCGGCCGTGCAGGCGCAGCGCGGGCCCGGCCAGGGCCGGCCCGGCGGGCACCAGGAGGAGGCCGAGCAGCGGGCCGAGCGGCCCCGGCAGCGGCAGCACCGGGTCGGCCAGGGCGGGCTCGGCCAGCCCGTACAGTCCGGCGGCCGAGAGCAGGACGGGCCCGGCCGCGATCCCGCCGCCGACCAGCGGGTCGACCAGCACCCAGGCGGCGTCCCGCCAGGTCGCCGGGTCGTTCCAGAGCCAGCGCAGCTTCAGCGCGAAGCCCGCGAACCAGCGGCTCTTGTGGTAGTCGTGGCCGGTCCAGAACCAGCCGTGCAGGGTGCGCTCCAGGGCCGGCCGGGGCACGTACGGCACCGGTACGGGCACCTGCGACCAGTGGCCGGCGGCCCACCGGGCGGCCCCGGCGGTGGCGCGGACCACCCGGGTGGCCAACGGGAACAGCGGGACCATCCCGAGACAGCCCCAGAGCAGGAACGAGAGCAGGTAGAGCACCGCCAGCAGCGCCCCGGCCGGGATCAGCAGGGTCAGGACGGCGAGCCGCCCGAACGCCCGCAGGGCGGTGCGCAGCGCTTCGGCGGCTCGGGACTGCGGGGTGCTCACGGGGGCCTCCGATCGGGGACGGGCAACGGACGATCATGATGGCAGCCGGGCAACGGGCCGTGGTCAGCCGGTGGTTGCCCGCTCGGCGGCCCGCTCGGCGGCAGAGTCGGCGGCCTGCTCCGCGGCATGCGTGGCGGCCCGCTCGGCGGCGTGCTTGGCGCGGATCAGCCGGTACACCACGGCGAAGCACCCGCTGCCCAGCAGGACGAAGCCCGCCGCGACCGGCACCTGCCAGTCCGGCGGCAGGTACAGCGCCAGGAACCAGCTCCGGTTCGCCGGTGCGAGCAGCGACATCCCCAGCGCCACCCCGCCCTGCGGCGCGACGCTCAGCACCCCGACGGTGACCAGCAGCCCGGCGAGCGCCGTGCGGCGCCGGGCCAGGGCGTCCACCGCGTCCTGCCCGGCCGGCTTCCCCACCGGCCGCCGCACGCCCTTGCGCAGCACGTCCAGCAGCTCCGGCCCCCGGGCCGCCAGCCGGCGCCGGGCCGCCCGGCCCAGCCACCACGCGTACAGCAGCCCGGTGCCCAGGCCGACCGCCGCCCCCGCCCAGCGCAGCGGTGCGCTGTCCAGCAGCGTCCCGGCCAGCACCACCCCGGTGGCCGGCAGCGCGGCGCACAGTTGGAGCAGCAGCACCGCCAGGCCCAGCATCCGGGCCTGGTCGCCGCTCTCGTCGCTGAAGCCGTCCAGCGGCCCGCCACCCGGCCGGTCCGGGAACGGGGCCGGGCCGAGCAGGGACATCAGCGGCACCAGGCCCGCCCCCGCCCCCAGCACGGCGGGCAGCCCCGCGAGCAGCCAGGGCCAGGCCCAGCCGTTCGGGACGGCGAGGGTCCCCAGCACGGTGAGCAGCACGGCGGCCGGGCCGACCACCAGCAGCCAGGCCAACTGCCGGGCCCGGACGTCGATCCGCTCGGCGCCGGGGGTGACCAGGGTCAGCCAGAGCGCGCCCGCGTCCAGGCCGTACAGGCTGCAGCCGAGCACGCCGGCGTACAGCGCGACGACCGTCCCGGTCCACGGCAGCACGGTGGCGAAGCCGCCGAGCAGCGGGAGCAGACCGGTGAACAGGCCGGTCCACAGGGCGATCCGCAGGAAGCGGGCCCGGCGCGGGTCGCGCGCCCACAGCCGCAGCTCCTTGCCGACCACGGCACCGCCGGGGGTGTCCGGGAGGGCCCGCAGCCGGCCGTTCCGGCGGGCGGTGGCCCGGCCGACGGCCGCGGTGCCGTGCGGTCCGCCGCCTGCCGTGCCGCGCACCAACTGCCGAGTCAACAGAGCCGTCCAGAGCGCGAACAGGAGGGCGGTGAGGGCCAGCAGCCCGCCCAGGCAGGCCCCGGCCAGGGCCCAGTCCGAGCGCCGGGCGGCGTCCACCGCGACCACCGCCCAGCCCGAGGGCAGCGCGCGCACGACCGTCCCGACGGTGGGCGCCCAGTGCCCGCCCAGCAGCCGGAAGAAGAAGGCGACCCCGAACCAGCCGGTGTTCAGGAACCCGCAGACCAGGCCGACCAGCAGCGCGGACAGCTCCCAGCCCAGCCGCGACCGGACCGCGCTGCCCAGGCCCTGCACGGCCACCTTGCCCAGCACCACCACGAACAGCAGCTGCACCAGCACCGCGGGCACGGCCACCAGCCCGGGCAGCAGCCCGAACCCGGCGCCGAGGACCACCAGCACCGTGAACGCCACCAGGCTGACCAGCGGGGTCACCCCGACGAAGGAGGCGGCCAGCAGCCCGAGGGCAAGCCGGACCGGGCGCTGCGGCACCAGGGTGAAGTAGGACAGCCGCAGGGTCGGGTCCCCGCCGGTGAGGGTCGGGCCGACCGCCCAGCCGACCGTCCAGACCAGCAGCACCAGGGCGACCGTGCCGACCCCCGCCTCGGGGGCGGGGAAGTCCACCAGACCCAGCAGCGCCGTGCCCACCGCCGCCAGGGCACCGCACACTCCCCCGGCGATCAGACTCGCCGCCCGGGGGCCGGACATCGACCGCCGCAGGACGGCCAGCTTCATCCCGGTCAGCACGGCGGCCGGGCTCGTACCGCTCAGGACGCCAGCCACGACAGCCCCTCCTCGCCGCCCGTACGGGCCCCGACCAGCTCCACGAAGACGTCCTCCAGACCGCGCCCGGCCCGCACCGCCTCCACCGTCCCGGCCGCCAGCACCCGGCCCCCGGCGATCACCCCGACGTGGTCGCAGAGCTGCTCGACCAGGGCCATCACATGGCTGGAGAACACCACCGACCCGCCGGAGGCGACGAAGCGCCGCAGGATGGTGCGGATGGTCGCCGCCGACACCGGATCGACGGCCTCGAAGGGCTCATCCAGCACCAGCAGTCGCGGCGCGTGCAGCAGCGCGGTGGCCAGCCCGATCTTCTTGCGCATCCCGGTGGAGTAGTCGATCACCGGCGTCTCCCCGACCCCGTCCAGCTCCAGGACCCCCAACAGCTCCCCGGCCCGCTCGTCCACCGTCGCGCCCGGCAGACCGCGCAACCGGCCCAGGTAGTGCAGCAGTTCGGGCCCGGTCAGCCGCTCCGGGAGCATCATCCCGTCCGGCAGCACCCCCACCAGCGCCTTGGCCCGCACCGGATCGCGCCACACGTCGACCCCGAACACCGCCGCGCTCCCGGCGTCCGGCCGCAGCAGGCCCACCGCCATCGACAGCGCGGTGGTCTTCCCGGCACCGTTCGGCCCGACCAGCCCGTAGAACGACCCACTGGGCACCACCAACTCCAGCCCGTCCACCGCGACTTGCCGCCCGAACCGCTTCCGCAGCCCGGCCAACCGCAGCGCCGGCGCCCCCTCTTCCCGCATGTCCCGCTCCCCGCTCCCGTTCCTCCCGGCCCCCCGCTCCGGGCGGCCCGTGATCGAATCTAGGGACGGCGGGGCGGCGGCAGAATCCAGCTGCACCCCGGGCCGGGGGTGGGGCTGGACCCACCCCGGCCGGGGGACGACACGGCGGTGCCCCGCCTCCCTGGGGGAGGCGGGGCACCGTTCGGTTCAAGGTCGGCCGGTCAGCACTGCACCGGCGAGCCGACCTTGTCCATGTTGAGCTCGAGACGCTCCTCGGCCGACTGACCGTCCCGCTGGACGGACACCCGGTACTCGCCTTGGAGCTCCTGCGGGATGACGACGGTGTAGATGATCCGGGAGATACCGTCGATACGGGTCGAGTAGGCCGCACGGGCCGGGAAGTCCCTTCCCCGACAGGCCAGATGGTCGATCGACTCGCCGTTCGCGATGAGTGTCACCGCCCAGAACGTCTGACCGTGGTCGTAGAACCGCCCGCCTCCCATGAAGACGTCGGCCCCGGGAACGCGCTTCGCCGGTATCGACGTGAGCGCCACGCACGTGGTGCTCGGACCGACGACGTCTGCGGTGCAGATCTCGCCGGTCTTCTCGGTCTGCCAGATCAACTCCGGCCCGTGGCCGCGGTCGTACTCGGCCAGCGAGAACTCGCCGCGCACCGGCATCCTTCCGGCGTCCTCCGCCATCCGGACGATCTGGCGCTTGACGTCCTCCGGAAAGACCGGCCGCGCATCGGCCCCTGGCGCGTCCTTCGCGCTAGGAGCCGAATCGGCCGGCGGGGCAGAGGAGGGTGCGGCGGCAGAAGAGCCGACTCTCGCGACCACAGACGCCCCCTCTCCCTCGGAAGCCCCACTGCACGCGCAGGCGCCGATCACCAAGCCCAAGAGTACGGCACCGAGCCGCACCGCAGATCCCCTCATGTGGCTAATCATCCTCTCCTCGACGAAACGGTCGACGCCGTGCGACGCGCCTACCTGTCGACGGCCTCAGCCGGCGCGTGGTCATACACGACCCGGTTCCAGCTGAGGAACTGGTAGGTTCCCCACTCCTGCGTGGTCACCGTGCCGTCCTCGTGGTAGTAGGTGGTCACGTAGTTCGTCCGACGTCCCAGCGGCGAGAACCCGTATTCCTTGTCGGCCGGGATCTGGGCCGTGACGTTGGTGCTTTCCTGGCTGGAAGTGCCCCCGCCATCGGTCCTCGTTTTGGTCTCTTCCGATCCCCACTCGTAGTTGTACTCGACGCTCCCCTCCGCGGTCGCCTTGCTGAAACCGAGCAGGCTGCCTTCCACGGAGACCTTCGCTCCCGTCTTGACGTTTTTGTTGTTGCTCTTCTTCTTCGCGAACTGCTCGGACCACTGCGTCGACTGGGCTGTGGTCGCGCCGACCGACACCGACAGCGGAAGGTTGCTCCTGCGGAGATCGGCGCCGATCTCGTAGTTGAGCTGGTCGTCCGGCCGACCCTTCTGTTCCGTCGAGTGGCCGACGACGCCGGGCCCGTTCTTGGGGACCTGGCTCTCGATGTAGGCATCGGGATGAGGCTTCGACAGGCTCTTCTTCACGAACTCGATGTAGCCCTGCCTGCGGATCGGCTCAGCCCTCTTGATCTCCTCGACGATCTTCTGGTAGTTCGGTCCGTCCTGGGTGGTGTCGACCTTGGTGCCCATGTTGGAGCACTTGGCGAAGCCGCTCGCGCACTCCTCCAGCGCCATGCCGGTGGGGTCCGTCTTGTTCACCGGGTCGTTGTTGCTGTACGCGTACGCGTTCCACTGCTGCGGGTCGTCCGCCAGCAGCAGTGGATCGGGGCTGAGGAAGCGGCCGGTGGCGGGCTGGTACTGGCGGGCGCCCAGGTTGGTGAAGCCGGTGGCGTCGTCCTTCAGGCCGCCGACGTACCCCTTGTCCCCGGACCAGGAGTTGGCCGAACCGTAGCCGCGCAGGACGCCGAACGGGTCGGTCCAGCGGCGGTTCACGTTCGTCGTCGCGGAGTCGATGGACAGGCTGTTGGTGCCGTGGTGGTCGGCGAACTGGTAGGTCAGCGCGTTCGCGCCCTGGCGGACCAGGGTGACGCCACCGGGCAGGGCGTAGTAGCGGGTGCCGCTGCTGGTCTTGGAACCGGTGTCGTAGCTGAGTTCGTCGCCGCCGCCGAGGTTGACGGTGACCTTGCCGGGGTTGCGGCGGATCAGCTGGTTGCCGTCCGCGTCATAGACGTAGGAGGTGGTCGCGCTGCCCTGCTTCATCGTGGCGAGCTTGCCCTCGACGTCCCAGGTCAGGTCCGCGCCGTTGGCCGCGTCCACCGTCGTCCAGGTCTTGGAGTCCCACTTCGGGCTCCAGCCCGGCCCGTAGACCATGAACTTGCCGTCGTCCTGGACCACCGCGAAGAACTTGCTGTTCGGGCCGGTCCACGACTGGGAGGACCACAGCGGCACCCGCTGCGGGTCGTAGACGACGAAGTTGCCGTCGTCCTGCATCGTCGCCCACGCACCCGGGTGGTTGGCGGTGTCGGTCGACCAGGTGACCAGCCCGGTCCGCAGCGAGGTCAGCACCAGGTTGCCGTCCGGCTGCATCGTCAGCTGCACGCTGCTGGACCGCACGCTCTCACCGGGGCTGAGCACGAACCCGGCACCCATGGTCTTGTTCGCACCGGGGTTGGCGATCTTCGTGGTATTCCCCGCCGCGTCGTACTGGTAACTGCCCGGCACGCTCCCGTTGTTCGGGAACGTCGAGGTGATCGCCGTCGGCGCGTGCGCACCGCCCGTACCACCGCCCGTACCCGCCGCCGTGGTCGGCGTGTTGCGGGCGCCGGCGGCCGGGAAGGTCTGGCCGATGGCCAGGTCCTTCGACTGGTCGCCGGTCGGGTTGTGCATGACCAGCTTGGTGCGGTTGCCGACCGCGTCGTAGGTGTAGTCCTGCCAGTACGGCGCGCTGCCGCCGACCGTGGTCGTCCCGGGCGTCGAAGCCCCGCTGGTGGGCGTCGAGTTGGCACACGCACCCTGCCCGGCCAGCGACGGGGTCGGCTGGTTCAGCCGCCCGGTGTCCGACCACGCCGTGGTGAGCCGGCCCAGGTAGTCGTAGGAGAAGCACTGCAGGTCCGTCCGGTCCGGACTGTTGTCCGGGATCGTCCGGATCCCGGTGATCCGACCTGCCGGGTTGTACGCGTACGTCGTGTTCTGCACCGTTCCCGTCGTCGAGGTCTGCTTGTCCACGTACTGGGTCAGCAGCCGCCCGGTCGGCTCGTCGTAGGTGTTGGTGGAGACGACCTGGGTGCCCCAAGGGTTCATCGTGTCCCGGATGTTGCGCCCGTACGCGTCCCAGTCCGCCTGCCGCAGATACGTGTACCCCGAGCCGCTGACGTCGTTGAGCTGCCCGTACGCCTCGTAGTTGTAGTTCACCGCCTCCTGGGCAAGGTCACCCGCCGCAGCCCGGGTGTCGGACACGACGGCGCCGGTGATCGGGTTGTAGGCGGCGGCGTAGTCGAAGCTCACCTGCCCGCTCTGGCCGATCTCGGCGCCCGGCAGGGAGATCGAGGTCTTGGTCGCCCGGTACGCCACGTCGTACTCCCCGACCGACTTGGTGTACGCCGAACCACCCGCGCCGCCCACGAACCGGGTCGACGACGTCAACTGGCCCTTCGCCACGGTGTCATAGGCATAGCCGGTCAATTGGTTCGCCGGAGCCACCGACCCGTTGTAGGTGCCGGTCTTGCGCCCCAGCAGATCGTACGTGATCGCGACGCTCTGACCGCGCGCGTCCGTGGTCGAGGCCAGCCGGCCCGCACTGTCGTACGAACGCGTCGACACACCCGCATCCGGGTCGTCGGCCTTCACCTGACGACCGCGCAGGTCGTAGCCGTAGCTCCAGGTGTTCCCGGCAGCGTCCGTACGCGAGGCCGCCTGACCGCCCGGCGTGTAGGCATAGCTCGTGACGTCCGCGTCGGCCTGCTTGCCGGTCGCCGCAGCCGTCCGGTACTGCCACACCTGCGTCTTGCGCCCACGGGCGTCGGTGACCGTGCTGGTCGCGGTGCCACCGGCCGGCGGTGACACGTCGACCCGGTCCGCACCTGGGTACGCGGTGGTCGTCGTGGCCTGCAGCGTGCCCAGCGCCACGAACTGCGTGCTCACTGCCCGCCCCAGACCGTCGAACTGCACGACGCTCTGGTTCGGCACCGAGGCGCTGTCCGGGATCCACCGGGTCGTGTTGGGGGCGTTGGTGTCCTCGTAATAGGTGTTGTTGGTCTGGCCGACCCGGCCCTGCGAGTCGTAGGAGGTGTCCGTGATCAGCCGACCGTGGTAGGCCGCGATCGCCGGATCGCCCTGGGTCTGCACGGTACGGCCGAGGCCGTCGACGATCTGCGTCGACTTCCCGTACGACTTGCCGCCGGGGCGGAGCGAGTTGGTCGTCACCGTGGACGGCGCCGAGCCGCCGTTGACCGCGTAGTCGAAGGTCGCGTTGGCGTTGCCCCCGGTGTCCTGACCCGGGGCCCAGGCGGCCTTCAGCCGCCCCAGGCCATCGTAGGTCTGGGTGGTGGTACGACCGTTGGCGTCCGTCGTGGTGAACGACAGGCCTCGGGCCGGATTGAGCGTCGCGGTCGTCGTGCGGGCGGTGCCCGCGTCCGGTGCGCCGGCCGGGGCCGGGCTGCCGGTGACCACCTTGTTGGGCAGCTCGCCCGGGTTGGCGGAACTGTACGCGGTCGTGGCGACCGCGCCGTTGGGGTTGGCGCCGTCGGTGACCGTCGGGTCCGTCACCGAGGTCGTCCGACCGTAGCCGTCGTAGGTGCTGGTCGCCGCGGTGACGAACTGCGCGACGCCGTTGGCGTCGTAGCTGTCCAGCACCTGGCTGCCCGTGGCCTCGGCCTTCGCTCCGGCGGTGCCGAAGGCCTGGCCGTCGTAGAGCGTGCGCTTGTCGGAGACCGTGTTGGTCGGGTTCGCGTCCGCCGTGCAGGCGTTGGCGCCCGAGATGACGAACTCCTCTGAGACCAGGCCGGTCATCTGCGGGTTGGCGCCAGCGGCGTAGCGGTACCGGGTGCAGACGTCGGGCGTGCCGTCGGCGGTGCTCAACGACGTGGTGACGCGGTTGTTGTTCCCGGCGTCCGTGGTCGCCACCTTCGTGGTGGTACGGGTGCCGGTGGTGGTCGCAGCGGTGGACGCCGTGGTGACCTTGGTCGCGCCGTAGCGGGCGACCAGGTCCGGCAGGCCGGCGCGCTTGTGGGTGGCCCGGTCGGACGGGTTCTCGTAGCTGTTGACGGTGTACGACACCGGCGAGCCCGCGTCAGCGGAGGAGTCGGTGTAGGCGTCCGTCTCCAGGATCTGACCGGACAGCCAGTCGGAGTCGGGCCGGTTTCCGCTCTTCACCCCGGCGACGGAGGCACCCCTGGGCTTGCCGTCGG